>NZ_JACYLP010000046.1:0-140395 GCF_015272455.1 Thermoleptolyngbya sp. C42_A2020_037
GGCCGATGATGTAGTGGCGCAGGCGGCGACGGCGCGGCAGTTCGCAGGTGAGCGGCGGCAGCGAAAACTGGGTCGCCTCCGAGCGTGGGGACGACCAGGTGTATTGAATTGTTAGCATTTGGGGTTTCCTCCAGGAAACGAGTAGGGTAGGAAACCCCGAAATGTTGGCCGCCCCCGGAGGTGAAGCGCTGGGACAGGGCGGCCTACAATGGACGCAGCCCTGAGACAGGCGGTAACTGTCGAGGGGTCAGGTGTTGGTAGGTGTTGCCGCATCTACCGACACCGTAGGTGACTAAACGACCAAAATTTCGGGGGGAAAGTGGGCTGCGTCGAAGGGAACCAACGGGCAGCTTGATGGACGATTGTACTGGATGCGATCGCCCCCGTCAATTGTCCTGCGCCAGCAGCAGCAACTCTCAGTATGGTGGCTCAGTTGGTACTGGGCGAGTGGTGCTGGGCGAGATATGTAGCTCCAGACCGTGCAGCATAAAGGTGAGCAGATGCTCCCAACTGTCGAAATACAGGCAGACTAGTCGTAGCGGGTTCATGCCCGCAAATCATCAAACAAGGTCTTAAGTCCCTCGACTGCCTAAATATTTTCCCCCTCCAACTACCTAGCTGCACCACCGTCATCCCGTCGTGCTACTCTTTCAGAGTCCGCTGCACTTGCAGTGGAGCAAAAATTTGGTTAAACCTGGTATTGCGTCGGCTAGAACGCTTCAGACATGGCTATTCTGGACTCGAAGGGACGGTTGTTTGGCAAGGTCAATATCCTGGATTTGGGCGCGGCGCTGGTGATGCTGCTGGTGGCGGTGGCAGTTTTTCTAGTGCCAGGAACGTCGGGTTCCTCGGTGGCGCAGCTTGGCGTACAGACCAAGCCCGTGCAGGTCGATACCATTGTGCGTGGGCTAACGGTCAGCGATCCAGCGGCGCTGGTGCAATCCTTGCAAGAGAGCAAAAAGGTCAATGTGATCATCCGTAACCAGCCCTATGGCGAACTGGACGTGGTGGGCGTAAAGCAGCTTCCCCGCTCGGTGGCGGTTCCCCAGCCCGATGGCACGGTGATTTCGCTGCCCGACCCGCGTCCAGAGTTGGACTTCACCCTGGACATGATGATTACCCTAGCCGGAGATGCCCAAATGACGGACGATGGGCCGGTGCTGGGCAACAACAAGGTGAAAGTGGGCACGCCGCTGGAATTGGAGGGACAAACCTTCCGGTTCAATGCGCCGGTGGTCGGTGTGCGAATTCAGGAATAAGCGTCCTCTATTTGGGACAGGTCGCCTGGCGGCTGCGCTAAGCTCAGAGTGATGTGCTGGCGGCCGTAGGCTGCTGGGGCTGGTGTCCGATTCTCCCAGGTGGCGTGCGAAAGAAATTGCTAGAGGCCCAACAACAGCTTGATTGGCAATCCAAAATCGCACATCCAATCGCGAATCCAAAATCGAGAATTGAGATTGCACCGCCTGATTCAGAACTTGTCTGAGGGAAAGCGTGTTCTTTAGCGTTGTTATTCCGACTTACAACCGCAAGCCGATTCTGGAAAAATGCCTGCGATCGCTCGAACAGCAGGTCATTCCGCCCAATAGCCCCATCGAAGGCTATGAAGTCGTTGTCGTAGATGACGGCTCGACAGATGAAACCGTCGGCTGGCTCCGGGCAAACGCCGCAGCATTGCCGCACGTCCGCCTGTTTCTGCAAGATCACCAGGGGCCGGCCGCGGCTCGGAACCTGGGCGTAGAAAAAGCGACAGGCGACACGATTATCTTTATCGACAGCGATCTGGTGGTGACGGAGGTCTTCTTGCAGGCCCACGCGGCGGCGCTGGCGGAAGGCGCAAAGCGGCTGGGGAGCGATCGCCTCTTTACCTACGGCCGCGTGATCAATACCTGCAATTTCGACGACCCGACGGCTGAGCCATTTAAGGTGACGGATTTTTCGGCGGCGTACTTTGCCACTGGAAACGTGGCGATCGCCCGTCACTGGCTGGAGCAAGCGGGGCTGTTTGACACGCGCTTTCAGCTCTACGGCTGGGAAGATCTAGAACTGGGCGTTCGCCTGAAAAACCTGGGTCTAACCCTGGTGAAATGCCCCGAAGCCGTTGGCTATCACTGGCATCCGCCCTTCGCCCTCAGCCAAATTCCCAACCTGATTGACAAAGAAATTCAGCGCGGCCGCATGGGCGTGTTGTTCTATCAAAAGCACCCCACCTGGGACGTGCGCCTGATGATCCAGATGACCTGGCTACACCGCATCCTGTGGGGCGTGCTGTCTCTCGGCGGACGGCTCAACGAGCGCACCCTCGCGCCCCTGCTGCAATGGCTGATTGACCAGGGCAAACCGCAGCTTGCGCTCGAAATCGCCCGCGTGTTCCTCAACTGGTACAACGTCCAGGGCGTTTACGCCGCCTACGATGAGTTCCTTGCCTCCAAAGCCTGAAATCCAAAATCCAAAACCCACAATCTGTCTCAAAATTCTTAGGGACGTTCCGTGGCGATCGCCAGCCGCACATTTGGAATCGCCCGCAGCCGATCCATCACCGCCACCACCTGACCGTGGGGCACAGCCTTGTCGGCATTAATCACCACCAGCGGCGAATTGCCCCCGTCCGTCCGCTGACGCACCGCCGCATCCAGCGCGTCTAGCGTAACCGGCTGTCGGTTTAGCGACAGGTTCCCGCTAGCGTCAATCGTGACGACGGTTTGCTCCTGGGGTTGCAGATCTGCCGTCGCCGCCCCTGGCAAGTTCACAGGCAACCCCTCGGAGCGCGTCAGAAACAGCGTAGACAGGACAAAGAAGGTGAGAATCGCAAAAATCACGTCAATCATCGGCACAATGTTGATCGACGGCGGCGGATCTGGCTCACTGGGTAGGCGCATAGGGAGGACTCCGATATTCCTGACGGCGGCGGTGCAGCAGTTCCAACTGGCCCCCGTATTCCTGAATCAGCGCCACCTGCCGCTGATATAGGCCGCGAAACGTGTTGGCAAACAGGAGCGTGATAATTGCCACAATCAGCCCAGCAGCGGTGGAAATGAGCGCCTCGCTGATGCCCGCTGTCACCCCTGCGGTCTGCGTACCGCCGAGATCGCCCAGTCGCAGCGAGCTAAAGGACTGGATCAACCCCAGAATCGTGCCCAATAGCCCCAGCAGCGGCGCAACGCTGATCACTGTATCGAAGACGGTGTTGAACCGTCGTAGCAAGGGCAGTTCTGCCTGGGCCGCGCTCTCCAGCGCCAGTCGAAACTCGTCTGGCGTGGCCTGCTCTAGCTCCAGCGCCGCCAGGAAAATGCGAGCCATAGGCAAGTTGGCGTGCTGCTCTAGCTTTTGAAACGCGGCGCGGGGGCTGCGGCGATAGAGGGCCAGCGTGTCCTGGATGACGCGATCCTGCTGGCGGGTCAACTGCCACCAGAACACCAGCCGCTCTAGCACTAGCGCCATCGCCAAGATCGATAGCCCCAGCAGCGGCACCATCACCAGACCGCCCGTGGCGAGTAGGTTAGGAATTGACATGAAACGGGGCAAAAAGGGCGACTTTACCCAGAACCGGGAAAGTGATCTATTTGAGCATACCCGGTAAACACCAGTTTTTTGCCGTGAGTTTCCAGGCGGTTAATCCGCACCATCACGCCATCCAGATCAAACCGATCTAGATCCACCATGCCGTCTAGCACCTCAGCAAAGGCAAGGCTGACGATTTTAGAGAGCGATCGCCCCTCCTCAGGCACCCCTGCTGGGTCAAACTCGGCATTTTGAAAGCGGATCTGTCGGCGCTTTTCAACGGCGATCGTAGACCGCAGGCTAATCGGCAGATCCTTCCGGTTTGGCAAATCAACCCTTGCGCCAACATGTACCTGGTTTTCAGGCATCAAGGTAATATGGACATCCCGAAAAGACACCGGTTCGCCGCCCGATAGATTTGTCAGCGCCTCCATCTCCACATTCACCAAATGCTGGCGCACCAAATCAGCGTCAAAAGCTTTATTAATCCCGTCCTCTGTCAGAATCACCTGCGCCACGGCCTGCGTCGGCTGCTTTAGGCGGAGCTTCCCACTCAGCGCCGATGCCGGGTCAATCGACACGGCATCGGTGGTAAACGACATTTCTTCGACCCGGAAATCCCGCCGAATCACCAGGTTGCGGCCCTGCATCTTGAAGCTGTCGATGCTGCCCTGCAACAACTTGCTGGAGGGAAAGCAGCGGATCTGCACATCGATGGCTTCGCTGCTCGTGAACAGGTGGCGGATGGACTGGTTTGCAACCGCATTCAGCACCTGCTCACCCATATCCGTATTGAGTGGGCGTGTGAAACCAGTAAAACCGCCAAACATAGGCTTTATTAAAAGGGTATCCAGCAGTAGGGTGGTTGGAGGCATCCGCAGCGGATCGTCCAATTCTTGTAACGAATTTGTAACGAAACCACCTCACTTGTAACAAGTATTCACAAAAGTCGCAACTCAAAGCAGAATTGGGGAGATTGGAGAATCCGCATGGGGTCATTAGCTGGGATTATCAGTCTGTATCAGGGGCGATCGCCCCATCCCCTGCCAACTCCTGAGCAGCAACGTGCAAACTTCTACGGTTGGACATAATCTAAATAGTAAGGGAATGATGGGTCAGCCTAGAGCGCAGCTCTATCTCGGCTAGCTCTCTTTTGGTCGCTCTTGGCCGCTCTTGCAGAGGCGTGTTGCCTGGGTTCAAGCTGCATCGCTGCTGCGGAGCCAGTCTGGGGGGCGATCGCCAGATTCGCCGACTCAACTCTAGGTGCGCCCCTTTCTCTCAACGATTGCCCAACCACCAGAACCGGACGCTGAGTGTGCCCAAAATCGGGATTATCTACAACGACATCAAACCTGTGGCCTGCCGCATTGCGGAGGAACTGAGCGAGAAAATTGCAGGCTATGGCTGGGAGGTACACCTGGCAACCGGAATGGGCGGCATCCTGGGATATTCCAAGCCAAACCGGCCCATGTGTCATACGCCGATCGCCAGTCTTGCCCCCACCGGGTTTGACGAAGACATGGCGCTGGCGGTGGTGCTGGGCGGAGATGGCACGGTGCTGGCGGCCTTCCGGCAGGTGGCTCCCCACGGCATCCCGCTGCTGGCCATCAACACGGGGCACATGGGCTTCTTGACCGAAACCTATTTGAACCAGCTTCCTCAGGCAATTGAGGCAATTTTGGCGCAGGACTACGATATCGAAGAGCGCCTGATGCTGACGGTTCAGTTGTTTCAAAAGGACGTGCTGGCCTGGGAGGCGCTCTGCCTGAACGAGATGGTGCTGCATCGAGAGCCGCTGACCAGCATGTGCCACTTCGAGGTGGAAGTGGGCCGCCACGCGCCCGTCGATATCGCCGCCGACGGCATTATTCTCTCGACCCCCACGGGGTCCACCGCCTACGCGCTGTCGGCAGGCGGCCCGGTGATCACGCCCGACGTAGCCGTGATGCAGTTGGTGCCGATCTGCCCGCATTCGCTGGCCTCTCGCGCCCTGGTTTTTTCTGCCACAGAACCCGTTACAATCTACGCAGCCAATCCTGATCGCCTGGTGATGGTCGTGGACGGCAACGCAGGCTGCTACGTGTGTCCTGAAGACCGGGTGCGCGTGCAGCGATCGCCCTATCCTGCCAAGTTTGTGCGGCTAAAGCCACCGGAATTTTTCCATGTCCTCCGCGAGAAACTGGGCTGGGGTCTGCCCCATGTCGCCAAACCCACCTCCGTCGAGCTGCCTTAATCCACGCAATGTGCAACTTTGCCGATCCCCCTCACCCTAAATCCCTCTCCCAGAACGGGAGAGGGACTTCAAGCTTCCCTTGCTCCCCTTCTCCCGACCTGGGAGAAGGGGTCGGGGGATGAGGGCAGATTGAAAGTTTCACATCGTGCCTTAATCCCCAACTCCTAATCCCCAATCCCCAGAAATGCAGGACACTCGCCTGACTCGCCTCCTCAACGGTACGCTGGGCCAGTTTGACCAATGGCTGCTCAATCCCTGGCGGCGGATTTCGCTGGTGGTGATGAGTTTGCTGCTGGGAAATTTTCTGGCGGGGGCGGTGGCCACCACAGCCGGAGCAACTTCGGAATGGGACATTTTGGTGTCAGCCCTGATGGTGGTGATGACGGAGACGATTAGTCGCTTTGTGTATTGGCAGCGGCGATCGCAGCTTGTCAACGGCCGCCCGCGCCCGTCCATCGTGTCAGAGATGCTAAACGCCATGAAAATGGGGCTGACCTACGGACTGTTTTTGGAAGCCTTCAAGCTGGGCAGCTGAGGCGCAGCCGAGCTTTGGCAGGACGCATCGTGGCAACTCAGAACGCTCCATTCCAGAATCTCCTGGCGCGACTCGCTGACGAACCGTTTCATCGGCAGGGTTCCGATCCGTCCGCAGCGGTTTCGTTGCTGAGGGCAGATTGGCTGGCACGGGGCTGGCGACCTGAGCAGTTTGGGCTTGCCGAAGCCCAGTTAGATGACTGGATGATCACCCAAGCCGAACAATTTCAACAGGCGTATCGGGCGATCGCCCCCCTTTGCCAGGATGAACTCGGCTGGGACGCAGTGCCCCTAGATCTGCTGTGGGGTCTGTGGCTGCCACTGGCAGAATGGCTCAAGCAGCGCTGGCGATTGCACTCGCGCCCTCTGATTCAGGGCATCTTGGGCGGCCAGGGCACGGGCAAATCGACCCTGGCGCGGCTGCTGCGCGGCATTTTGGAAGCAGACGGGCTGCGGGTGGTATGCCTATCGATTGATGACTTGTACAAAACCTGGGGCGATCGCCAGCGGTTGCAGCAGGTCGATCCGCGATTGCGCTGGCGTGGCCCCCCCGGCACTCACGATGTGGATCTGGGAATTCAGACGCTCCAAGCCCTGCGGCAGGGCAACAGTCCTGTGCTGCTGCCCCGGTTCGACAAATCGCTGCACCAGGGCCAGGGCGATCGCACTGCGCCAGAGCCAGTTTCCGGTGCAGACTTGGTGCTGTTTGAAGGCTGGTTTGTCGGGCTGCGACCCATCGACTCAGCCGCCTTCGACGACGCGCCACCGCCCATTCTCACCGCCGCCGACCGAGCCTTTGCCCGCGACTGCAATACCCGCTTAGCAGACTATCTGCCGCTTTGGAACCTGCTGGACGGGCTGATCGTGCTGCGCCCCGAAGACTATCGCCTCAGCCAGCAGTGGCGCAAACAAGCCGAACATCGCATGACTGCCGCTGGCCGCCCCGGCATGAGCAATGCCGAAATCGACCAGTTCGTGGAATATTTCTGGCGATCGCTCCATCCTGCGCTGTTTTACCCGCCGCTGCTGCGGGATTCTGAGCAAGTGGATTGGGTGGTGGAGGTGCGGGCAGATCGGCAAGTGGATCGCGTTTGGAAGGGCAGAGGGAATGGCAGGACAGCATGATCCTCGATTTCCACAGTTCCACCCCAAGGCGCTAACGCCCCAACACTCCCCAAATCCGGCTATCATAGCGATTGTCGTATGAGCTACAAAGCATGGGCAGACAGCGTTCTCTCCTGGCGTTGATTTTACTGTTGGCGATCGCCGCGGCGGTTTTGCTGACGCAGCGACCGCTGAATTTGGGTCTGGATTTGCGGGGCGGGTCACAGTTGACGCTCCAGGTCAGCCCCACTGCAGAGGTGCCCGAAATCACCCCAGAGAAGATGGAGAGCGTGCGGGCGGTGGTAGAACGCCGGGTCAACGGGCTGGGCGTATCAGAGGCGCTGGTGCAGACGGTGGGCGACACGCAGCTTTTGGTGCAGCTTCCGGGCGTGAGCGATCCGGCCCAGGCAGAGCGAGTGTTGGGCGACACGGCCCAGCTCGATTTTCGCCAACAGCGCCAGGGCACAGAGGCCCAGCTTCGGGCAGAATATCAAGTGCTGCAAGGCTTGCTCGTGCAGCAGGCGAATCTAGAAATTAACAACGCAGACCCGGCAGAATTGGCCGAAAACCGAGCCGCCATCGAGCGCAGCAACCAGGCGATCGCCAGCTTGTTCGACAAAGTAGGGCTGACGGGCGACATGCTGCGAAACGCCTACGCCCAGCCCATCAGCGGCAACGCCTGGGAAGTGGGGCTGGAATTTAACGAGGAGGGCGGCCAGAAATTTGCCGAAATGACCAAAGCCGTAGCGGGCACAGGCCGCAGCCTGGGCATTTTCCTAGATGACGATCTGCTCAGCGCTCCTACCGTAGACGTGAAATATGCCGAAACGGGCATCGTCGGCGGCCGCGCCAGCATCAGCGGCGGCTTTGACGCACAGCGGGCCGGGGAACTGGCGCTGCAACTGCGGAGTGGGGCGCTGCCTGTGCCGGTGGAAATTGTCGAAAACCGCACCGTCGGCGCAACTCTGGGCCGCGACAGCATTCAGCGGAGTATCTATGCGGCGATCGCCGGCCTCATTCTCGTCCTCATCTTTATGGTGGTGTATTACCGCCTGCCGGGTCTGCTAGCTGATATTGCTTTGGTCGTCTACGCGCTGCTCACCCTGGCGCTGTTCAACCTGCTCAACGTCACGCTCACGCTGCCAGGGATTGCCGGGTTTATCCTCAGCATCGGCATGGCGGTGGATGCCAACGTGCTGATCTTCGAGCGCACCCGCGAAGAATTGCGGTCTGGCAAAACCCTCTACCGCTCCGTAGAATCTGGCTTCTATCGTGCTTTTTCCAGCATTTTGGACAGCAACGTCACCACGCTAATTGCCTGTGCTGCCCTGTTCTGGCTGGGGGTGGGCCTGGTCAAAGGCTTCGCCCTAACGCTGGCCATTGGCGTGGTCGTCAGCATGTTTACCGCGCTGACCTGTACCCGCACGCTGCTGCTCACTGCGCTGTCGGTTCCCAGCCTGCGGAAGCCCAGCTACTATAGCCCCGGCGTGTCCAATTCCCCCTCGGCTCGGCCCTCTTCGACCTGAGAAGGTTTGAGCATTTCTCGAAACAAGGCTCCGCTCTGCCGTTCATTTCTGCCGCACGTCTGGCAAAGGCAACTCCATGAAACTGCACGTCATCAAACAGCGCAACCTCTGGTGGGCGATCTCTGCCGCGTTCATCCTCAGTGGACTGGCAGCGATGTTGATCTCCTGGCAAAACTTTGGTGCGCCGCTGCGGCCTAGCCTCGACTTTGTGGGCGGCTCCCGGCTCCAGCTAGAGCTGGCCTGCGCCCGCGAGAAAACCTGTGAGCAGCCCATCGATCCAGCAACGGTGCGGTCTGTTCTGGCAGAACAGGGACTAGCAAGCAGCAGCATCCAGGTATTAGGAACCGAGCAAGATGCCCTGCTGATTCGCACTTCGACGCTGAATGTGGAACAGCGAACCGAACTCCTGCAAGCCCTGGAGGCCAAGCTGGGCAAATTTGACCCTGCTGCAACCCAGATTGACACCGTGGGACCCACGCTCGGTCGGCAGATTTTCACATCGGGGCTGCTGGCGCTGCTGGCGGCCTTTGCGGGCATTATGGTCTACCTCAGCCTGCGGTTCCAGTTCGACTATGCTCTGTTTGCGATTGTGGCACTGCTGCACGATGTGCTGGTGACGCTGGGGCTGTTTTCGATTCTGGGTCTGGTGTCAGGGCTGGAGGTGGATAGCCTGTTTATTGTGGCGCTGCTGACGATTGTGGGCTTTTCGGTGAATGATACGGTGGTAATTTACGATCGCATCCGGGAGCGCATCAAGGAAAGCCCGGGCCGCCACATCAACGACATCGTAGACGAAGCGGTAAACCAAACCCTAACCCGCTCCATTAACACGACATTGACCACCATCTTGAGCTTGGTGGCAATCTTCCTGTTTGGTGGAGAAACGCTGAAATACTTTGCCCTGGCGCTGATTGTGGGATTTGTAGCAGGTGCTTATTCCAGTATTTTTATCGCCAGCACGCTGCTGGCCTTTTGGCGAGAGCGGACGGGACGGGCGATCGCCCAGCCAGAACCCGTTGCCGACGGCCCGCTAGACATTACTCCCAACCCAGAAGATGCCTGACCACCCAGGGCATCTAGACAGCGCCGACACAGTTTTACTTAGATATGGCTTTGAAATGGCTTTTTTGGAAATGGCTTTTTTGAAATGGCTTTTTTGATGTAGCTTCTCAGACGTGGCTTCTATGTGGCCCAAACCGATTTGGAAAAAACCTGCGGCCCAGCCAGATCCCTTTCCCACAGATTCAGACTTTCAGGCTGAAGTGGAGCGGCTGCATCAGCACTGGATGAACATGCGCTGGCGGTGGCTGAGGCTGTTGTGGCTGGCGGTCGTGCCGCTCTCTCTTTGGCACCTGCGCGATGAAATTGCGCTCTGGCGGCAATATTTCACCTGGACTGCTGTGCGCTACGGGCTGATCTACCATCCCCTGGCCGCCACTGGGCTAATTCTCTGCGCTAGCCTCACGGTTTCAACCCTGCTTTGGCAAAGTTACGCCCTCTTGTTTGGCATTCCTGCCGATCACCGCCGTCGCCTGAGTGAGCGCGTTCTAGAAATTCGCCAGCGGGGGCCAAGGCATCCTCTGTGGCGCAGGGTGTGTCAGTCGTTTCAACCTACAGCCTCGGCGACCAGTCTGCTATCTCAGCACCCCCCACACGATCAGCCACACCCCCAGCGCCGCAAACGCGCTCCCTAAAACCATATCCTGCCAAAAGGTTCGACTTCGCTGCCCTGACGCTTGCACTTCGTTCCAGGCTTGCAACAGCAGCAGCCCACCCACAAATACCAGCACAATGCCCGTGGCTCGCATGGTTGCTTTGGAAATCGGATCATTGGATATCAGCAGTCTCATCGGCCAATCCTCCCACACTCCCCAACCGTGACTCAACGGCGATCGCTCTCCTATCTTCTGGCAGTGCTGCTAGGCATTGTAATAGCACTGCTGCTGTTCACGCCGCTGCGATTTGCGGCCCTCAGTTGGGTGGGCATTCCGGTTTCGATTCGCTCGGTGCAGCGGATGCCGTTTGTTTTCAGCGTGCCAGTCCGAGTGTCGGGCGTGGTGGGCGATCGCGCTCCGCTTGTAGATGCGCTGCTGTATGAACTGCAAGACAACACAGGCAGCATCTGGGTTCTATCGACAGACAGATCTGTTCAGTCTGGAGAGCAGCGAACCGTGCGGGGCAGGCTGATGTTTGAGAGCATTGTGATCGACGGAGACGAACAGGGCGAAGTTTATTTACTCAGCAGTGAATAAACGCTTAAGCGCCGCAGGAGAGCCATAATCTCCAGGAGAGCCGTTATAAGAAGAAATAAGAAGAAGCGAGAGAGCATTGTGCCCTCCCGCTTAAGTTGTATAGCCTTTAATAGGCTGCAAAAATATGCTGAAAACAGGCGATCGCAAGCTTTTCTCAAACGCTCAGAGAGGGCTTAGTAAGCACCGCTCTTGCCAATAACCACCTGAACCGTCTTCAGCAGAATCTTTAAGTCAAGCCAGAGCGACCAGTTGGTGATGTAGATCAAGTCAAGCTGCACGGCCTTCTCAAAATCGGTGATATCCGAACGCCCTGAAACCTGCCACAGCCCCGTAATCCCAGGCAGCACCTCTTGCCGAATGAAGTGGCGCTCTTGAAAGCGCTCAACATCTCGCACAGGCAGGGGGCGCGGCCCCACGAAGCTCATCTCACCCACCAGCACATTAAACAGTTGCGGTAGCTCATCCAGGCTATAGCGACGCAGGAACTTGCCGATTCGCGTAATCCGGGGGTCGTCCTTCATCTTGAACAGCACGCCGTCCTTCATCTCGTTCTGCGCCTCTAGCACGGCTTGAAGCTGAGCCGCATTCTGCACCATTGTGCGGAACTTCCAGACCTTGAACTTGTTGCCATGCAGCCCAACGCGGGTTTGCCGGAAGAAGATGGGCCCCGGAGAATCCATCCGAATCAGCAGGGCGATCGCAATGTAGAGCGGAGAAAACACCAGAATGGCGATTACCGCGCCCCAGAAATCAAAGAACCGCTTGACCCAAAAATCACTGCCGACCAGAACTGGCGCTTCCAGCGTCAGCGTCGGCAACTCACCCATCATCCGAAACTGAGACTTGGGAAACGAGGAGGCAATCTCACCTGGCAAGATACGAAGTGTGATACCCGCCGTTTGAAAATGCCAGCAAAGGTGGAGTCGGTTTTGAATCGAAGTCCAAGAAACAAACAACTCTGCGATGCCAAGCTCTCGGACTCGTCGAATCGTTTCATCTCGATTGCGTCGGTCTAGAGCACGGGCACTCGCCACCCCCATCAGGCGATAACGATTTTCTTTTTCAATCAATTGAATATTTCGCTGCTGCTCATCATCATCACAGATTAGAAACACTGGATAGCAAGCTGCACCGCGCTTGCGAACGATCTCAGTGCCTCGGTCAATCAAGAACCGACCACCGCATACAAATGCCACACTCAGGAACCAGGAAATCAGAAACGTCGAGCGCGAGACATACCGATCTGGCTCGTAGAGGAAGGCAATCAGCAGCAGCAGCCCTTCCGCCAGCGAAAGCGCTTTGACAACTCCCAGATAGTCTCGACGGGGCAGCCCCGAACCGTATAGCCCTCGCGAAATCATGACTCCCAGCTTGACCGCCAGAATGAGCGGCAAGAAGGAGTAGCGGCCTAAACTGCTCCAAGGGGAGTCCAACTCAGTTCCTAGAGAAACCGCTAGCCCCCAAGCCAGTAAAATCGCAGCGCCATCCGACACGAGCAAACTGAGCATCCGCACCCAGCCAATTGCCACACCTCGACGGAGTTGAGTAAAGGCGGGCGATCGCAAGTCGGATAGGGTTCTAGATGCCGAACCGAGCGAGAGGGATTTTATGGAAACCATCTCTTTTGAATCTCCAGCTAACACTCAAACGTAACCGAAACACATGCACCCAAGATATGCACCCAAATCATTCACCCAAGACCAGAGCAGCCATGCACCCAAAACCAGGCGTTAAGACCAAAGTCGATAAGGCAACAAGCCCGAACTCTGGTACAAGAGACACTCTGCCGACGAACCCAGAACCGAATCAACAGAACAGAGCGGGACTAAAACGCTCGTCAAAGTACACTTCAGCACCCGTTGGAACACCATATTGCCTGAGATCGGTTAGACACTTGACGAGCCTAAAAGACTGGTACACTGGCACCACCTCAGGAGCCATCTGCGCCTACCTCAGTGAAACCACTCACCTCAGAATTGGACAGTAACCAAGCTGACTTCTTAAACTTTTTAAGAAACGACTGCATATACGTACAACTTAGACCGTGTAACTACGGACAGAAAGAGGTATCTGGTCAGTCCACTAAATCTTTATCGTTCCCGACCCGTGTATGAATTTACTTTGTAGAGCGTAGATTAACTGAATCGCAAAAGAGTCTGATACTCCTACCCCCAGGTCTTTACGGAAAATTCACGGTGCTTTTATGGAGGCATCATGAAGTGCTTCTATACACATAGGCTAGTTATGTATACGTATCCTCTTTTCAGGGACGCTACGTAAGGACTCAAATAAAGTTTGGACATAGAGTTATGACTAACGTACTAGACTGAGCACTTCACCAACCAAGTTGATACCAATCCTCCTAAGTGGCGATACAGATGAAATTTCCAGCAGCCCCACAGGTGCTTGATTAGCAGTCCAAAATCGCAAGTCCAAAATCGGTCTAATCCCATGTTGCTTGCTCTTTCAGGTGCTTGGTGAGGTCATGGCTGCGGGCTTCAAGGGCGCAGGTTCTGCTAAAACCAAAACGGGAGCCAAGCGAAACCGCTGGACTCCCGTTTTTTGTTAAAGGGCGGTCAGTCGAAGTGATTAGTAACCCTCAGACTGCCGGAATTTAAGCGAACGAATAGGCATGGGTCAACGCACCCTGCCGTCTAGGTTCCTCTATGAACCGAAGCAGTCGTCGAAGGCGTGTAGGCTTTGGTGCCATTTTGAGCGGCTTTGCCGTTGCCATTTTCGGCAGGGTGGTGGCCATTGGTGCGGCGCGGCTGAATCACGCCATAGCCGCCGTGATTGCGTTCGTAAATCACGTTGATTTCGCCCGTCTCGGCGTTAAGAAACATATAAAAATCGTGATCTACCAGCTCAAGCTGTTCTAGCGCCTGCTCGATGGTCATTGGCGGCATGGCAAAATACTTGCTTCGCACCACCTCCGAGGGCAGTTCGGGTTCGCGATTGGCGAGCAAGTCGGCATCAACGGGTTGATAGGGCAACACCTCAGCCGTGCGGATGGGTGTGTGTGTGTTCCGCTTTTCTTTGAACTTGCGGAGCTGGCGGCTAATTTTGTCCGCCACGAGGTCGATGCTGGCGTAGAGGTTTTCGCTGCTTTCTTCGGCACGAACCACCGCGCCGTTTGCGTAGATCGTCACCTCAGCCGTTTGTCGAGGGTTAATCCGGGGGTTGCGAGCTACCGACAAACACACATCCACTTCGGTCGTCAGGTTTTGGAAATGACTGACTGCCTTTTCAACTTTCTGACGAACGTATTCATGGAGTGCATCGGTGATCTCAATGTTTTTGCCCTGGATGACAAGCTTCATAGAGCTTCCTCCCCTTAATGGTGGGTATTCAATTACCCTGTTGTAGTGGGTATATTTTCACCCTAGCACCTTGTATTCTGGACGACGGATTCGTTACATAATGCTTTGCAAGCTGTGATGATTCTTGATTTGTTGGCAGGTGCAGACTGTCGCTTTTGGGCAGGATAAGTCCTTTGGTAGATCAACGGGTAAATCAACTATCCAGCCGTATTTGCTGGCTTTGGGAAGCGGGACTTGTACCTTACAAAACGGCCTGGGAATGGCAGCGATCGCACGTCAATCGCCTGATCCAGCAGCCCGATTCCCCAGACCTGCTGCTTTTACTGGAGCATCCACCCGTCTACACGCTGGGGCAGGGGGCAACGCTAGATTTTGTGAAGTTTGATCTTGAGCGGACGGATGCAGAGATTCACCGAGTCGAGCGCGGTGGCGAAGTGACGTATCACTGTCCAGGGCAACTGGTGGGCTATCCAATTTTGAACCTGCGGCGCTATCGGCAGGATTTGCACTGGTATTTGCGGCAGTTGGAGGAGGTAGTGATCCGGGCGATCGCCCCGTTTGGACTGGCAGGCGGCCGGATCGACGGGCTGACGGGCGTGTGGGTGGATGGGCGCAAGGTCGGCGCAATCGGCATCAAGGTGAGCCGCTGGGTGACGATGCATGGCTTTTCACTAAACGTGTGCCCGGAGATGCGTGGCTTTGGGGTGATTGTGCCCTGCGGCATTGGCGATCGCCCGGTGGGTTGCCTGGCCGACTGGATTCCAGAGATTACCGTGGCGGAGGTGCAAGGGGCGATCGCCCAGTCTTTTGCCGAGGTCTTTGAAGTAACGCTCCAGCCTTATTGCATAACCGTCAACGATCTGTAAATAAATTGGCAACTTTCCGGATTTTTTCGTATCTTCAAGAAATAGGGTGTTTCTCAAATTTCCGCAGCATTGCTGAAGCCAAAATCTGGTTTAAGCAGTAGCAACTTTTGCTATCTCGCGGATTCAAGAATCTGTTGATTCTGGTTGCTTCTGATACTCAGGATCTGCTTAGTCCCAGTTCAATTAATTCACCTGGGAGATCGCACTCTGCCAGTCTTCAGTCTGCAAACCCAATACTTCTGAAGTGCCCGCAGGCTCGCATTGCCTGATTTTCAGGACACTATGCAGGCATTTCAGCATAAGGTCGGTTGGCCTGGGTTCGGAATCCCGACAGACTAAGTTAAACGCTGTTTCCAGTCGCGCTGTTCCTGCTGAAACGCTGTTCCCAGTTGCATAACCTGCTTGCGTGTTCCGGTTGCATAGCCCGGTCGAACAGAGCGCGATCGCGCTAGCTCGTTGCACCCCAACTTCACCACCCGCCAAACATACACAGACAAACATACACAGACGCACACGCGCACCAGATCAGCCTGCGCTGCTTCGCCATCTCTCCTGTTCCACTCCTCCTCCCTCCTCCTCCCATACACCCTCCATGTTCCTCACCTCCCCTCACGACAACGCCGACCCGTCTCTGGCAGAACTGTTGGAGTTCAGTGCGCGTGCCCTCACCCGCAAGCGCGTGGCTCGTCGGCAGGCTGTGGGCACAACACCCGCCGTGCGACTGCCCGATGGGGACGTAGCGCTGGCAAGGGTAGAGCCAGGAAGCAGGCTTGCACCCCTGCCTGAATTGCCGATCGTCCCGCCTGTTGAAACGCCAACGCTGGCTCCTCTGCGCGATCGCGACCTGAAGGCGCTAGAAGACTGGTTTGCAGTGAAAAATCTGGATGAAATTGAAGCGGACGTGCTGGCAAACCTGGCGTTGCTGTTGCCTGCCCCCTGCTGGGAAGACGACCCCTTCAGTGCAGATGCCGCCGATGCCCTCGATTTTTTGGCAGAGTACCTGTAGCTCGTCAGCCGCTTGAGGCATCATCTTGCTCGCCTGCATCGTCATTCCAAGTTCATAGACAGGCTAAAGCACTCGATGCGTTAGCGACTCCACCACCTCAAGTTCGGCAAAGTGCCCATCCCACAACTGATTCATCCTTGAATTCAGCAAGGCCCAAAATTTTGCTTGCGCCCATCGGGCGTATCGACTACAATCGTCCATCAAGCTGTAATTTTTCCAAGACGCAGCTTATCTTCACTCCCCGAAAATTTGGCCGGTTCGTCGATTACGGCATTGGTAGATGCGCCAACACCTACCAACGCCTGACCCCAGGACAGAGTGAGCTGTCTCAGGGCTTTGCCTATTGTATGGCCGCCTTGAAACCTGCTTTGCGTCGTTTGGGCGGCCATCTTTTCGGGGTTTCCCTACCTCGTTTCCAAGGAGGAAACCCCAAATGCTGACAATCCAATACACCTGGTCGTCCCCACGCTCGGAGGCGACCCAGTTTTCGCTGCCCCCGCTCACCTGCGAACTGCCCCACCGTCGCCGCCTGCGCCACTGCATCATCGGCCTGCCCGAAGACGCACAGATGGCGATTGACCGGCTGCACCTGCTCCGCTATGCCGAACGCTTTGAGTGGACTCGCGCCCTGGAATTTCCGCCCAACGGCATCGTCCTCAATGCCGAGCAACCCGGCGAAGTGCTGCGCTGCCTACACCGTGAAGTCCGGAGCAACCCTGGCGCGAATGAGTAAGAACAGATAAAGAGGATTTTGGGTTTTGGGTTTTGGATTTTGGATTTTAGCAGGGCATCCCCGCCATCCAAAATCCAAAATCCCCAATCCAAAATCTCCCCATTCCCAAGCCAAACCATCGCAACCTCCTCAAGGGCTGATGACTCCGGTTCACTCTATCACCGCCACCTAGCCCACCGTCGATGGCCCCAGCAAAAAGGACTGGCGCGGCGGTGCGGCGCTTCCCAAAACATCATTCCCTCGTCCACAGGTGATGAGCCAAGAACATTAGTTCAGAATGCTTGCAAGCCCGTTACCCTGGCGATAGTATGGGTACCTAGTTTCAGTTTCGCTTCCGAAAGCATGGCGACCCAGTACCTCTCCGTAAAGGAAACCTCTGAAATCCTAAATTGCTCAGAGCAATATGTTCGTCAACTGCTCCGGTATGGCGAAATCAGAGGGGAACGGATTAGCAGCCGGTGGATTGTCGCATCAGAGTCCGTTCAAAACTACCGAATCAAAGGAGAAGATACAAGCTTAAGCATTCCTGATCATGGGCGACGCTCGTTTAAAAAAACCGATCTGAGAGCCTTGAGTTTTTTTTCTGGTTGCATGGGTTTGGACTTAGGACTAGAAAAGGAAGGCATCCAGGTTCTACTGGCTTGCGAAGTCGATACAGCCGCTCGAAAAACAATTGAGATCAATCGACCCGATATAGCGTTGATCGGGGATATTCGAGATTACTCAGCCTCAGAAATTCGAGAAAAGGCAGGGCTGAGTTCGACCGACGAAATTGATGTTATCGTTGGCGGGCCTCCATGCCAAGCCTTTAGCAGTGCAGGCAAACGTCAAGGATTCAATGACGAGCGAGGTAATGTCTTTTTGACGTTTATTGATTTAATCATTGAGTTGAAGCCGAGATTTGCAGTTATTGAAAATGTTCGAGGATTACTGTCTGCTCCGTTGAAGCACAGACCTCATGAAATGCGAGGAAAAAATTTTCCGCCATTGTCTCAAGATGAGCAGAGAGGCGGTGCCCTGCTCTTTATTGCTCAACGGCTCAGGGAGGCTGGGTACAGTATCTCTTTTAATTTGTATAATGCTGCTAATTTTGGAGCGCCGCAGCAACGGGAAAGGGTCGTCATTGCTTGTAGTCGGGATGGCGAGAAACTTCCTTACCTCACCCCCACTCATTCAGAAAAAGGTCTGTACGGATTGCCAACCTGGAAAAGCTTACGAGAAGCCTTACAAGGACTACCTGAAGATGGACATCATTTTGTCAAGTTTCCTGAAAAACGGCTCAAGTATTACAAGTTGCTAAAGCCAGGACAATACTGGCGAGACTTGCCAGAAGAACTACATCAAGAAGCGCTAGGAGCTTCTTATCATGCGGGAGGGGGAAAGACGGGTTTTTACCGCAGGCTAGCGTGGGATAAGCCCGCCCCAACCTTGGTTACCCATCCAGCTATGCCTGCGACTGATCTAGCGCATCCAGAGGAAGATAGACCCCTTAGCATTGAAGAATATAAGCGTATTCAAGAGTTCCCAGACGATTGGATTATTGCAGGCACCTTACTCGATCAATATCGACAAGTAGGCAATGCTGTACCTTGCTCTCTAGGAAGGGCGATCGCCAGGATGTTGCTATCTCATTTAAAGGGTGAGCAGCCTCTAAATTACCCAGATTTCCCGTATTCCCGCTACCACAAAACGGATGATGTCAATTGGATGAAGGAGATGGGTTGTTTTGAAGAATCCTCAGTAAAGCAGCTATCTCTCAACTTAGTTTGATAACCCTGATAGATCCTGCCAAGGATTATTTAATTCAATAGCGAGGGCATTTGGGTTAGCTAACAAAATGCGTTGAACAAAAGTAACAAAATTTTCTTCTGAAAATCGATCCGTACTGTACTTGTCATTGAAATAAGACCATCGGTAGGAACCCGTTCTAGCATCAACCCGATACCATTTTTCAATGGGTCGATTAATCCTTACTCTAGAGGATGAACTGTTTTCTGAGTTGCTTCGGTTCTTGACCTGCAAAAGAGAGCCATCGACATTGCAAAAATCTACGTGCCGAACCGATTCTCCCCAACAACAGTACCAACCGTAATCAGCAAGCTGCTCAGCTAAAAATTCTTCTAACAGTAGTCCCTGGATGTTTTCGGCAGACATCGATAGCCTATGAGCATATTTGATTTGCTCGAGCTGTTCTGTTGTTAATCCTGGCAATCGAGCATTGATGATGATACTGACGATTGGATCGGCGACTGTACCTAGGGGTTTCGAGAGTCGTCTGGAAATTCGACTGTTATAGCTATCGTTATATTTCTTTAACCAAGTCTTGGCTAACATTTCTGGTGTATGGGCTTTTAGGGTTGGAGAAAGTCCTGGATTTCTATAGCAGGCTGTGAGAATCGTTCGATGCGCTTCAAGGAGTGGATGGGCTTGCTGTGAGAAAGCATCTTGAAAGACTTGTAAGAAACTTTCTTCAGAGCTTGAAGCGTTGATCACGCTATCGAAGTTAACGGACATTTAATATTTTCCCCTCCAGACATACAAGTCATGCAACAGAAATGACCGCCATTGTATGCGATAGCAGCTTTCTTAGACTTGATATCAATCCCTAAACCAAGCTCGGCTCCAACAAGGCCCCCTGCATCCGGCTGAGCCAGTCGATCAGGTTCTCTAGCTGGAGGTCGGCGCTGAGGGCCCCCAGTCCGCGGACGGTGACTTTGCCGGGGGTGTAGACAAAGCGGGGTTGCAGGTGGCTGGGCAGCTTGTCCTTTAGTAGGTTCCAGGCGGGTTCTTCCATCGGCGTTTCTAGCAGGATGTGCTGCTTGCCGTCGGGCTTGATGCGCGAGAAGCCCAGCTTCTTAGCGATTTGCTTCAGTTCTACCACGCGGAACAGTTGCAGCGCGGCGGGGGGAATGGGGCCATAGCGATCGCTCCAATCCACCGCAATCTCGGTCAATTCCTGCTTGGTCTGGGCAGCGGCGACGGCGCGATAGGCGCTCATCTTTTGATCCAGGTCGGGGATATAGTCGGCGGGGATGAAGGCGGTGAGGCGCAGGTCGATTTGCGTATCGTCCACCTGGGGAATTTCCTGGCCGCGAATTTCCTTGATGGCTTCCTCCAGCATTTCCATATACAGGTCAAAGCCGATCGCATCCATCTGGCCCGACTGCTCTGCGCCCAGCAGATTGCCCACGCCGCGAATCTCCATATCGCGCATGGCCAACTGATAGCCAGAGCCAAGCTGGGTAAATTCTTGGATGGCGCGGAGGCGCTGGCGGGCGGTTTCTGTAAGCTGGCTCTGTTTCGGGTAAAACAGCCACGCATGGGCCTGGATGCCCGCTCGCCCGACCCGACCCCGGAGCTGGTAAAGCTGCGACAGACCGAACTTTTGTGCGTCTTCGATCAGAATCGTATTGACGCGGGGAATGTCCAGCCCCGATTCGATAATCGTGGTGCAGACGAGAATATCCGCCTCGCCGTTGTTGAAGGTGAGCATGGTGGCTTCCAGTTCGCCTTCCTGCATTTGCCCGTGGGCGATCGCCATCCGCACCCCCGGCACCATCTCTCGGAGCTTGGCGGCGGTTTCCTCAATGCCCTCCACCCGTGGCACCACGTAAAACACCTGCCCACCGCGATCGAGTTCTTGCCGAATGGCCGTCCGCACCATCTCCGGGTCGTAGGGCGACAGGTGCGTTTTGATGGGGCGGCGGGAGGGCGGCGGCGTGGTAATCAGGCTCATCTCGCGCACGCCCGACAGCGCCATGTAAAGCGTCCGGGGAATCGGCGTGGCGCTGAGGGTCAGCACGTCTACCTGGGTTTTCAGGGTTTTGATTTTTTCCTTCTGGTTCACGCCAAAGCGCTGCTCTTCGTCTACCACCAGCAGCCCCAAGTCTTTGAACTGCACGCCCTTGCCCAAAAGCTGGTGCGTCCCCACCACCACATCCAGTTCCCCAGAGGCGAGGCGCTTCAGGATGTCCTGCTTTTCGGCATTGGTGCGAAAACGGTTCAGCAGACCGACCTGAATCGGGTATGGGGCAAAGCGCTCCTTCAGCGTGTGGTAATGCTGCTGCGTCAGAATCGTCGTCGGCGCGAGCAGGGCGACCTGTTTCCCAGCGGTGATCGCCTTGAACACAGCGCGGATGGCGACCTCGGTTTTGCCGAAGCCCACGTCGCCACAGACCAGCCGATCCATCGGGCGATCGCCCTCCATGTCCCGCTTCACGTCCTGAATCGCCTTGAGCTGGTCGGTCGTGGGCTGGTAGGGGAACGAGTCCTCCATTTCCTCCTGCCAGGGCGTGTCTGGCGGGTAGGCGTGGCCCTGCTGCTGGGCCCGCTGGGCATAGAGTTGCAATAGGTCAAAGGCAACTTTCTTGATTGCTTTGCGAACCTTCTGCTTGGTGCGCTCCCAGGCTTTGCCCGTCATCTTGCTGAGTTCGGGTTTGCCCTCGCCCACGCCGCGAAACCGCGACAGCGCATTCACCTGATCCGCCGCCACCCGCAGCAGCCCGTCGGCATATTTCAGCACCAGATATTCGCGGGTTTCGTTGTCCAGCGTCAGGCTTTCCAGCTTGATGAACTGGCCAATGCCGTGGTTTTTGTGGACGACGTAATCGCCCGGTTGTAGCTTGTTTGGGTCAACTTGTTTGGAGGCGGCGCGGCGACGCTTGCGGACGTAGCTGGGCGTGGCCAGGGTGTGCTGCCCAAAAAACTCGCGGTCGGTGAGGACGACGATGCGGAACGTCGGCAGGATGAAGCCCTCTAGCTCTGCCAGACCGGAATACTTCACCGCCGTCGGCACGCGGTTTGCCTGGAGCCGATCGATGGCCGGATAGTCGTGCGGATTGGGAATGAACTGCGCCGGACAGTCGTGTTCCTGCAACAGCGCCACTGACCGCGACGGCTGCGCCGAAATTAGCCAGATCCCAAACTGGCGATCGCGCTCTTGGCGAATCGTCTCTGCCAAGCGCCCAAACTGGTGCGGCACGGCGGGAACTGGGCGGCTCGACAGGTTCAGCCCGTTGCCTTCCTCCGCTAGTTCGGACAGGTGTAGACAGAGGAAGCGATCGCACGCCGCAAGGGACTCCGTAAACGGTCGGTGGGTCTTGGGAAGGGTTGGAGCCGTGAGAGGTTGCGCCGTCACGCCGTCGTTCTCCGTGCCCTGCCCCCCGGATACCTCGCGCCAGTGGTCTTCCGCATGGTCAAACCAGCGATCGCCATGTGCCTGACATTGCTCCACCTCATCAATGGCAACCAGGGTATTCTCTGGTAAATAATCCAGCAGCGACGCGGGCCGGTCAAACGCCAGCCCCAAAAACCGCCGTGCCCCTTCCAGTCGTCCGCTTTCCGCCAATCGCTCCGCTTCTTCCGGGGATAGGTACGGCTGGAGACGCTCCAAACTTTCTGCCAGATCGCCCTGACCGCTGGCCCCCAGTCCCAACAACACCATCGGCGCAAAATCCGTTGCCGTCAGCACCAACTGCGGCACATTGTCGAGCGATCGCTGGCTGGCCGGGTCAAACTCGCGGATCTTCTCTAGCTCATCGCCAAATAGCTCCAGGCGCACGGGCAACTCCGCCGCCACCGGAAACACGTCGATAATGTCCCCCCGCTGGCTCCACTGCCCCTCGGTTTCCACCATTGCCACTTTTTCGTAGCCCAGCAGCGCCAGTTGGCGGCTGAGGGATTTCAGGTCAATTTCCAAGCCCTGGGTCAGCGTGACGCAAAACTGGCGAAACGTCTCCACGGGCGGCAGGTGCGGCTGGAGCGATCGCTCGGTAGACACAATTGCAAGCTGGGACGACTGGGACGATGACTCAACCCGCGCCAGATCTGCCAACACCTGCAACTGCCCCCAGGTCATTTCCGATTCGGGGTCAAAGGGTTCGTAGGGCGACGCTTCTGAGGTGGGGTAAAAATGCACCGTGTTCCAGCCCATCGCTTCCAGTTGGGCCGTCCAGCGGCCGGCTTCCTCCAGCGTGGCGGCAACCACCAGCAGCGGGCGCTGGGCCGTTTGGGCCAGGGTTGAGGCGACCAGTCCCTTGGGCAGGCGGGCAATGCCGTTGAGACTGAGGCGGCGCTGCTGGTTCAGCTTGGTGAGCAGTTCGGCGGTGAGGGGCGATCGCCCCATGACGCGACAGATCGACGAAAACGCCATAGCGGTTGGGATTTCGGGAAGCAGTGGTTGAGCTAAAGACTGTTGACCATTGTAAAGCGCAGCCAGAGATTCAGGATTGGGGGAACCGCTTCCGGAAAGACGGGTCAGGGCCCAGGATTCAGGAAATCGGTTCCAGATGTCAGGTCAAATCTGTCGCTGACCCCTGGCCGCTTGCGAGAAAATCTGCTGATCCTACAATTTCACCCTGGCCGAGGTGCTACCTTCATCTATAAGTTTGCGAGATGCGCTTGCCAATTTGGCTTGCCAAACCTGGTTAGCAAAATTGAGTCTGCAAGCACCTGCAAGCTTGTCTTCCCTTCAAACTCAACTCCAAAGACGTTTCTAGCCCCTTTTGCCGGACGCGGGCTGCTGCCGGAGACTGCCACCAATGCCTTCCGTTGCTGTTGAAGTTTTAATCGTGCTGCTGCTGATTTTGGCAAATGGCATCTTTGCGATGTCGGAGATGGCGATTGTGTCTGCCCGCAAAATCCGCCTTCAGGAGATGGCCGAGCGAGGCGACAAAAAAGCCCAGGCAGCGATAGAACTGGCGACTTCTCCCAATCGGTTTCTCTCAACGGTGCAGGTTGGCATCACGCTCATTGGCATTCTGGCGGGCGCGTTTGGCGGGGCGACGATTGCGAATACGCTGGCAGGGGCGATCGCCCAGATTCCCGCGCTTGAACCCTACAGTGGGGCGATCGCCCTGAGCCTGGTTGTGCTGGCCATTACCTATCTATCGCTGATCATCGGCGAACTCGTGCCCAAACGCATCGCCCTCAGCAGCCCCGAAAAAATCGCCAGGGCTGTCTCTCGCCCCATGCGCTGCCTCTCTTCTCTAGCCTACCCGCTGGTGCACTTGTTAAGCGCTTCCACCGAAGGCATCCTGAAACTGGTGGGCGTGAATCAGTCTTCTAATGAACCCCTGGTGACGGAAGAAGAAATTAAGGTGATGGTGCGCCAGGGTGCAGAGGCCGGTATGTTTGATGCAGCCGAGCAAGACATGGTAGAGCGCGTCTTTCACCTGGGCGACCAGCGCGTCAGCGGCCTGATGACCCCACGCCTGGAAATTATCTGGCTAGATCTCAACGATCCTGAACATATTAATCGTCAAAAAATCATCGAAAACGGGCATAGCCGCTATCTGGTCTGTCAGGAAACGCTAGACAACGTGCTGGGCGTGGCTCATGTCACTGATCTGCTGTCGCGCAGCCTGTCTGGCCAACCCTTTGATCTGGCAGGCAACCTGCGGCAGCCGCTCTTCGTGCCCGAATCCAGCCCCGCGCTGAAGGTGCTGGAGTTGTTCAAACAGTCCAGCACGCACCTGGCGATTATTGTGGACGAATACGGCGTGGTGCAGGGTATCGTCACGCTGAATGACGTGATGGAAGTCATCATCGGCGATGTGCCGATGGCAGACCACGGCTTTGAAGCCGCCATCGTGCAGCGCGAAGACGGCTCCTGGCTGCTGGACGGCATGTTGCCCATCGACAAGCTCAAGGAACTGTTCGACCTTGACGAACTGCCGGATGAAGACCGGGGCAACTATCAAACGCTGGGGGGCTTCGTGATCATGCAACTCGGCCGGATTCCTGCCGCTGCCGACTATTTCAACTGGCACAACCTGCGGTTTGAGGTGATGGATATGGACGGCAATCGAGTAGATAAGATGCTGGTGATGCCAGTGGTGCAGAAGGACGATAGCGCAATGGGGGGATGAGTTGCGATTCAGGAAAATAACAGGATGATGGAATGAAGCGATGATGAAACATTCCAATCCCCTTAAGCTTCGATCCTTCGATACCCCGATCCTCCAGGTCTTCCAATGCTCGAACTTTTTCTGGCCGAACTGCGTCGAAGCTGGATTCAACTGTTGCGATACTCCACCGAGGCGATCGCCGGTATTGTGATCACGACCGTCGTCTTCTACGGGCTGTTTTTGAGTGCGCGGTATATTGCCGGGCCAGACTTGCAGTTTGGCGATCGCCTCGATGCGGTGGTCATCGGCTACGTGCTGTGGACGCTGGCGCTGTTCATCATGAGCGACGTGGCGGGCAACTTGCAGCGCGAAGCGCAGACGGGCACACTGGAGCAGCTATTTTTATCGCCCTACAGCCCGCCCCGGCTCTTCCTGACGCGGGCACTGGCCAGCCTAACGATTCAACTGACGCTGATCGCCTGCATCCTCGGTGTGATTTCGCTGCTCACAGGCACGCGCCTATCCTTTCCGCCTGCGGTGCTGCCTGCCTTTGCCACGGTGCTGCTAGGGGCCTATGGACTGGCCTTTGCGATGGGGTCGCTGTCGCTATTGCTAAAGCAGGTACAGCAGCTTTTGGGAATTTTCCAGTTTGCGCTGCTGTTTTTGCTGGCCGTGCCATCGGAAACCTGGTCGGGGCCGCTGCGGCTGTTGGGGCTGCTGCTGCCAATGGCTCCCGGTGCAGGGCTGATGCGCGATGTGATGGCGCGGGGCGTGCCGCTCAGGGCCAGCAACTTTGGGCTGGCCCTGCTGAATGGTGCGATTTACTTTGCGCTGGGGCTGACGCTGTTTCACTTAGCCGAGCGTGAAACCAAGCGGCGCGGCAAGCTAGCGGGCTACTGATAGCGTCTATGGACAGAAAAGAGTTGAGGAATATTGCGCTGATTTTTCCAAAATGGTAGGCTGTGAGCCTGTAAAGCTGACCCCATTGCTAATTAACGCCTAAAAGCTCGAAATCCCTCTGATATGCTCCCTGAATTCATCAGCAACTTGGCGGATTTCACTCAGCCTTTTACGCAAACAGAACGAAAATAGTACGCAAATCGGATGAACGCCAGCGATTCGGATGATTCGATAGCTCCAGCCTCCAGCTTTAAATCCTTAACCCCCAATCTCTAAGCCCTAATATGCCTGAAGGCCCCGAAATCCGCCGTGCTGCGGACGAAGTTGAACGTGCCATAGTCCGCGAGCCTGTCCAAGATATTTTCTTCGCCTTTGAGCATCTGAAACCCTACGAAGACAAACTGAGGGGCGATCGCATCCTAAACGTGCAAACACGCGGCAAGGGAATGCTGATTCGCTTTGCCTGCCAGCTCAATATCTATAGCCACAACCAGCTCTACGGCATCTGGTTCGTCCGCAAAGCCTACGATTTCCCAAAAACAAAGCGTCAACTCCGTTTGGCAATTCACAACAGCCAAAAATCTGCCCTGCTCTACAGTGCCTCGGATATCGAAGTGCTGCGAGAAGACGAGCTAATGCAGCACCCCTTCTGGAGCCAGGTTGGCCCCGACGTGCTGGATTCCGCCGTCACCGTTGAACAGGTCGTCGCCCGATTTCTCGATCCACGCTTTCACCGTCGCGGGCTGATGTCGCTGCTGCTCGATCAAAAATTCCTCTGCGGCCTGGGCAACTATCTCCGCAGTGAGGTACTGTTTGTGGCGGGCGTGCATCCTAGCCTGCGCCCGATGGACTGCACCCCAGAGCAAATAACTGGACTGGCTGAGGCGGCGATCGCCCTTTCCCGTCAGTCCTACACCACCGGCGGTATCACCAACGACCTCAACCTAGTAACCCAACTGAAGCAGCAAGGCCTCAGCCGCGGACAGTATCGCTTTCAAGTGTTTAACCGCGACGGACAGCCCTGCTGGGTGTGCCAAACGCCAATCGAGAAAGACACCCTGGGCGGACGACGGATTTACTACTGTCCGGTTTGCCAGAGCAAGGGCGTAAGGTCTGTCGTAAGTCCTGTCTTTTTAAGTAGCGCTCCGGATAAAATGCCTGAAAGCCCCGCAGAGGCTTGACTAGCACTCCAAAATCGCCCCTCCAAAATCCAAAATCGCCCCTCCAAAATCCAAAATCGCTAGTATCCCAACTCGCTATCACGCTTCCTCAGACGTGCGACAATAGGCCACGATCTTTTCCCTTTTTTGCTCCTGGAATCCCATTTGGCATGGCGCTTACCAATTTGCGATCGCTCCGATTTTTACGCACGACACAGCGGCCGAGTTTGTCGGTGCAAATGATGTGGGTGGGCGTGGCGATCGTGGCAGTATTTGTGCTGGCGGCGCTGCTGGCTCCGCTGTTCCACACCTGGGGCTGGCTGCAAGACCCGCTGGAGGCGCTGGCGAACCCAATTCATGAATCACCGTCGGCGGCGCACTGGTTTGGCACCGATCGACAAGGCTACGACATTTTTGCTCGCACCCTCTATGGCGCACAGGCGGCGCTGAAAGTAGTGGTGCTGGCGACGGCGCTGAGCGTGCTGGTGGGCGTGCCGTTGGGAATGCTGAGCGGCTATTTGGGCGGCTGGCTAGACCGAGTGCTGCTGTTTCTGATGGACACGATCTACACGCTGCCGGGGCTGCTGCTGTCGGTGACGCTGGCGTTTGTGGTGGGGCGGGGCGTGCTAAATGCGGCGATCGCCCTCAGTATTGCCTACGTGCCGCAGTATTACCGCGTCGTGCGGAACCACACCGTCAGCGTCAAAACCGAGCTATTTATAGAAGCGGCGCAGTCGATGGGTGCGTCCACCTGGCGCGTTTTGAGCAAGTACCTCTTTGCCAACGTGATCCAGAGCGTGCCCGTGCTGTTTACGCTCAACGCCGCCGATGCCGCGCTGACGCTGGGAGGACTCGGCTTTTTGGGACTGGGCTTGCCCGACCAAACCCCCGAATGGGGCGCAGATCTCCGCCAAGCTCTGGACGCGCTGCCGACGGGCATCTGGTGGCCCGCCCTCTTCCCCGGCCTCGCCCTGACGCTGCTGGTCACGGGCCTATCTCTGGTCGGCGAAGGGCTGAATGAGTTTATTAACCCACTGCTGCGGCGAGAAAACTGGAAGTAACGTCCCTATGCCCTACGTAATTGGCATCGACCTCGGCGGCACGGCGATCAAGCTGGGGCGATATGACGCTCAGGGAAGGTGCGCTGCGTCCGTCACCGTGCCCACGCCGCAACCGCCCCAGCCAGAGCAGGTGGTCGAGGCAATGGTAGCGGCGATCGCCCAGGTTGACCCCCAGAACGAGGCGATCGCCCTTGGGGTCGGCACGCCAGGCCCAGCAGACGCAGCGGGGCGGGTGGCGCGGGTTGCCATCAACCTCGGCTGGCAGGACGTGCCCCTGGCAGATTGGCTGGAGGCGAGGACAGGCAAACCGACGGTGCTGGCCAACGATGCCAACTGTGCGGGGTTGGGCGAAAGCTGGCTGGGGGCAGGGCGCAACTTTCAGGATATGATCCTGCTGACGCTGGGGACGGGCGTGGGTGGAGCGATCGTGCTGGATGGCAGGCTGTTTGCGGGGCGACAGGGCACAGGCGGCGAACTGGGGCTAATCACGTTGAATCCGCAGGGGCCAGAGTGCAACAGCGGCAATCGTGGTTCCCTGGAGCAATATTGCTCGGTGCAGGCGATTCGACGGCGCACGGGGCTAGAGCCAGGAGAACTGGGCCGCAGAGCTAAGGCGGGAGATCGGGAGGCGATCGCCTTTTGGCAAGAATATGGGCGCGACCTCGGCGCGGGCATCGCCAGCCTGGTCTATGTCCTCACGCCAGAAGCGGTAATCCTCAGCGGCGGCATCAGCGCCAGCTTCGAGTTTTTCTACCCGACGCTGTGGGCGGAACTGCAAACCCGCGTGCTGCCCAGTTCTCGCGAAGGGCTGCAAGTGTTGCCCGCTGCTCTGGGCAATCAGGCCGGTGAGGTGGGTGCGGCCAAGCTGGCGTGGGAGTTGGTGAGAGCACAGGGGTTGCGAAGCGATGGACTGGAGCGGAATGACGGGAGGGAGTCGCCGACCTCCAGTTCCCTCCGCAAACTGGAAATGGCCTACTGGCTGGCTTCCGAACAGGCGCGATTCAACGCCGGGTTTCTGGCGCGGGTGTCTCATGAACTGCGATCGCCCATTAACGGCGTAATCGGGCTACAGCAGTTGATTCTCAACGATCTGTGCGATAGCCCAGAGGAGGAGCGGGAGTTTGTGCGACAGGCCAATGGCGCAGCCCAAAAGATGCTGGGGCTGCTGGATCAGGCAATCGCCATTTCGCGCATTTCCCAGGACTTTCGCAAGCTGGAGCTACAGCCTGTACAGCTTGCAGGAACGTTTCTGGCAGTGGGCGATCGCACCCAGCTTCTGGCCCGCAACCGCAATTTGCAGCTAGAAATCCTCCCGCCTAGCCCAGCCTACTACGTGCTGGCCGATCCGCAGTGGTTGCAGCAGGGGTTGGTGAGCCTGGTGAGCGGGGCGATCGACACCATGCGCGATGGCTCGATTCGCCTGATGGCAGAAATCGACGCAGCCACCAAACTGGCCCATCTCATCCTGGAAGACACGCGCCCCACTGAGGCCTGGCAAGAACCCCTCGACCAGTTAGCTGCTCTATCGCAAAACCCCAAAATTACTCGCAGCAGTGGCTATGTGCCTGTGGCTCAACTCTCGTCGGGATTGGGCCTGCTGGCATTTCAATCTATCCTAGAGGCAATGGGCGGACGGCTGGAATTGCTGAATATGCCCAGCGAAGATAGCCCCCTGTCGCGATTGCAAATAACCCTGCCCCTGATTCAAGAAGAAGACGAGGGGGTTTGAGCCATAGAAAAGAGATGGCACTGAGTATATGGAGATGGCACTGATAGTCGTACCCAGATGATGGGGGGAGGCCCACTCCCCCAGCTTCATGAACGAGAGCCAGTGGAGAGGGGGGCGTTGCTGAACAGAAGCATGTTTCTCGTGCTTGAGCTTCTTGCAGTCCTCACCCTCGCCCTCTCCCAAAAGAAAGGGAACAAAAGGAAAGGGAGCAAGCGTTGTGGCTCCCTTATCCCTGGGGAGAACCGATTATCTTGAATGTCAAACGAATCATGCAGATTGAAAGTTGCACATTGCGTTGTTATGAGTTGATTGCCAGCTAGGAGGTCGGCAAGTTTGATACATTGAGCCGCAGGCGATAGTTCACCGGGGCACTAGAAGCCGTCGAAACGCGCACAAAATAAGTGCTAGGCAAGAGGCCCGTCAGGCTAAACCTACGAACCCCAGCCAGCACAGGAAACGACAGCTTTTGTCCACCGAACCTCAGCACCCTGCCCCTGGCATTTAGCACCGCAAGCTGAACCGTCGGCGCACCCGACTTGCGAAAGACAATCTGCGCGGCGGATGGATTTTTCACCACTAGCCGATACAAGTCGCGGTCTGAGCGGCTGACCGAATCTTGCCGATTAAAGGCTCCAGGAATAGGCCTGACCCGTAGCGCGGATGCCAGCGTTCCTCCGGGTTCTCGCTGAGAGGCGCGGGCGGCGGTTCGCACGCTGAGCGCAGCTAGGGGCGAAGATTTGACAGGCGCAGAAAGACTGCGATTGCTGGAGAGACTGGATTTTAGAGGCTGAGACATGACGATTTTCGACAATTTTCAAAACAGGAAGACTTCTAGCTTATCCCTGGAAATACGGAAATGAGGATGTGCTTTTTATAAAGCTTAAATATTCTCAAAGATTAAATGACAGGCAAACGAGCAATTCTTTGGTTTTTGGAGGGAGCGAGCTTGAGTTGGGCAGGATTGTAAAGATATTGTTATGAAATCTATGGCAGGGTGTCGAATCGCAGTTTCTATACCGTCAGAATCAACGCCCAAACGCTCGATAACGGCGTAAATAAACCCCAAACCAAGAGGCAACGTATGAATCGATGGAAGTGGCTGACTGTCTTTGCTCTGATGATGCTGCTGGGAGGCAGTTTGATGCGTCCGGCAGCAACGCTGGCGGCTCCGCATTCGACCATAGTTTCTCCGACCTCGATCTCTGTGACCGTGTTTGCTGAATCTTCTGGAGGTGCTCCGTTGTTTTCTTTTTCTGGATCGCGTCCCACCAATCTGGGAGTAAAGGACGGTAAACTGGCAGCTTGTCCTAGCTCACCCAACTGTGTCAATAGTCAAGCTCCAGCGTCAGATGCCGAGCATTACATTGCGCCCCTGAGCTATAGCGGCACCTCGGCCGAGGCGATCGCCCGTCTCAAGGGCATCATTACCGCCATGCCGCGCACCCAGATCATCACCGAGTCTGAAAACTACCTCTACGCCGAGTTCACCAGTGCGCTGATGGGGTTTGTGGACGATGTGGAGTTCTACGTAGACGAGGCGGCGGGCGTGGTGCAGGTGCGATCAGCCTCGCGCCTGGGTCAGTCTGATTTGGGCGTGAATCGCAAGCGAGTTGAGGAAATTCGGGCTAAGCTGTAGAGATTTTGGCTTGGGGATTTTGGATTTTGGCTTGGGGATTTTGGATTGAGCAAGCGGTTTGGGGCGATCGCTCTCTCCCATAGTCCAAAAACTCCCTCCATTTTCTGCCAAAAAGATTTTGTAAAAAAAGAGGCGAGAACGCAGCACATTCCCGCCTCCGTTTTGCTGTGCAAACCAAACTGTCTTGCTGTGCAAATCAAACTGTCTTGCTGTGCAAGCCAAACTGTCTTGCAAGGCTTGCCCTCACCCTTTGATATCGATTCTCTTCAGTAGCGTTACGAATAAAATTGCTGAACGCTCTGCAAACGCTCGACTAGCAATCCAAAATCGCAAATCCAAAATCGAACTCCAGCCCTACAGGGGCTTACCAAAGTTTTGCGTCCAATAGTGGTAATAGTTGACCTGGCCGGTGTCATTGGCGAGGTAGTGGTAGCCGATGCCGATGTCCTGATAGTTGGGATTGAGCATCGCCGCCCGATGTCCGGGGCTGTTGATCCAAGCATTGACCACGGCCTGAGGCGTGGTGTAGCCCGCAGCAATGTTTTCGCCCGTGAACGACCACTGATATCCAGCCGCCGTAACCCGCTGACTAAAGGTAGAGCCGTCTTTGCCCGTGTGGCTAAAGAAGTCCTGATTTGCCATATTGAGGCTGTGCCCCTGGGCTGCATTACTCAGCTTGCTGTTATAAGACAGCGGCCGCAGGCCGTTTTGCTGGCGAAACGCATTGGTCAGCCGCAGCACCTCGGCAATGAACCCAGTCGGCTGGGTTTCGCGAGTGCCACTACTGGAGGATGTATCCGATGGGGTCGTTTCCATTGCCAGGTTGTAATCGAGACTGCCGCCCCGGCTGCGGACTCTGAGGAAGAATGTGCCCGTCAGGTTTTTGGCGGCTAGCGTGTTGGATTGCCCAGGGCGAATAGGCATCCTGCCTTTAACCTCGTTGGCATCGAGGCGGCCGTTGTTGTTCAGGTCTTGGATTAGATGGGCGATCGCCCCTGTGCCACTACCTGTTCCCGAAGCCGCAATGGTGACATTGCTTGATTTACTAAAATTGAGGCGGTAGATGTCATCCCGATCGCCAGAGCCGACCCACTCGGTGAGGTTCAGCTTCCCAGAAGAGAAGCTGAGCCTGCGGGCCGTTGCAAAGGTGTTTCCAGCAGTGTCTTTTTGCATATCACTTGGATGACTGCCTATCGGGTGGACTCTTCCAGTAAGACCCATCCGTACAGCCAGCGCCAACCCGGTATACACGGAGACTCTTTACACTTAAATTACGAACTGTCAAGCGAATAAAAGCTTGACCTGAATTCGCCTGATTTCGTCTATTTCAATACCGTTGAAGAGCGATCGCCCATTCCAAAGAAGATATCAAATTTAGATATCGAATAATTCTGGGTGGAAATGAATATACTTGCACTACCCCTTCTGTACCTTCGGGTATCAATTCAAACCGCACCATATCGTGCAACCACGCGCTGGTTTGCGTTTTCCACCGTGTCGTCTAAATTTGCACAAGCCGAATTTGACCGGGCCAGCGCCGAGCAATCTGAACTTTTGAGCCAGGCCCAAAGCTGATCGCCGATCGAAAAATGCCACCATTCATTGGGATGGCGACAGAACCCCGCTGACTGCATGGCAGTGGCTAGATGCTGGCGGTTTTGGTGGGCGATCGCCCGCGCTGGGTCATAGCGGTCGGAAGTGGGGTCGGCGTAAGGCGCAAAGTAATCGGGGTAGGAGCGGGGGCTGAGTTCGTCGATTGGAGAACCCATCTCGGCGGGTTGACCGCTGGCATCGAGCAGGGTGACATCGACGGCTGCGCCCGTGCTGTGGGGCGGTGGCATGGCAGGATTATGGCTGGGCACTGCCCAAAACCGGTAGACCTGCTGCCAGAAGTCATGCTGCTGGGCCGCGCTGAGCGTGGCAGGGTCTAGTCCGTGCGATCGCACCAGGTCTTGAAAGGTATAGTCCACCATGAACTGCTGCACGGTGATGGGGCGATAGGCATCGAAAATCTGGATGCGCCAGCCGGGGCAGCGTTCCTGCAAGTTTGCCTGGGCCAGCCGCAGCCGCTCCAGCACACCTTGCCGCACAAAAAACGGAGAGCGATCGCCATAGGGCGCACCCAGCACCGCGTAGGGATGGGGGTCTACCCGTGCAAATTCGTCTGCGGGGAGTTCTACCAGCGGCTCGCCGCAGTCCTCAATCGCCACCTGCTGATAGGGCTTCATGACTCGTGTGCAGGAGAAGGATCAGGATTGCCCAGCCCGCTTTCGCCCGGTGCATCGCTCTCCTGTCCCCCGACGACCCGATTGCGACCCAGCGCCTTTGCCCGCAGGAGGTTTTGATCGGCCCGGCGCAGCAGGCTGATGCCCCGCGCATCGTCCTGCACCAACAGCGATGCAGTGCCTGCACTGATGGTGATGTTGAGGTCGAGGGAGTCGTCGATGACAAACGGCTGGTCGCTGATCAGCCGACAGATGCGATTGGCGATCGCCTCTGCTTCCTGATTGCCCGTATCGCTGAGAATAATCACAAACTCTTCGCCGCCATAGCGAAATGGCGTGTCATAAAAGCGCAGGTTGTGCCGCAGCCGCGACGCAATTAGCTGTAGAGCGCGATCGCCCACCAGATGTCCGTAGGTGTCGTTGATGCTCTTAAAGAAGTCCACATCCAGCATCAGTAGACTAATGGGCATTCCCCGCAGCCGTGCATTATGAATCTGCCGGGGCAGTTCCCACTCAAAGGCGCGGCGGTTGTTTAGCTCGGTGAGCGGGTCTGACAGGGCGATCGCCGATAAAATATCATTGGTGCGAATTAACTCTCGATGGTTTTGCACACGCCGCAGCCCCGCCTGCACATAGGCACTGATGAGTGACTGATCGCTTTTTTCAGACGACTTATTCTGCAACTCGGCTCGCCACAGCTTCACATAGGCATCCGCCCCCATGATCAGGGCCGAAGTTTCTAGATGCGCCTCGTCTTGAGGGCGATCGCCCAGTTCACCCACAAGAGGCGGCTGCCGATCATCCACCACCACGCAATAGATCCACGCCAGATGGCTCTGTGCCTTGACCCGCTGACACAGATCCAGGCTACCCGGCTGAGTCGCCTGGATAATCAACAAGTCGGGCTGCTGCGCCTGAATCAGCGGCGTTGCTTCGTGCGGATTGGGCGCAACCTCCAGAGTAAACGCCGCCAGATCAGGGGTTAGAGCCGAAAGGGATGCCAGAAATTCGCGATCCCCCACAATGAGAATCGAAGCGTCCATGGAATGCGGAGCCTACCTGGAAAACTTAAAAGACTAACAGCCAAATTGATGAATCGCCTGTTTGCCTAAGCTAACAAATGCCTAAACAGCTTGAAGAGAACCCTCTCCAGCCGCTAAATCATCTTCAATAGAAAATCAGGCGTATCGTCAGACTCGGCTTTGCAAAAGAAATCTTGCAAAAGCAATTTAGTTAAATCCCCACGCTGCGTAGGGCATTAAAAATAGAATCAACACAAGATCGGCCCAATATAAGCATTCTCTAACCTAATGACACTACGGATAAGAATGGATACATCGGCCGAACTCGTCATTTCGGAATTTGCAGAGTAATTTTCATGCTTTTCTTAGTTTTTCCAATTCATGACTGTATTTTGAAGTGTAAAAATATACTCAATCTGATACATTCATGAAGCCTCAAGCTGCACACCTCCATAAATCCGGGCGTTTAATACAATCCTGTAACAGAACTGAACAGCAAGTACAGCGACTCCTGAAGTGCTTTTATACAGATTCATCCTTGATAAAGGAGACTCCAAAACAGGTACCGCGCAGATAAATGCAGCGTTACAGATAATACAGATAATGCACAACCCAGGATAGTGAGAGGAGTGAGATTGAGAGGAGTAAAAGCACAAACGGGTGGAGTAGTCCTTCTCAGAAACCACACACGTCAGTCGAAGCAGCCAAGTCCAGAATCCAACTGCAATGGTCTACACAGCAACATACGGGCAAACTGCGGGTTTCAAAATGTAAAGAAACCAGCATTGGAAAAACTGGCAGGACTGAATCTGCAATTGGCGTGGTCAGCAAGACTCTAAACCTCTGTAGTCTGCAACGCTTGCATCAGCAGCCAGCGATCGATATCCACTGGACCTGCATTAGCGCCAAATTTGGTTCAATAAAGCCCTGCTTTGGAAGATTTCGGTCAGTTATCTCAATCGCCACACCTGAAACTACCACAAACCTGCCACATGAGAACACAGAGAAATCTCAGGACGCTTATCATCAAAACGTCACTCTTGATTAGGGTGTGCTTTGAAGCCCCTTGCTCCCCCATAGCCCCCGTTAAAAGGGGAAACCGAGCCGAACCACTCTGGAAGTCCCCCTTGTTAAGGGGAATTTAGGGGAATCGACTCAAGGCAATCAAAGACCTAAAAAGCCTCAAAACACTGCCTAATGTGGAATTGCTGACTGATTTTGTGAAGCTGGCTCTGTGAAGTAGTGCGGGATGGCACGCCGCCATACATCATTGACACCTCTAAGACCCCCAAAACACCACTAATGGCTGATACTCTTATCTGAATGATGTGCTGTTAATAATGTGCTGTTGCTGATACGGTGCTGATGGGTCTTATCAGGATACCCAAAGTCCGGCAAAATTCTCTCAGCATTTCCTGATTTTTGGGTTGCTGAATCTGCCAGCCAGATAGCAAGATCGTAGTAACCAGGATTTTTGATAGGATTTGCGTCGTTCCAATTGTGTGGCTTGCAATTGTTCGGCTCGCAGTTGTTCGGCTTGCAGTTGTTCGGCTTGCAAGCGTCTGCCTGAGCGATTTAGCAAGCCGTATTGGGTTCATCAAGACTCGTGCGATCGCCCCTATCCTGAGCCACACCCCCTTAGCCCAGCCCTGCCTGCAACTGCTTGCAGCCCTGATCTCCAATCCCTCTCTCGGCCTGTTTCGAGTTGATCTATGCCTAAATCGCCGCCCAAATCGCCGTCCCCTTCTGCCGCTTCGACCCAGCCGCCCAACCTCAGCGGGGCGCAGATTCGTCAGACCTTTCTCGACTTCTACGCCGAGCGGGGGCATCAGGTTCTCCCCAGCGCGTCGCTGGTGCCCGAAGATCCGACGGTGCTGCTGACGATCGCCGGAATGCTGCCGTTCAAGCCAATTTTCCTGGGGCAGCGGGCCGCCGAGTTTCCCCGTGCCACTTCCTCGCAGAAGTGCATTCGCACCAACGACATCGAGAACGTCGGCCGCACGGCTCGTCACCATACCTTCTTTGAAATGCTGGGCAACTTTAGCTTTGGCGACTATTTCAAAGAAAAGGCGATCGCCTGGGCGTGGGAACTCTCGACCGAAGTCTTCAAGCTGCCCCCAGAACGATTGGTGGTCAGTGTGTTTCGAGAAGACGACGAAGCGTTCGCCATCTGGCGCGACCAGATCGGCATTCCCGAAGCTCGCATTAAACGGATGGATGAGAAGGACAACTTCTGGCAGTCTGGCCCGACGGGCCCCTGCGGCCCCTGCTCCGAGATTTACTACGACTTTCACCCAGAGCGGGGCGATGATCATATCGATCTAGAAGACGACACCCGCTTCATCGAGTTCTATAACCTGGTGTTTATGCAATATAACCAGGACGCGGAGGGTAACCTGACTCCCCTGTCGGCGCAGAACATCGACACGGGCATGGGGTTGGAGCGAATGGCGCAGATTCTCCAGCGCGTGCCGAACAACTACGAAACTGACCTGATTTTCCCGATTATCCAGACCGCAGCGCAGATTGCAGGGCTGGACTATGCTGCGTGTGACGAAAAGACCAAAACCTCGTTGAAGGTGATCGGCGACCATGTGCGGGCGGTAACGCATTTGATTGCCGATGGGGTGAATGCCTCTAACTTGGGGCGCGGCTATGTGCTGCGTCGCCTAATTCGCCGTGTGGTGCGTCACGGTCGGCTGATTGGCATTGAGCAGCCGTTTATTACGCAAGTTGCCGAGTCGGCGATCGCCCTTGCTGAAGCTGCCTACCCCAACCTGCGCCAGCGCGAAAAAGCCATCAAGGCCGAACTGGCGCTAGAAGAATCCCGTTTTCTGGAAACCCTGGAGCGCGGCGAAAAGCTGCTGGCAGACATCATTGCCAAGTTGCCTGCAAAGGGGCAGATTTCAGGACAGGATGCCTTCACGCTCTACGACACCTACGGCTTTCCGCTAGAGCTAACCCAGGAAATCGCCGAAGAAGCAGGACTGACGGTGGACACCGACGGCTTTGAAGTAGAGATGGAGAAACAGCGCGATCGCGCTCGGGCCGCCCACGAAACCATCGACCTCACCGTGCAGGGCAGCCTCGACACGCTGGCGGAGCATCTGCATGAAACCAGTTTCCTGGGCTATACCCAGCCGCAAGCGGAGGCAGAGGTGAAGCTGGTGCTAGTGCAGGGCAAGCCTGTGGACACGGCCGCTGCGGGAACCGACGTGCAGGTGATTCTCGACCAAACGCCGTTTTATGCCGAATCGGGCGGGCAGGTGGGCGATCGCGGCATTTTGCTGGGTGAAGCAGGACTGCGGGTGCGCGTTCAAGACGTGCAAAAGGATGGAGCGATTTTCGTTCACTTTGGCACAGTGGAAGCGGGCACGCTGAAAACGGGCGATCGCCTCACTGCCCAGATCGACCTCGCTTGCCGCCGCCGCGCCCAAGCCAACCACACGGCGACGCACCTGCTTCAGGCTGCGCTGAAGAAACTCATTGATGAAAACATTGGTCAGCAGGGATCAATGGTCGCCTTTGACCGATTGCGGTTTGACTATAACCTGGCGCGGCCGCTGACGGCGGAGGAAATTCAGCAGATCGAAGACCAGGTGAATACCTGGATTGCCGAAGCCCACGCAGCAGACGTGTCCATTATGCCGCTAGCCACTGCCAAAGCCAAGGGCGCAACCGCCATGTTTGGTGAAAAATACGCCGACGAGGTGCGTGTTATCGACTTTCCCGGCGTGTCGATGGAGCTGTGCGGCGGCACCCACGTCAGCAATACAGCCGAAATTGGTCTGTTCAAGATCATCTCAGAAACGGGCGTGTCTGCTGGGGTACGCCGCATCGAGGCCGTTGCGGGGCCTGCGGTGCTGGAATACCTGAACCTGCGCGACAGGGTGGTGCGCGACTTGGGCGATCGCTTCAAAGCCAAGCCCGAAGAGATTCCCGACCGCATCACCGCGCTTCAGGACGAGCTAAAGGTGACTCAGAAAGAACTCGCCGCGTTGAAGGCAGAACTGGCGATCGCCCAGTCTGACCAACTGCTCGACCAAGCAGAGACGCTGGGCGATTTCAAAATCCTGGTGGCAGAAATGCCCGGTGCCGACGCAGATGCGCTAAAAACCGCCGCTGAGCGCCTGCTACAAAAGCTAGGCGAAGGTGCAGTTTTCCTAGGTTCTGCCCCCGCCGCCGATAAAGTCGCCCTCGTCGCCGCCTTTAGCCCAACGGTCAACCAAAAAGGACTGCAAGCCGGAAAGCTGATCGGGGCGATCGCCAAACTCTGCGGCGGCGGCGGCGGCGGCCGACCCAACTTTGCCCAGGCCGGCGGCCGCGACCCCAGCAAGCTAGCAGAGGCACTGAAAGAAGCGCGATCGCAGATTCATGCCGCTCTAGGTTAGCCGCTCTAGGCTAAACGTCCAAACGAGATGTGCAACGTTGCCAACCTCCCTCACCATTTCTGGTCACCCGAAGGCGTTAAGCCCGCTCTGGAAGAAGCAGCTGGGGGATGAGGGGGGTTCGGAATGCAGATCAAATATTGCCAGGTTAATAGGATCAGGGCTTACGCACTTGCGATAAGCGCTTTGGGTTTTGGACAATTTCTCACAGGTTGCGCCCGCGAGAAATTGTCCAACTGCATAAGTTCTAAGGATGCCCTAATCACTGCTGCTGCGGCTCTCCAAACCATTTGCGGCACAAAAACTCGAAGTATTCCTTTTCTTGCAGGGTTAGCAGGGCGCGATTGATCTCTTCGCGGAGGTCGTCGCCCTCCCGCAGGGCAATGCCGTAGTGTTCCCGGCTGAGGCGATCGCCCGCCATCACCAGGTCAGGCTCTTGAACCGTCAGGTATTCTGCCACAGGACGGTCTATCACAATTGCCACCACTTCGCCCGACCGCAATGCCCTCAGCGAGGCTTCTAAATCCTCCATTGGCACTCGCTTCACGGGCTTGGTTCGCAAAAAATAATCGGCAGTCGTGCCCTGGCTTGCACCGATGGGCTGTCCGGCAAGGTCGCTCAGGCTTTGCACCGGAGCGGCCTGCTGGCGGGCAGTCGTCATCGCCGAGATAAAATCCGCCAGGATGAAAAAGCTAACCCCCATCCAGAGACCCGCCACAATGCGCCCCGGTAAGCCCACAGGCGTGACATCGCCATAGCCGAAAGTGCCCAGCGTCACCACGGCAAACCAGATGCCTTGACCGATGCCCGCTAGGGGCCCATGCTGAAAGTGGGAATTGTGTCGCCGTTCAAATAGCCAAATCAAAAATCCGACAACGATCGAGCTAAGCAAAACACGTCCGACCGCTTGCAAGGCTCTGCCGCCGCCCAGATAATCGAGCAGCCGAGCAACCTGGGATTTTTGCGATCGCATCACCAGTAATTGCAGCCCGGCCTCATAGGTGGGGTGAGAAAAGTCGAGTCCTGTGGCTTCCCGGCTGGCGGTGATGGAAATGCCCGCGATCGCCACATCGACTTCGCCCCGGCGCAAGGCATCCAGCAGTTCCGGCGTAGTGTCATAGACCACATACCGGGTTTGGGCGTTGATCTGGGGGGCGATCGCCGTCCACAGGTCAATGCTATAGCCCGTCGGGTTGCCCTGCTCTGCGGCAAACACAAACGGCTCAATCGGCTTTACGCCCACGCGGAGCGATCGCTCTGCCAGCATGGGCGAAGGCACAGGAGACGGTTGAGCCGTCTGGGCCCAACTGTCTCCTGTGCCAACCCCCTCCACCGCCAGCACACAGCCGACCGCCCACACTGCTGCCTTCCATCTGGCATCCCATGCCACCTTCCGTCTCTGTCCCACGCAGCTTCTCACGCCTCCCATGCCGACACTGCACTAGCCGTTGCATCCGTTTCCAATACGCCAGTTTCCAATACGATGATTGAGAATGCCAAGCATCCCGGCGACACAGGCTGCCAAAATTTTGCCAAAACCTGCCAAAATCCAAAATCTAAAATCCAAAATCTAAAATCCAAAATCAAACCTGATCCGCTGTTTCCAGACAATTTCTCTGACAGGTCTTCCAGATTCATCCCCGGCTGATGAAAATTCTGTTTCTTGACCAAAGTGGCAAACCAGGCGGCGCGGAGCTTTGCCTGCTCGACATCGCTGCGCCCTATCGGGAAACCTGCCGAGTGGCCCTGTTTGCCGACGGTTCGTTCAAAACTCTGCTGGAGCAGCGCCAGATCCCGGTGCAAGTGCTGATGCAGGACGGGCTGCGAGTCCGCAAAGAAAGCGGGCTGCGGCAAGGCTTGATGAGCCTAAAGCAGCTTGCACCGCTGATCGGTCGTGTGGCGAAGCTGGCACGAGATTATGACCTGATTTACGCCAATACGCAAAAAGCCCTGGTGGTGGGGGCGATCGCCAGCTTTCTGACCCGCCGCCCGCTGGTCTATCATCTGCATGACATCCTCTCGCTCGACCACTTCAGCCCCACCAACCGCCGCATCGCCGTAACGCTGGCCAATCGGGCCGCGCTGGTGATTGCCAATTCCCAAGCCAGTCGGCAGGCGCTCATCGACGCAGGCGGAAAGGGCGATCGCACGGTCGTAATCTACAACGGCTTCCAGCCCGACCTCTATCGCCAACCTGCTCAAGACCGCGAGACGCTGCGACGAGCCTGGGGGCTAGAGAATTCCTTTGTGGTCGGGCATTTTAGTCGATTGTCGCCGTGGAAAGGGCAGCATGTGCTGCTCGAGGCGCTGGCAGCGTGCCCGCCGTCGGTCGCCGCTGTGCTAGTAGGTGAGTCCCTGTTTGGCGAAGAAGAGTATGCGAAACAATTGTGGCGGCAGGTCGAGGCGCTGGGGTTGGGCGATCGCGTCCGGTTCTTGGGTTTCCAGTCCGACGTGGTCTCGCTAATGCACGCCTGCGACCTGATCGCCCACACCTCTACCGCCCCGGAACCCTTTGGGCGCGTGGTGGTGGAAGGAATGCTCTGTGGTCGCCCGGTCGTTGCCGCCGACGCAGGCGGCGTGAGGGAATTGATTGATCCAGAAAAAACGGGCTGGCTGACGTCGCCGGGTGATGCCGTTGCGCTAGCCGCTGCGATACAGCAGTGTTTCCAGCAGCCAGAAACAGGAGGGCGGAGGGCGATCGCCGCCCAATCTTTCGCCAGCCACCGCTTTCACATTGACCACGTAAATGCCGAGATCCACGCCCAGTTGCAGCGCCTACTGGCAGGAATAGCGTGACGGAGCATAGCAGTAGAACCCCAACGCCGCATGTCACGGTGAAGACGGTTGTATGATAAAAAGAACACATTTTTGGCAAATGACCAGGGCGCATCATGGCTCCTGGTACTGTTAGAATCCTTGCTTATCTTGCATTCTGGGTAGATAGTGCGGCTTTGCTAAATCTGCTAAAGCAACTCCAAGACATCATTCGCCGCTGGTGGTCGGAATTTACGCTCCAGACCAAGCTGATGGCGATCGGCACGCTGATGGTGTCGCTGCTGATGAGCGGGCTGACCTTTTGGGCCGTGAACTCAATTCAGCAGGATGCGCGGCTCAACGACACACGCTTTGGCAGCGACCTGGGCTTGTTGCTGTCGGCCAACGTTGCGCCGCTGGTGGGCGAAAACAACCTGACGGAACTGGCTCGTTTCTCCCAGCGCTTCTACAGCAGCACCTCCAGCGTCCGCTACATGCTCTACGCCGATGCCGATGGCGAAATTTTCTTCGGCATTCCCTATTCCCAGTCCGAGGTGCAAAACTCGCTCACCATCCGTCGCCGGATGCAGCTTCCCGAAAACTTTAACCCGGCGCTGGAATATCCGATGGTGCGCCAGCACCTCACGCCCGATGGAGAAGTGACGGATGTCTTCGTGCCGCTGAACTACAACGGCAAGTACCTGGGCGTTTTAGCCATTGGCACAAATCCAAACCCCACTGTGGTCACGTCCTCTCACCTGACGCGAGACGTGACAATCGCCGTTTTCGTGTCCATCTGGGTGATGGTGATCTTGGGGGCGGTGTTTAACGCGCTGCAAATCACCAAGCCGATCAAGGAACTGCTGGTGGGCGTGAAAAATATTGCCGCCGGGAATTTTAAGCAGCGCATCGACCTGCCCTTTGGCGGAGAACTGGGCGAACTGATTCTGAACTTCAACGAAATGGCGGAGCGGCTGGAGCGCTACGAAGAGCAAAACATCGAAGAACTGACCGCTGAAAAGGCCAAGCTGGAAACGCTGGTGTCTACGATTGCCGATGGGGCGGTGCTGCTCGATTCCGATATGGACGTGATCCTGGTGAACCCCACGGCACGCCGCCTGTTTGGCTGGGACAACACGCCGGATTTACTGGGGCAGCCCGTGCTAAATCTTTTGCCAGAGCCAGTCAAAGCAGCCCTCAGCCAGCCGCTGCAAGAGATTACGCAGGAAGGGCTATCGTCGGACATGCTGCGCGATCGCGCTGAGTCAGAGTTCACCATCGCCGTGCCAGAACCCGTCAACCGGACGCTGCGGGTGCTGCTGAATACGGTGCTGGATCAGTCCCGCGAAAATGTGAAAGGCATCGCCATCACGGTGCAGGACATCACCCGCGAGGTGGAGCTAAACGAAGCCAAAAGCCAGTTCATCAGCAACGTATCGCACGAATTGCGAACCCCGCTGTTTAACATCAAGTCGTTCATCGAAACGCTGCATGAGTATGGCGAAGACCTAAGCAACGACGAGAAGCGGGAATTCCTGGAAACGGCAAACCGGGAAACCGATCGCCTGACGCGCCTGGTCAACGACGTGCTGGATCTATCGCGTCTGGAGTCTAGCAAGCGCTATCACTTCGAGGCGATCGACCTGACGCAGCCCATCGAGCAGACCCTCCGCACCCACCAGCTCAACGCCCGCGACAAGGCAATCGAACTGGTGCAGGATGTGGAGCCACACCTGCCGACGGTGCTAGGCAACTATGACCTGTTGCTGCAAGTGCTGAATAACCTGCTGGGCAACGCGCTGAAATTTACCCAGGCAGGGGGGCGCATCGCAATTCGCGCCTACGCGATGGGCTGCGAACCGGAGCATCCCCACTTGGCGACCTGCGTGCGTGTGGAGGTGTCGGATACGGGCATTGGCATCGACGCTGAAGATCAGTCCTGCATCTTCGATCGCTTCTTCCGGGTGGAGAACCGGGTTCACACGCTGGAGGGTACAGGTCTGGGGCTGTCCATCGTGCGGAATATCATCGAAAAGCACCATAGCCGCGTGCATCTGGTGAGCGAAGTCGGCGTGGGGACAACCTTCTGGTTCGATCTGCCCGTGTTCCAGAAGGACACGCCGCTGCTGGATGGGGCGCTGAACAACGGCAAGACCACCGATTCCCCTGCCCCCCCGTCGCTAGAACCGCAGGTCGCGAAGTAATTCAGCCTCAGAGAAATTCAGGTTCAGAGAAATTCAGCCTTAGAGAAGAGAAACCATCAAAATTCGGCACGCTCCGACTGCGCGTGCCGCTGAAGCTTTTGCTAAAAATTCAGATTCCTATTCAGATTCCTCAGACTCCTAAGCGCTTGCTGCTCGGATTGCCTCGATAATTTGCAGGTTCGCCTTGGGAAAGGGAAACTGGTCTAGCTCTGCTGCTGTCACCCAGCGCACCTCATCGCATTCGATGGGCTGGGGGTCGCCGCTGACGTGGCGGCAGTGATAGACATTCAGCGTGACGCGGAAATGGGTGTAGGCGTGGTCGATAACCATCAGGCGATCGCCCACTTCGATTTCAATGCCCAATTCTTCCCGAATTTCGCGGCGGATACAGTCTTGCACCGTTTCGCCCGGCTCGATCTTGCCGCCTGGAAATTCCCATAGCCCGCCCAGCAGTCCTTCGGGCTTGCGCCGATCGATCAAGATATCTCCCTGCTCGTTCCAGATGACAGCCACGCCGATTTGCTTGTGGGGCAGCGGGGCGCGGGCTTCAGCAATCGGTAATTCGTTCTGCATGTTTCGCTGATGGGCAAGACAGTGGGATCGCCAGGGACAGAGCAGGCAAGCGGGATTGCGCGGCGTGCAGCAGGTCGCACCCAGATCCATCAGCGCCTGGTTAAAATCTCGCGGACGCTGCGGATCGAGGATGGCTCCCGACGCTTGCCAGAGTGCAGCCAGAGCACGACTGGGCGGCACTGCCAGCGCCAGCAGCCGCGCCAGCACTCGCTTCACATTACCATCCAAAATGGGTACGGGTTGGTTAAATGCGGCACTGAGGATGCCCCCAGCGGTGGTGCGCCCGATACCGGGTAGCGTAAGCACCGTAACCAGGTCAGCGGGAAACTGGCCGCCATGTTGCTCGACGATCACCTGGGCAGCACGATGCAGATTGCGGGCACGAGCATAGTACCCCAGCCCTTCCCAGGCTTTGAGGACTTGGGTTTGGTCAGCGGCGGCCAGTGCGGTCACGGTAGGAAACTGCGTCAGCCAGCGCTCGTAGTAGGGAATCACTGTTTTCACCTGGGTTTGCTGGAGCATGATTTCCGAAATCCAGATCGCATAGGGGTCGCGGCTGCGTCGCCAGGGCAAGTCTCGGCCGTGGTTGGTGTACCAGATCAAGAGCGATCGCCGCAGTTCTGCAAGATCCCAACCGGCCGCATTCTTATCAGCCGCCTCCGCAAAGTAAAAGCTCGACCGACCCATCGGATCGACCGAGCTAAAACCCAGAAAACAGGAGTGAAAATCCGAACCTTGACTCACAGACGCACCTAACCAACTTCGGGCACATCCTGGAGCGATCGCTCAAACGCCATGCGCTGCTCAGCGTTGCGGAGAAAGTAGCCGCTCATCATTGCTGAGGCCAGCAAGCGACCCAAGTTCTCGCGGCTGGTCGTAATCGACACATCAAAATGCTCAGAGGGCAAGCCACCTAGCAGTCCAATGATATTGCGCTCCATGACCTGAAACACTTCCTGAGACCCAGGCTTGGAGAGTTGAGCGACCGTCTCAGGACTCATGGATTGAACATACTGCCAGAGCAGATTTCCCGATTCTGCACCATCGCCAAACAGCTCTGAGATTTTGTTAGACGCATTGTTCACAGCAGTAACCTCGCTCAGACAGTGGTTATTGATTAATACTGTAACAATCCTGCTGGGGTTGGGGGAGGTGGGTGAACCGAACCGCCAAGTGTCAATTGCGCGAATTTACCCCGACTTTTTAGCTTTGTTCAGGGATTCACAACCGCAATACACTCGATTTCTACGCGCACATCCTTGGGCAGCCGCGCTACCTCCACGCAGGCCCGCGCCGGAGCCGTCGCCTCGTCAAAGACGCGAGTATACACGCTATTCATAGCCCCAAAGTCATTCATATCAGCTAGGAAAACCGTCGTCTTGACCACATCGGCAAACGTCGCGCCCGCTGCCTTCAAAATCGCCTCCAGATTTGCCAGCACTTGCTCCGTCTGGGTAGAAACCTCTTCGCCCACGATCGCCCCCGTTTCGGGATGCAGGGGAATCTGCCCTGCGACAAACACCAGTCGCCCCTGAGCGGCGATCGCCTGACTATAGGGCCCCACCGGAGCCGGAGCCGCCTCTGTCCGAATCACTTCCCGCATACCATATCCTCCTCACCTTAGATTTATCTCAAGCGCTATCCCAACTTTGGCCGCAGCCCATGCTCCCGAAAATAGCGATAATCTCGCAAGATCCGGTCATGGTCAAAGCACAAATTGCTGGGTAAGTCCCAAATCTCAAACACGCCCAGATTTTTGGCATCGTCGCCTGCAAAGGGGTCGCCCTTGGCCGTTGCCAGAAACACGACGCTGAGAGTGTGGAGCCGGGGGTCGCGCTGTGGGTCAGAATACACTTGAAACTGCTCCGTCAGCTTGACTTGCAGCCCGGTTTCCTCAGCGGCCTCGCGCTCCGCAGCATCCTCTACCGACTCGCCATAGTCCACAAAGCCCCCCGGCAGGGCCCAGCCAAAGGGCGGGTTTAGCCGTTCGATTAGCACGATGGGTCGGTAGGGCCGATCCATGAGTTCAATGATGATATCTACGGTGGGAACGGGATTCCTGTAGCTCACAGGTCTATGTCTTTGAGGAATGTATAGACAGCACCAGACTTGCTAAGCAGCATAGACCCTTTTGGCGCGTCCGAATACCCCGACAGGATTTAACGTGGGCAAGATTTATGGCTTGGGGTCACAGGGGATGTCTTCGCTGGGCAATGGCTACATCTAGCGGTGACTCTGAAGCAGTTGCTTGACGGTTTTAAGCAACTCTGGCGGGTGAAAAGGCTTGGTGATATAAGCATCTGCGCCCTGCTTCATGCCCCAATAGCGGTCAAATTCTTCGCTTTTTGTCGAGCAAATGAGGACGGGAATTTTTTGAGCAGCGGGGTCGTTTTTGATCCAGCGACAAAGTTCGTAGCCGTTCATCTCTGGCATGATCAGGTCGGTGATGACCAAATCCGGTGCGTTGGATTGGATCATTGCCTTGGCTTCAATGCCGTTGGTTGCCTCCATGACTTGGAGTCCGTTGCCCTGAAGCAGTTCCAAAAGCATTTGCCGCAAAGTTTGGCTGTCGTCCACAATCAACACGGTTCTCATGGTTTGTCTTGACTCCGGCTTGCTGGATGGGGGCTGGACAAATCGCAAATCCCTTCAGGAGTATTCCCATTCTCGCCTAGAGAAGGCAGGACTGATGCACTGCTAGGGCGATCGCCCTAGAATATTGCTCCACATTGCTCCACACAATCCTTCCAGAATCTCGCCACAATCTCCAGAGTCCCTTCATAAAGAGTCTCAATCGATGGCATGATAAAGAATTAGGATTGCCTGACATACCTTAACAATTCCTCTCATTTAAGGCTGCGGCTGGAAAACCCTGTGGTGGGGCGAGAAGAGTTGGGTCAGGTTGCCGGATGCTGTGTTGAGCTGCCGATATCTGAATTCAATTTAATTTGCAGGTATCTGAGCCATTTTTGGCAGTTTCACCAGGTTGCAGTTCTGTCCTGTCTAGGGTTCATGCTTAGCCATCGCGGACTGAGCCATCACACTGGGTCAGGATGGAGTTGGGTCTGTAGCTGCCTCAATTTATATTGATGTTCTTGGATGGAAGGAGAACGATTTCTGTGCTTAAGAGATACGTCTGGCTAGTTGTGGGGATAGCCCTTTTTATCTTCCAGGTTGTCGGTGGGGCTGCGATCGCCGCTGAACTCGACGCTGCGACGCGCACGGTGCCTCTCAATGCGGCAGGAGACACAATCACACTCACGCAAAAGCAGGTTGCAGACGGCAAGCGCCTGTTTAACTATGCCTGTGGTCAGTGTCACGTCGGCGGCATCACCAAAACCGACCCTAACGTAGGGCTAGATCCCGAAACCCTGGCGCTGGCCACGCCCCCGCGCACCAACATCGAAGCTTTGGTGGATTATATGAACAATCCCACCACCTATGACGGACAGACCGAAATTTCGGAGCTGCACCCCAGCACCAAGAGCACCGACATCTTCCCCAAGATGCGGAACCTGACCCAAGATGACCTGAAGGTGATTGCAGGACACATCCTAATTCAGCCTAAGGTGGTGGGAGCCAAGTGGGGCGGCGGTAAGATTTACTATTAATCTCTACGCGGCTGATGTCTACTCGGTTGAGGTTCACAGGTTAGGGCAGCAGTTGTCTGTGCGGCATTTATCTGTGCCCAGTTTGTTTGCACCCAGTGCGAACGTCCGTAAGACATATATTCTTTTTGAGCAGCGGGTTTTGACAGCGCTTAGAGCGGTCAAGGCCCGTTTCGCTATAAAAACTACCCTGCCCCTTCTTTTGCCTTTTGTCTTCTGCTTCTTTACCCCATCAATCGGATGTGCAGGGGTGAAGCGCGATGACAAAAGATGTAGTCGAGCGATCGTTATTTTCGGACGGAGCAGCCAGTATAGTCAGGCTTGTCCTGGTTAGGCGTGTCATGGTTTTACAGATGGCCTCGGCGGCGCGATCGCCCTTCGCTAGATGAGTGGTTTGGGTTCCAACCGACGACGCTGGCGGGCGGTGCAGGTTTCGGTCGTCCTGGGCACTTGGCTATTGGGCGGCTGGTTGTTCTATGGCAATGCCTTTTCACTAGTCGAGGGTTGGGGTTCTCTGCGGATGCTAGAGCCACCATTGCCAGCCGCCCCAATGCTGATGATTCCGGAGAGCAATCGGGAGATCGCCAGGAATCAGGGGTTGATGGAGGCGGCCGATACTTTCTGGAACGAGGCGGGCGATCGCTGGCAGCAGTTGTTTCAAGTCTGGTTGCCCCCCAACCTCTCGCCAGTAGGCGACTCGATCAAGCCGGGCAAACAGTCAGGTAAACCGCTAGGTAAACCACCAGGTAAACCGCCAGGTAAATCGCCAGATCAACCGGGCAATCACCTGACGCTAGCAGATTTGGCGCGTCCTGTTGCTGCGCCTGCTACACCATTGCCCAGTTTGAACCTGCCTGCGCCGTGGTCAGCGACTCCGACCGAAGAGGGACTAGGGCGATCGCCCGACTTCCGTTCAGAATCCCCTCAAACGCCAGAGCCGCCGCCAGAACATCAAATCAGGGTGCTGAGGGGACATCAACGCGCCGTGTGGAGCGCGGTGTTCAGCCCAGATGGAGAGCAAATCGCCACGGCCGGAGCCGACGGCACGGCTCGCCTGTGGGACGATGCAGGTCACGAGCTAGCCCAACTCGTGGGCCATGAACGCGCCGTGTGGAGCGTTGCCTTTAGCCCAGATGGACAGCGCCTTGCCACCGCCAGCGCCGACGGCACAGCCCGCCTGTGGGCCCTGGATGGCGACGAACTGACGGTATTTTCAGCGGGCGATCGCGCGGTGTGGGACGTCGCCTTTAGCCCAGATGGACAGCACCTTGCCACCGCCAGCACCGACGGTACAGCCCGCCTGTGGGACTTGGAGGGGCGAGAGTTGGTCGTGTTTCGGGGACACAATCGCGCCGTATGGAGCGTCGCCTTTAGCCCCGACGGCCAGCGCCTCGCCACCACTGGAGCAGACGGTACAGCCCGCCTGTGGACTTTAACGGGTCGCCAGTTGGTGGTGTTTCGCGGGCACGATCGCGCCGTGTGGAGCGTTGCCTTCAGCCCCGACGGCCAGCGCCTCGCCACCGCCGGAGCCGACGGCACAGCCCGATTGTGGAACCTGAACGGGCGATCGCTCGCCATCTTTGGGGACAATCGACGCGCCGTGTGGGACGTTGCCTTTAGCCCAGATCAAGCGCATCTCGCCACCGCCAGCACCGATGGCACAGTTCGCTTCTGGAACCTGAATGGTGGACTTGTGGAAACCTTTGAGGGACATCGCCGTGCAGTCTGGAGCGTCAGCTTTCGTCCCGATGGCAAATGGCTAGCCTCCGCCGGGGCAGACGGCACCGCTCGGATTTGGGAACTGCCCGCGTCACTCAGCGCAGCTCCTACCTGATGTAGACGTTCCTTCGGTGGCGATCGCCCTACCGTGTTCCAAAACGCTTGAAACCCGTTCCCCTTGACCCAAGACAGATATGCCTCCTTCACCCAGCAGCCTTCTAGACTTTTGGTTTGGTGCGCCCGACGAAACAGACCGCAGCTATGAGCAGCGTCGCAAGCTGTGGTTTACCAAAAACCCCAAAACAGACGAACGGATGCGCGATCGCTTCCTGGCGCTCTATGAGCAGGCCGCCAGGGGCGACCTGGACGAGTGGCAGGGGGAACCGCGTTCCTGTCTGGCGCTGGTGCTACTGCTAGATCAGATTCCGCGCAATATCTTTCGCAACACGCCCAAAGCCTTTGCCACGGACGCAAAGGCACTGGCGGTGAGCCAAGGGGCGATCGCCCGTGGGCTGGATCAGGCGCTGAATCCACTGGAGCGGCTGTTTCTCTACCTACCGCTGGAACATAGCGAAAACCTGGCGCACCAGCAGCAGTGTGTAGACTTGATGCAAAAGCTAGCGGCGATCGCCCCCGAACTCCACGACCCCTATGACTATGCTTTGCGTCACCGCGACATCATCCAGCGCTTCGGCCGCTTTCCCCATCGCAATCACATTCTGGGGCGACGCTCCACGCCAGAAGAAGTCGAATTTCTCAAGCAGCCCGGTTCGTCATTCTAGCTGGACTATTGTCACTCTGGGCAGACTATGTTAGTTCTCGATTTTGGATTTGAAGGAAGAACGAAGAGCGAAGAACGAAGAACGAAGAAGGAAGAACGAAAAATCCAAAATCCAAAATCTAAAATCGGTGCAACGCTAGGAGACGACCCGCATGGCAACCTGGATCAAAGAAACCGACTCTGCCATTTACCTGATGGAAGGTGGCTACTATCTGGAGCGAATTTTCAAAAAGCCCCGCGCTAATGGCGAAAAGGAACTCAACATTCGCCCGATGCACGAGTGGTTTAAGCGCGACGATGCGCCGGGGGGCATGGTGGTGGCGGTCGGCGTGCCAGGGCCAGAACCCCAGCCCAAGCCGGGAACTGGCCACGAAGGCGGCGGCTCTGGCGGAATGCCCAAACCCCAGGTGACGTTTATTCCGGCGCACCCGTCTAACTATCGCGCTCGCCGCGAAGGGTTCAAGATTAACAGCATTGTGTTTCACAACACGGTGGCTCCGGTGCAGAGCGCCATCAACACGTTCCAAAGCTCGACCTCGCAGGTGTCGGCGCACTACATCATCGATCGCTCCGGCGAAATTATTCAGATGGTGCAGGACGACTACTGCGCTTTTCATGCAGGCAATAAGGATGTGAATGATCGCTCGATCGGCATTGAACACGAAGCCACGCCTGCACAAAAGGGCTTTACGCCTGCCCAGGAAAAGGCCAGCATTACGCTGATTCGGTATTTACTGGATGCCTATGGGATTCCTAAGGCAAATATCGTGACCCATCGCAGCGTGCGGCCGACCCAGTGCCCCAGCCTAATCTTTGGGACAGACCCGGAGTTTCAGCAGTGGGTGATGCGGAATTTCTAGGAACTGGCGCTGCTTCAGGCTCCTGTATTTTTAAGGCTGGCGAGAAGCCCCGCAGCGGTTTGCCCGATAATCCAAACTCCAAACTCCAAAATCCGCATCATTCCGGTTTCTCGTCCTCCTGGTTCCCCGTCCTCTGTAACACTTCCTATCAAACCTGTGCCCTGAGTTACGGCTTGCTGCCTTAATAAAAGGCTATATAGCAATCAAGTTGTCATTCGCCCGTCTCCAAAAACTTGCAGCGCTGCAAATGGGTTGACGGGCGGGTTGGTCATCTGCCGTAAGGGCTGGGAGAAATTGTGTTTAATTTACGAACGGTCTTATTTGCCTTTGTGTTGCTGGCGATATTGCTGCTGGCGGGGCGCTATTTGAAGCATAAAATTCGCTTTTTTCAACGGCTCTATTTGCCTGCGTCGATTATTGCGGGGGTGCTGGCGCTGCTGCTGGGGCCGCAAGTATTGGGGGCGATCGCCACGGCCCTTGGCGGCGAAGAGTCGCTGCTGGCGGGCGGTCTGTTTTCCGAAAATGTCCGCACCGTCTGGTCGCAGGCTCCCGGCGTGTTTATCAACATCGTCTTTGCTGCGCTATTTCTCGGCGAGACGATTCCGCCGCCCCGCGACATCTGGCGCAAAGCTGCACCGCAGGTGGTATTTGGGCAGACCCTCGCCTGGGGGCAATATGTCGTCGGCATTTTGGCAACACTGCTGATTTTAGGGCCGGTGTTTGGGGCAAACCCGATCGCCTCCTGCTTGATCGAAATCGCCTTTGAGGGCGGCCACGGCACGGCGGGTGGTATGGCAGAAACGCTCAACAATCTGGGGTATGCCGATGGCGCAGACCTGGCGATTGGTCTGGCAACGGTGGGCATTGTGTCGGGCATTGTGCTGGGCACGGCGCTGGCCGACTGGGGGCGGCGCAAGGGCTATGTTGCTTCGATTAACCGCAACGCTATCGAGCCAGAGGAAATTCCCGACCTGAACGTGGTGGCCGAAACGCCAGAACTGCGACAGCAGCGGGCGCGGCTGTTGCGAAATCTGCTGGTCGATCCGCTGTCGATTAACTTTGGCATTGTTGGCATGGCGATCGCCATTGGCTGGCTCTTGCTAGAGGCGCTGAAGTGGATTGAGTCCGTCACCTGGGGACAGACGGGCTTTGTGGTGATGCCGTTTGTGCCGCTGTTTCCGCTGGCGCTGGTAGGCGGCATTATTACTCAGTCCATTTTGAATCGGCTGGGACTGGGGGCGCTGGTTATTCGCCCGATGATTCAGAATATTGCAGGCGTGGCGCTGGATGTGGTTGTGATTGCGGCGATCGCCTCCATCTCGCTGCGAGTAATCGGCGGCAACCTGGGCGTATTTCTGACGCTCAGCATCCTGGGCATTTTGTGGAACGTACTCATCTTCCTGTGGCTGGCTCCGCGCCTGTTTTCGCAACATTGGTTTGAAAAGGGCATCGGCGACATGGGCCAGTCGATGGGCGTGACCGCAACGGGCATTTTGCTTCTGCGAATGGTGGACCCCGACAACAGCACCGGCGCATTTGAAAGCTTCGCCTACAAGCAGTTGTTCTTTGAACCTATTGTGGGCGGCGGCCTATTTACCGCTGCGGCTCCGGCCCTGGTGAATAGCTGGGGACTGGTTCCTGTGTTGCTGCTAACGGCTGGATTGCTGATTTTCTGGCTGGTGGTGGGCTATCTGCTGATGCGACAGGAGCGGCGGCATTCCTCCGCAACGCCTGTGTAACTGGGGCAGCAAGGGCAGCAGGGTTGGGGGCCGCAACAGCCATGCAGAGGGATGCCTCTCTTTACCCCAGACTCCCCCGCTTCTGCTGCTCTCGCTCCATTGCGCGAAACAGAGCTTGAAAATTGCCCTCGCCAAAGCCGTCGGGGAGGCGCTGCTGCTGACCGGCCCAGTAGGCGCGGCGTTCGATCACCTCTAGGAAGAAGGTTGGCTGTGGAAAGATGGGCTGGGTAAATGCCTGGAGCAGCATGGCGTTCGGTTCGTGGGCGGCCCAATCAACCAGGATTTGCTGCTGGGCGATCGCCCGCCAGGCCTCCTCCGACAGCGAAAAGCCCTCACGCTGCCGCAGTTGGGCGTAATATTCTGGCGGCACATCGAGAAACTCGACCCCGCGCTGGCGCAACTGGGCGATCGCCCCCAGGGCATCCCGCGTCCGCAGCGCAACGTGCTGAATCCCTGCGCCCTGGTTGATATCGAGAAACTCCTGAATTTGAGAGTTGGGCGAGGCGGGTTCATTAATCGGCAGTTGCACCGTGCCGCCAGGATGCCCCAACACGCGGCTGCACAGCCCAGAACGCTCGGTCTGAATAGTGAAGCCCTGCTGTCGTCGCAGCCCTAAGACCTGTTCATACCAGACGGTGGCTGGCTCTAGGTCGCCTGCTGCCACATTCAGCACTGCATGGTCGATCTGTTCAAAAAAACCAGCGCAATGGGGCGACATGGCTCCCGGCTCCCAAAAGTCCAGCGTTTCTAAATTGGGCAAGGTGGCCCACAGGGGGACTGCCGCTTGTCCCGACCATTCCAGCAGCGTGTGGCGCAGGTCTGACCATCCGGCGATCGCCCCCCAGCGCAGGGTGCCGTTGAGCAAGTCTTCTGCTACAACGGGCTGCAACACGGTTGCCCCAGCGGCGATCGCCTGGTTCATGGTTGCCGTCACGTTGCTCACACTAAATGCCAAGTCCGCGACTCCCGGCGGGTGCCGATCGAGATAACGCGCCACTGGGCTACTGCGGGTTCGGGCTGAGGATACCGCTATCCACACGCCCCCACAGCGCACGATTTCTGTCCAGGTTTCGCGGCTGCGGGCCGTCGCCACAGGCAAAAAGCCCAACCGCTCGATCAACCACTCGCGCCATTCCCCCGCATGGTCCACATAAAAGTGAATATGCTGAATGTCCATCGTCAGCTTGCCTACCAAAATGCAACCCAAACACACCCACACCAAACGCCCTCAGCTTATCGCGTGTCTGTCTAAAATGCAGCGAGGGAGACGACCCCAAATACGGAGAAGCCTGAGAACGAGAGCAATAGGAAGCATGGGAGTCGCTGTCCCAAGTTAAAGATTTGTCAACTCTTTGATCGCCAACTGCCCTTCCTCTCTTGCGCTTGTCCTGCAAGACTCAGGTTGTTCGACAAGACAGGAGGGTAGTCTTGCATTTTCTCAAGGTCTGCTTTAGTGTCAAATGGAATCTAAAGGTAAGAATTTTTTTGAAAAAATCTAAATGTCTTTTCCTGCAAGGTTTCTGTCGTTCCAAACGGAGATCGCAGGGCGAGAGGTACAGGAGTAGTTACAAGAGTAGTTACAAATAGTTGTTGCCAGAGGACAGCAGTTCGTTAGACTATCATCTTGGCAAGTGCTGTCCGACCTGAACACGATTCATACGATTCAACAGTATCCAATCGCGAAACCTCAGATTGCTGTCACCCGATTGTTGTTGTAATAAGGAACGGTTATGGAACCTGAAGTCAAAAACGAAATTAACACCCCTGACTTTATCAACGCCGAGGACACGGGAAAGCTGACTTCCTTCGGCACCGAGGAAAACACGGGCGAAGAGTGGCGTGAGTACGTGGATAAAGCAACAGAATTTGTTGCCGACCTGCCCAAATACCTATCTGAGTTTTTTGGGCAATACAAAAGCCCCTTTGTCACCATCGGTCTGCTGCTGGCAGCGCTGATTGCGGTGCGGCTGGTGCTGGCGATTCTGCGGTCGGTCAACGATATTCCCCTGCTAGCCCCGACCTTCGAGCTGATTGGGCTGGGCTATACGGCGTGGTTTGTCTATCGCTATCTGCTGCGGGCCTCAAATCGGAAGGAACTGGTCAACGATTTCAACGAGCTGAAGTCGCAAGTGCTGGGACACCGCAATAATCCGCCGCTTTAGGGCTTGGCTAGGGATTGAGTTGTCTTGAAGCGTTATCTCATTGCGGGGTTGCCCCAGAAACTGGGTAATCTAGCGATGGAAGTGTCCGTATAGCAGCGCTTGCCCAATGTAAAGGGGCACTAGAAGGACGCTAGAAGGGCCCTAGAAGGGCGCTAGAACGGCACCGAAAGGGCACGAAGAGATATCCACAGAGGGCAACTCGATGAACAGTGTAGGAGTTGTTGCAATTGGGCGCAACGAGGGCGATCGCCTGCGGCAGTGCCTCTCATCAGTTGTGGGGCTGGCAGCGCAAGTCGTTTATGTGGATTCTGGCTCCACAGACGGGAGCGTGGAACTAGCGCGATCGCTCGGTGCGGAGGTGGTCGCGCTGGATCTGTCGATTCCCTTCACCGCTGCCCGCGCCCGCAATGCTGGGTTTGCCCGATTGCTAGAACTGCTTCCCCAAGTGGAATTTGTGCAGTTCGTCGATGGTGACTGCGAGGTTGTGGCTGGCTGGCTAGAGCAGGCGGCTCAGGCACTGCGCGACCATCCCGATTGGGCTGTGGTGTGCGGGCGGCGGCGCGAACGCTTTCCCGACGCGACGCTCTATAATCGCTTATGCGACATCGAGTGGAATACGCCCGTAGGCGAGGCGAAGGCATGTGGCGGCGATGCGCTGATGCGGGTGGCGGCGGTGCAGCAGGTGGGCGGCTATAACCCCACGCTGATCGCAGGCGAGGAGCCGGAACTGTGTGTGCGCTTGCGGCAGCAGGGCTGGAAGATCTTTCGGCTGGATGCCGAGATGACGCTACACGACGCGAATATGACGCGCTTTGCTCAGTGGTGGAAGCGCACGAAGCGGGCCGGCCACGCCTACGCCGAAGGCTCCTGGCTGCACGGCACACCCCCCGAACGCCACTGGGTGAAGGAAACCCGGAGTATCTGGCTTTGGGGATTGGGAATTCCCCTGGGGGCGATCGCCCTTGCACCGTTAATTAAGGGCCTCAGCCTGCTGCTGCTGCTGGGCTATCCGGTCATGACCTATCGCATCTATCGCTATTTCAAACAGCAGGGCTACAAAGCCTCCGACGCGCTGCCCTACGCCATATCTTGCGTGCTGGGCAAGTTTCCGGGGCTGGCGGGCGTGCTGCAATTTCACGTCAATCGCCTGCTCGGTCGCCGCAACGCCCTGATCGAATATAAATAATGCTGCGATTGTCTATCTTAACCCTTTCTCTTAAACCCAATTTCCTAAGCCAAACCCGATTCCTGGAATGCGCGTTCTAGATCAGCCGCAACCCCCAATTGGATAGACCAGTTTGGCAAGTAGGCGATGTCAAGCTGATCCATTTGGGGTTTCAAGATTCCTAAAATGTCTCGCCACTGCTGCTCTAACTGGCTGAATTGCCGCCATTGCAGCTTGCTCAAAATCAAATCTTCTGGAGACGCAAAGTAAAGGTCGCCACTTTTTCAGCAAACGCCTGGGGAGACAAGGATGGAAACTGCTGCTGGAGGCTGACCCATGACAGCTCACGGGCACTCCTTTGCAGCGCGACTGCCATTTCCAGGCGACTGGCCGCAGACTGTTGGCGCAGCAGTTTGAACCGAAACTAGTCTGCGGCAAGGCTCGTATCGCTCGCTTGAGGTTGGTAGTGAGAGGATTGCACGAGCATGGGGTCTAGTTGTCTGCTTTAGAGATTGAGTCGCTAGGCGGTTCGATTTGCTCTATGGTTCCTCTGGTATAACTATTAGGACTTACGAAGTTGGATAATTTCTCGCGGGCGGTGCCCGCGAGAAATTATCCAAACCCCAGAAAACTCATTGCAAGTGCGTAAGTCCTGAACTACTTGTATTCTATTTCTTTGCAAATTTCCGTCAGATCCCCGCTAGAGTTCTGTTCAAACTTCCTTTAGAAATTTTGTCAAAAATCAACCCTATGCGTCGTTCTACTTCCCTTCTTAGCGCTGCATTTCTGGCTTGGGTGACTGGGCTGTCGGGGGCGATTCCCGCAGGGATCGCTTCGCGAGTCGCCCAAACCCCACCACCCAGATCCGCTAGCGCCTGGCTCGACGAAAACACTCCCAACTGGAACCAGCCCGGTGCTGCTATTCCCGCCGCGCCCCAGCCAGAAGGCGGCGGCAACCTGGAATATTGTGAGCGAACCTTTCGTCAGGCGACCTTGCCCGAAGATGCTCTGGTGGAGGCTGCGGGCTGGACGCTGACCGGAGCCGTCCAGATTTTTAACGACACAACTATCATTACCGGCATGGCAAGCGCTGACGGGATGTGCCGCCCGCTGAGTTATCAAGTATTCGTGTTTAGCAAGGGGGCTTTCGTCGGCACGATATCACCCAATGTGATGGATTCTCGCACCGACGGCAGCGTGTTCAGCGTGGATCTGTATCAACCGGACGAGTTGAGCGCTCGGTTTAACCGCTATGAACCGGAGGATGCGCTCTGCTGCGCTTCGGCAGAGAGCCGATTATTTTATGAGATTGAAACTGAAGGTGAGACGGCAGTGCTAGTTCCCAATCTGCCAGCAACCACCTTCTCCAGCCCCGATGCTCAGTAGCTCAAGTCTCAATTTTTAGGCTCAAATGATATCCCTTGGTTCCAAATCTGTTCAGTCAGAGCAGGTAAAGCAAGCCGCGCTGGAGTTAGGGTTTCACAAAGTGGGCATTGCGGCCGTTGCAACCGTCGAAGCAGAATCAGAGGGACTGAACCGCTGGCTGGCGCAGGGCTATCACGCGGATATGGCGTGGATGGCAAATCCCCGACGGCAAGATGTGCGGCAAATTATGCCGGAGGTGCAGTCCGTCATCTGCGTCACGATCAATTACTACGTTGACCTGGAGCGATCGCCCGACCCAACCACCGCCCACATCTCGCGCTACGCCTGGGGACGAGACTATCACCGCGTCCTGCACAAAAAGCTGAAGGCGCTGTGTCGCTGGCTGGAGGCGCAGGGCGACGGCATCCAGACGCGCTTTTATGCCGACACAGGGCCGATTCAGGATAAGGTGTGGGCGGAACGGGCCGGGCTGGGCTGGATTGCCAAGAACAGCAACCTGATTACCCGCGAGTATGGCTCCTGGGTGTTTTTGGGTGAAGTGCTGACGAACTTCCCGCTGGAAGCAGATACACCCCACACCCAGCACTGCGGCACCTGCACCCGCTGCATCGAGGCGTGCCCCACAGGCGCAATTGTGGAACCCTTTGTCGTCGATGCCAACCGCTGCATCGCTTACCACACCATCGAAAACCGCGCCGCAGAACTACCCGCCGACATTGCCACCAACCTCAACGGCTGGGTGGCAGGCTGCGACATCTGCCAAGACGTGTGCCCCTGGAATCAGCGCTTTGCCCAACCGACGGATGTAGCCGAGTTTCAGCCCTATCCCTGGCACGTCAACCCGCCGCTGGCAGAGCTAGCCGAGATCTCGGATGAAGAATGGGGCGATCGCACGACGGCTTCGGCGCTGCGGCGGATCAAGCCGGAGATGATGCGGCGCAATGCGCGGGCGGCGATTGGCGAGGGGCAGATGAAGTGAGGATGCAAGGGGGAGAGGCGATGACAGGGGGACAGCGTGTTGAAGTATTGGCATCCCAACGAAACAGAACACGGCTCTCATCATTCTCCCCCTGCCTGATTTCCTGATCCCATCATCTCATTACAGCGTTTTTGAAGCTAGTGAGGTACGCAGAAGGCTACAAAACCTTTGTCTTTGCAGGACAGCGCGATCTCACCCTGCAAGAAAATGCTGTATCTTTCGCAGGCTAATAGCTATCTCCTTTACTAACGGTTTTTTGCCCCAACTGGTGATTCGCCTGATGTAGCCGATTGGCGATCGCCTGTCGCCAGACCAAATCGACATTCGGATCAGCAATCACCTCCTGAGCCAACTGGCGATAGAGAGCGCTGGTGGCCGCATTGACCTGTTCCAGCAGCCGGAGGTTGTGATACACGGTGCGAGGAGAGGGAGTATTCATAGGGGTCGGGGGGTAAGGGGTTGTAGAAGAAAAGGGGTAGAAACGATGAGCATTTTTCATCCCTTACGGCAGATCTGTGCTGCCCATCAAGTAGCGATCGCACTCCCGCGCTGCGCCGCGCCCTTCGTTGATCGCCCAGACAATCAGGCTCTGTCCCCGGCGACAGTCGCCCGCGGCAAACACGCCAGGAAGGCTGGTGGTGAACTGACCGTGGGCAGCTTTGATATTGCTGCGGGGGTCGCGCTCGATACCCAGGGAGTCCAGCAGCGGCTGTTCTGGGCCCAGGAAGCCCATCGCCAACAGCACCAGTTGAGCGGGCAGCACTTTTTCTGTTCCGGGAACGGGTTCGGGAATGAACTGGCCTTTGTCATTCTTTGTCCATTCCACCTGCGTAATGTGAATCGCTTTCACGTTCCCATTTTCATCCCCTTCAAACTTCGTTGTAGTGGTGAGGTACGTGCGCGGATCCGCCCCAAACATGGCTGCCGCCTCTTCTTGCCCATAGTCCATCTTGTAGACCTTGGGCCATTCTGGCCAAGGGTTGTTGGCAGCGCGTTCTAGCGGGGGTTTGGGCATGATTTCAAGCTGCACCAGGCTCTTGCAGCCGTGGCGAATCGACGTTCCCACACAATCGGTTCCGGTGTCCCCGCCACCGATAATCACTACATCCTTTCCGGCTGCGGAAATGTAGTCTTTTCCGGGTTGTTTATCGAGAACGGCGCGGGTATTTTCTGTGAGAAATTCCATTGCAAAGTGAATCCCGTTCAGGTTCCGCCCTTCAATCGGCAGGTCGCGCGGTTTGGTTGCGCCTGTGCAAAGAATCACGGCATCATAATCCCGCAGCAAGGCTTCGGCTGGCAGGTCTTTGCCGATTTCCGTATTGCAAATAAACTCGATGCCCTCGGCTTCTAACAAATCCAGCCGCCGCCGCACGATCTTTTCCTTATCCAGCTTCATGTTGGGGATGCCGTACATCAGCAGCCCACCGGGGCGATCGGCCCGCTCAAACACCGTCACCCAGTGGCCAGCGCGGTTAAGCTGGTCGGCGGCGGCCAGCCCGGCCGGGCCAGAACCGACGATCGCCACTTTTTTGCCCGTGCGGTGGGCGGGCGGTTTGGGCGTGATCCAGCCTTCTTCCCAGCCTTTTTCGATGATGGAATACTCGATGTTTTTGATGGTGACGGGCGGATTGTTGATGCCCAGCACGCAGGAGCCTTCGCAGGGAGCCGGACAGACGCGCCCGGTAAATTCAGGGAAGTTGTTGGTCTTGTGGAGGCGATCGAGGGCTTCGCGCCACAGCCCGCGATACACCAGGTCATTCCATTCTGGAATCAGATTGTTGATGGGGCAGCCGCTGGCCATGCCGCTGACCAGCATTCCCGTATGGCAAAAGGGAATGCCACAGTCCATGCAGCGGGCCCCTTGAGTGCGGAGCCGATCCTCCGGCATGGGGTTATGAAACTCGTTCCAGTCGCGAATGCGATCGCCCGGTTCGCGTTCGGTGGGCGCTTCGCGGAGAAATTCGATAAAGCCAGTTGGTTTTCCCATGGTGGTGTTTTGACGGATTAGATCTCTAAAGGGATGAGTTAGGCTAGGTTCAGCGCAGAAACGAAATCATGCAAGTTCCAGATAATCAAAGCAATAGCGACATTCGAGATGTCCTGATTCAGTTTCGAGACGAATTTATTCTGTTTCGAGATGACGTGAATCAGAAGTTTGAGCAGCTTGATAATCGGTTTGAGCAACTAGAGCAACAAGTCCAAGGAGTTGGCGGCAAGGTTGAACAGTTGGAGAATCAAGTTGAAAAGCTAGACTACAAGTTCGATGCTTATCAGAAAGGGACAGATGGGATGGTACGGATGGCGACGACCATCATCATTGCAACGGCTTCCGTTGTAGTGCTGGCGAATCTAAGTCCAGCCGTCAATGCCCTAATTACTGCCTTCTTTAAGACAACTAGCGGCACATAGGCGTTACAGAGTAGGCGCAAACCCACTCTGTAACAAGGATTTAGCTGCCGCCCACGCGGGCCACGTCGCGGGCGTTTTGCTCGAAGGCGGCAGCGAGAGCGTCATCGCCGCTGAGTCCAGAGGACATGGCAGCGGCGATCGCCTCTAGCACGCGCTTATAGTCCTTCGGCATCACCTTGACGAACTTCGGCACGGTATTCTCCCAGTCAGCCAGGACTCGCTGAGCCACAGCGCTCTGGGTATAGTCAGCGTGCTGCTGAATCAACTGGCGCAGGTCGCTGATTTCTTCAGCGTCCTCCAGGCTTTCCAGCCCCACCATTGCCGTGTTGCAGCGGGTCGCAAAATCGCCTGCCTCGTCCAGTACGTAGGCCACGCCGCCGCTCATGCCCGCAGCAAAGTTACGCCCGGTGCTGCCCAGCACGACCACCTTGCCGCCGGTCATATATTCGCAGCCGTGGTCGCCCACACCCTCCACCACCGCCGTCACGCCAGAGTTGCGAACCGCAAAGCGTTCGCCCGCGATGCCCCGCGCATACAGTTCGCCAGCGGTCGCTCCATAGAGCGCCACATTCCCGACAATAATGTTTTCTTCCGCCACAAACGTCGAACCAGCAGGTGGATAGACAATAATCTTGCCGCCGCTGAGGCCCTTACCCAGGTAATCATTCGCGTCGCCCTCCAGTTCTAGCGTTACGCCGCGCGGCACAAACGCACCGAGGCTCTGGCCCGCGCTGCCCTGGAAATGCAGATGCACGGTGTCGTCCGGCAACCCTTCCCAATGGCGCTTGGTGATTTCGTTGCCGAGGATCGTGCCGACAACGCGATTCACGTTTTTGATCGGCAGCGTAGCGCGGACGGGTTCGCCCCGCTCGATGGCGGGCTGGCAGAGATCCAGCAGCGTTGTCAGGTCGAGGGATTTTTCCAGCCCATGATCCTGTGGCATCTGGCAATAGCGGCCGACTTCTGGCCCGACTTCTGGCTGATAGAGGATTTTGGAAAAGTCCAGCCCTTTGGCTTTCCAGTGGTCGATAGCGCGTTTGGGTTCCAGCACATCCGTCCGGCCAACCATTTCGTTCAGCGTGCGGAAGCCCAGTTCCGCCATGATTTCTCGCACTTCCTGGGCGATGAAAGTCATGAAATTGACCGTGTGCTGCGGGTCGCCCGTGAACTTCTCGCGCAGCCGAGGGTCTTGGGTGGCAATCCCCACCGGGCAAGTGTTGAGGTGGCAGGCCCGCATCATGATGCAGCCCAGCGTCACCAGCGGCGCAGTAGCAAAGCCAAACTCCTCGGCTCCCAGCAGAGCAGCAATGACCACATCCCGCCCCGTCTTCATCTGCCCATCGGTTTCTACCACAATGCGCGATCGCAGATTGTTTAGCACCAGGGTTTGGTGGGTTTCCGCCAGTCCCAGTTCCCAGGGCAAGCCTGCGTGCTTGATAGAGGTCTGGGGCGATGCGCCCGTGCCGCCATCGAAGCCAGAAATCAGCACCACGTCGGCGTGGGCTTTTGAAACCCCAGCGGCAATCGTGCCCACGCCCACTTCGGAAACGAGCTTGACACTGATGCGGGCCTCGCGGTTGGCATTTTTTAGGTCGTGGATTAGTTCCGCCAGGTCTTCGATGGAGTAAATATCGTGGTGCGGCGGCGGCGAAATTAGCCCCACGCCAGGGGTTGAGTGGCGCACCTTGGCAATCCAGGGATAGACCTTCTTGCCCGGAAGCTGGCCGCCTTCGCCGGGTTTTGCACCCTGGGCCATCTTGATCTGGATTTCCTTTGCCTGGGACAGGTAGAGACTAGTCACGCCAAAGCGACCAGAGGCGACTTGCTTAATCGCGCTGTTTTTGGAATCGCCGCGCTCGTTCGTCCAGGTGTAGCGGTCGGGGTCTTCGCCGCCCTCGCCCGTGTTGGACTTGCCGCCAATGCGGTTCATGGCGATCGCCAGCGTTTCGTGCGCCTCTTTGGAAATGGAGCCGTAGCTCATTGCCCCCGTCTTGAAGCGCTTCAGAATCGCCTCCACCGGCTCCACTTCCTCAATCGGCACGGGCTGCCGTGGCTTGAATTGCAGCAATCCGCGCAGCGTGAAGTATTGTTGATTTTGCTCATTCACTAGGGCGGAATATTGCTTGAACAACTCGTAGCTGCCCTCGCGCACAGCCTGTTGCAGCGTGTGGATCGTCAGCGGGCTGAACAAGTGCGCTTCGCCATCCTTCCGCCATTGATATTCGCCGCCCACATCGAGCGTTTCGTTATCCGTCGTGCGTTCCGCGAAGGCATGATGATGTCGCAAAATCGCTTCCTGGGCAATGACCTCTAAGCCTACACCTTCGATACGCGAGGCCGTCCAGCTAAAGTAGCGATCCACGACGGCCCGATTTAGCCCGATTGCCTCAAAAATCTGCGCCCCACGATAGCTCTGGATGGTGGAAATGCCAATCTTTGAGGCGACTTTGATCACGCCCTTGGTGGCAGACTTGACATAATTTTTACAGGCCGTGGCGTAGTCCACATCCACCAGCAGCCCGTCGTCGATTATGCCCTGGAGGGTCGCAAACGCCAGATAGGGATTAATCGCGCCGCAGCCATAGCCGATCAGCGTCGCAAAGTGATGCACCTCACGAGGTTCGCCCGACTCCAGCACGATGCCGCAGCGGGTGCGCGTGCCTTGGCGAATCAGGTGGTGGTGCAGTCCCGCCACTGCCAGCAGCGCCGGGATGGGGGCCTGAGTTTCGCTGATGGAGCGATCGCTCAGGATTAAAATACTGGCTCCAGCGGCGATCGCCCCATCCGCCGCCGCAAACAGCGCATCCAATGCCTGCTCCAGCCCGGCCGCACCGGCCTGCGGGTCAAACACGATCGGCAGCGTTGCCGAGCGGAACGGCCCATCTTGTTGTGCCTTCAGCTTCGCCAGTTCTGCATTCGTCAGAATCGGCGTTTTCAGCTTGATCATCTGGCAGCTTTCGGCCACGGGTTCCAGCAGGTTGCGCTCGGAACCGATGGTGGTTTCCGCCGAGGTAATAATTTCCTCACGAATCGAGTCGATGGGCGGATTCGTTACCTGGGCAAACAACTGCTTGAAGTAGGTGTAGAGCAGCTTGGGGCGATCGCTCAGCACCGATAGCGGCGTATCCGTGCCCATTGCGCCCACCGCCTCCACGCCGTCTCGCGCCATCGGCAGCAGCAGCATCCGCAGGTCTTCAAAGGTGTAGCCAAAGGCGGTTTGCAGACGAGTGAGGTCGGCGGGGAGAGCAGCGGGAGATTCAGTTGCAGAGGGCAAACTGGCGAGATCCACCAGATACCGATCCAGCCACTCGCGGTAGGGCTGCTGGGTGACGATTTGCTGCTTTAGCTCGTCGTCGGCAATGATGCGTCCCTGATTCATGTCTACCAGGAACATGCGGCCGGGCTGGAGGCGACCCTTGTGGGCGACGCGCTCTGGCTCGATGGGCAGCACGCCCGCTTCCGAGGCCATGATCACCAGATCATCATGCGTGACATAGTAGCGGGAGGGACGCAGCCCGTTGCGATCTAGCACCGCTCCTACTACAGTGCCGTCAGTAAAGGCGATGGAAGCAGGGCCATCCCAGGGTTCCATCAGGCAGGCGTGGTATTCGTAAAACGCCTTCTTTTCCTGGCTCATGGACTCGTGAGCCGTCCAGGGTTCAGGAATCATCATCATGACGGCGTGGGGGAGCGATCGCCCGGCCAAGGTCAGCAGTTCCAGCGTGTTGTCGAAGATTCCGGAGTCACTGCCGTTGATGTTGATCAGGTTGGGGACTTTTTTCAGGTCATCCCCAAACAGATCGGACTCAAACAAGGCTTGACGGGCGTGCATCCAGTTGATGTTGCCTCGCAGGGTATTGATTTCGCCGTTGTGGGCGATGTAGCGATAGGGGTGCGATCGCTCCCAGCTTGGGAACGTGTTGGTACTAAAGCGTGAATGCACCAGACCCAGCGCACTCTCCATGTCTGGATCATGCAAGTCGGGATAGTATTTGCCTACCTGCTCCGGCATCAGCATCCCTTTATAGACCAGCGTGCGGCACGACAAACTAGCCTGATACCAGAACGGATCGATACCAGCAGTGCGAATGGCTTTGTGAACGCGCTTGCGAATGACAAATAGCTTGCGCTCGAACGCCAGATCATCGGTCAAATCGGGCGATCGCTGAATGAACAGTTGCCGCATAAACGGTTCGCTGGCCTTTGCGGTGTTGCCCAGGGATGAATTATCCGTTGGCACGTCGCGCCAGCCCAGCAGCGTTTGTCCTTCCTCGGCGATAATCTGAGCGGCGATCGCCTCTCCCCGCCGCCGCTGTTCCGGATCGGGCGAGGTGTAGGTCATCCCCACGCCATACTGCCCCGGTGCAGGCAGCGCAATGCCTTCGACTGCTGCTACTTTCTCCAAAAACTTGTGGGGAATTTGCATTAAAATTCCCGCGCCGTCGCCCGTATTGCTCTCGCAGCCACACGCGCCCCGATGATCCAGATTAATCAAAATCGTCAGCGCTTGCTCAATGATGTCATGGGATTTTTGCCCCTTCATCTGCACCACAAAGCCCACACCGCAGGCATCATGCTCAAACTGTGGATCATAGAGTCCCTGACAATCGGGCAGGTGATTCAAAACATGGGGCGGCTCAGCGGACAAAGCGTGCTGGTTCATGGCGACGACCTGAAGGCGAAACGTGAAGTTTTATCTAGACGCAGGTGTTGACTACGCTTCTAGATGCAACTGGCATTTTCTAACAGGCTTTTGGGTGAAGGTGCAGGTCTTAAGGATGTTGTCAGATCTGGCGTAGAAATGTCATCATTTGGTGTGTTTTACAACAAAGCTGGGACGCAAAACCGTTGCAGAAGTTATTAAAAATTCACTCGATTTGAGCAAGCGTTATTCTCTAGGAAAGCCCTGAGAGCTAAGTACATCTCACTTTATGTGCCTCGCTCTTTTCTGGTCTGCCAAAAGCTTTAAGCCAGGGTAGCCCTAAAAATATCCCTAAAAATATAAGGATGGGCCGCGCACCGTGCGGCCCATCCTTATGCCCTTATGCCAAGAATCATTACTTTTCGGGCACTGCCTAACCCAGAAAAGGGTGGAGGCTAAGAAATGCTGCGTCAAACAGGTTAGGGCTTGAACAAGGAGAATTTAGGGAGATCTGACTGCGTCAGTCCTGAGAGATCGGGAAGGATCAACCTACTTAGATTCAGCCCATCAAGATCACGTTATCAATGACGTGAATCACGCCATTGTCCGCTTCCACGTCGGGCATCACCACCGTCGCATTTTTCACCTCAAAGGCATCGGACAGATCAAGCGGAATTACTGAGCCTTCGACAGAAGTCAGGCTTTTCAGTCCCTTGAGATCCGCCTGGGTGTACTTACCAGACACGACATGATACTTCAAAATGCGCCCAAGCTGCGGCGGATTTTGCACAAGGGTTTGAATAGTGCCGGGTGGCAATTTGGCAAAGGCATCGTCGGTTGGTGCGAACACAGTGAACGGCCCGCCGCTCTGCAACACCTCTACCAGACCCGCCGCTTGAACTGCTGCGACGAGTGTAGAAAAGCCTTCCGTTTGCACAGCAATATCGACAATCGTAGGCATAGCTTAAGGAATGTTAAATGGATTGGTCAGTGAACAAATCAGTGAATTGATTTAAGAGTCAATTAGGACTCATATGTTTAAAGCCTATTTGAAGCCTCCGGGCCTGATCCACCCTCAGCCCTTCTTGTTAAGGCTACTGTGTATACACATCTCGCTTGTTTGCGTCAGGCGCTGAAAGATCCCCTTAAATCCCCCTTAGCAAGGGGGACTTCCGATCCAGTTCCCCCCTTATTTAATTTAATGGGGGTAGGGGGGATCAGTTCCCCCCTTGCTCAAGGGGGGCTAGGGGGGATCAAAGCATCGCCGCTCAAGCATAGAAAACTTGGATGTACACAGTAGCTTGTTCAGGGGGAACCGAGCCTGTCCGCAGAGACTTCAGTCCAAGGGAACTTAAGGAGAACCTAGCGATAGTCTGGACTCTGGATATCGCGCAGGCGGGCCTCTGGGCGCAGGAACCGATCCATCTGCGCTTCAAAGAACTTGCGATTGGCCATGCGGTGCTTAGGATTGGGATCATCCAGCGGATACAGCAGCGCCGTCCGCAATGCCTGAATCACCGCCGACGTGACGTTGTACATCGACCGCTGGAACGTAATTCCCAACTGCACTAGCATGTCGTCTTCTCCCCGGCAGTGTTGATGATAATATTCCACGAGGTAGGGCGGCAGGAAGTGCAGCATGTCCTGCATCAGCAGCGTCGGCGGAATGCCCGCAGTACCTACAGGAAACACGTCGGCATAGAGAATGCCGTAGTGAAAGTCTTTCTGGTCTGCGGGCACTTGGTTAGCCTGGGCGTTGTAGGACTTGGTGCCGCGGAAGGGAGAGGTGCGATAGAACACAGCTTCTACGTAGGGTAGCGCCGCCTCGTAGAGCCAGGTAAACCCCTTGGACTTGGGAATGATTTCGTAACATTCGCCGTCGATGTAGGCGTGATGGTAGATGGGGCGGCCGGCGATCGCAAAAATGCCGTTTACCAGGAAATTCATCGCGTCGGGTACGCCTTTAAACCCGCCCTCATCGTAGATGTCCGACATTTCGAAGAACACCGGAGCCATCACTTCCCAAAACAGCCCCAGGTTGGCGTAGTAGGAAAGTTCGCGCACCTTCTCCAAGAACATATCGGGGAAGATCTTATACAACCCCAGCATCACCGGGTTTTTCTTGAAATAGGCGCGAATGGCGCGATCGGCGTTTTGCTTGTACTCTTCAGAGTCTAGGTAGGCATCAAACTGGTTCACTGGGGCGTACATGTGCCGATGCCACAGCATTGCCCGCATACATTCTTCAGCAAATTCCATATTCACCCGGTCGTGCCAGAGGTGGTGCAAGAGCTTGGGCAGCTTTTTCTTGAGTTCACCCTTTTCCATAAATTCCAGCAGTTCCGGGTGGGCAGACGCTCGACCGCGCCAAATCCGCAGGTCGGCGGTGTCTCCAGCATAGTGGTTGGGGCGATCCAGATATTCCTGGGAAATGAAGTACTTGAAAAAGGGAAACGGGTCAAGAAACACCTGCTCCGCAATGTAGAGCAAGTCGCGCCAGTAGAAATCCATCGGCACGGCGTAGGCTTTGTAAATGCCGATGATCTGCATTAGGTTTTCAGGGGTGTCGGGCAGCATGGAGCCGCCAGCTTCTAGCCGATGGATGATGTCGGCGTAGGGGTGGCGTGAGGGAGGAATGAGGGTAGGGGGTGCTTCGAGGGTCGTGACCATAGGGGTTACCAGAGGAGGAATGAGTCAGGATAAAAAAGAAGGAAATGATCCTAAAGTCAGCCGCAGTTTTGAGGAGGGAGGGGACGGGGAAACGACCGACTCTGCCGCTCTACCACCCTCCAACTTGTCATTACTTAATCCTTGGGCTAGACATTGCTGGGCTAGACATGAGAAATGAGCTGACTGATTGGGACGTGGGGGCGATTCCCATAGGGATCGCTTCGCGAATCGCCAGACGAGCTTCAGCAGGCATAGTCACAGCGGCGATTAGCGTATTGCTCGTAGCTTCGACCCAGCGGACAAGCCAGCTTGGCTGAATACCCAGCAGGAAGATGATCCAGGCTAAAACCAGGGCTGGCGTGCGTTCTGCCCATCGCACTTGGGGGAAGTAGGCGATCGCATTGTCGAGTCTGCCAAAGCAGGTGCGGTTCAACAGGATGACAAAATAAACGGCTGTCATGCCTGTCCCTGCAACAGCCATTAGAGTTTGCACTGGGAAGACGGCATAGCTGCCCTGGAAAATCAAAAACTCGGCAACGAAGCCAAATAGACCGGGGATGCCTGCGCTGGCCATGCCGCCCAGAATTAGCAGAGCGCTAATGGATGGCAAGCCGCGAATTGGGTTCAGCAAGCCATTGAGCACATCGAGGTCGCGGGTGCCGACTTTGGTTTCAATCACGCCCACCAAGTGAAACAGCAACGCTAGAATCACGCCGTGGGCAAACATTTGGGAAATTGCGCCGACCATGCTGAGGCTGGTGAGGGCTGCGCCCGCCAGTAGCAAGTAGCCCATGTGCCCGACGGAACTATAGGCGACCATGCGCTTGATGTCCTTTTGGGCGATCGCCGTGGTTGCGCCATAGAGGATGCTGATCGAGCCCCAAGTCGCCAGCCAGGGAGCCAGCAGCGTCCAGGCATCGGGAAACAGGGCCAGACAAAAGCGAAAGAGACCGTAGGCTCCTAGCTTGGCCAGCACACCGCCTAGCAGGATCGCAACAGGAGCCGATGCAGAAACGTAGGTATCGGGCAGCCAAGTGTGGAAGGGCACCAGCGGCACCTTAATCCCAAAACCAACCAGCAGCGTCACCAGTAGCGCAACTTGCAGACCCAGCGGCAGCGTTTGCCCCATCAAGGCGTTGTAGTCAAACGACTTGGCTCCTGTAAACCAGACCAGCCCCAGGAATCCTGCCAAAATCAGCACTCCCGAAAGAGCGGTGTAAATCAAAAACTTGACCGCTGCATAGCCTCGCTTTTCGCCCCCCCAGATGGAAATCAGCAGATAAAAGGGCACCAGTTCCAGCTCATACAGCAGAAAGAACAGCATCAAGTTTTGCGCGACAAACGCGCCCGCCACGCCGCCGCTGACCAGCAGCACAAGGGAATAAAACAGGCGCGGCCGCTCGGTCGTTTCGGAACTGCTGAAGATAGCGATCCAAGTCAGCAGACTGTTCAGCACGAGCAGCACTAGCGATAGCCCATCTATGCCGAGTCGATAGTCTAACCCCAGCGGCTCAATCCAGGGCAGATACTCTTGCATCTGTAGACCTGGGTTGGTGAGGTCAAACTGGCTCGCAAGAAACAGGGTGTAGAGCAGAATGCCAGCGGAACCCCAGAGGGCGATCGCCCTTACCCTTGTACCGGGAATAGAGGGCGGGAGCAGCGCCAGCACGAAGGCAATTACAACTGGTAACCAAATGAGGACGCTAAGCATAGGTTTAGTCAGGGGTCAGGACGTAAGGGAGCAGGAATCAGGGAGGGCTGATGGTCTTAACTCTCTTTTACGAGATTGAACCCTGAGAAATCAGGGGGCAAACCAGCGAGAGTGATCTGCAACCACCGTAAGCGAAGAAACTAGCCGAGGGTAACCAACTTCAGGTTAGACAAAATTGACCAAGCGCTCAGTAGAATTAGCACCGTCACACCTACCGCAATGGTGAGTGCGTAGGACTGAGTTTTTCCAGTGTTGCCATACTTCAGCGTCTCGCCGCCAAAGATAGAGACAATGCCGACTAAGTTGACCAAGCCATCGACAATGTAGCGATCGCCCCAGTCCACCAAGCGCGACAAAATATCCACGCTACCAACCACGCTAGAACGATAGAGTTTGGGGGTGTAAAAGTCGTAAGCCAGGAGGTCTTGCAGCGGCTTCCAGGGTAGGCGCACCGGCTTTTCAACGGGGCCAAGGTAAACCACAGCAGCAATTACAATCCCTGCCAAACTCGACCAAGTGAGCAACAGCGCCACGGTTTTGTCGATTTGTGCCCAGCTTGGCAGCAGGCTCAGGCTTTGTAGCACCAGCGGCAGATGCACCGTGAGGGAAGCCACGATGACCATCGGCAGCGTGATAGTCCAGAGGTTTTCGGGCGATCGCTGCGCCATCTGCTTCGGCTGATTGCCAAAAATTAGGCAGAACCCGCGTACTAAGCTAAACGCTACCAAGTCGTTCACAACGAGCAGCAGCACCGCCACCGTAGGATAATCATCCCGCAGTCCATCCACCAGCTTGAGCAGCGCCCAAAACCCACCCAGCGGCGGAACTGCGACCATTCCCAAAGCACCGACAGCGTAGGCCAACCCGGATATCGGGCGACGGCTCCATAGACCACCAAGCTGCGTCACGTCCTGGGTAATGCTGTTCAACACAATCGAACCACAGCTCATGATCACGGACGAAACAGCGATCGCATAGGTCAACAGTAGCAGCAGTGCCGCCTGGGTTTGCCCTGCACCCACCGCCATAAACACAATGCCCATGTAAGCGCTAGCCAGATAAGAAAGCACCCGCTTTACGTCAATCTGAGCGATAGAAATTAGAGATGCACCCAGGGCAGTGACGGCTCCGATAGCAATCACAGCAGTCGTGACAGTGGGCGATAGAGCTAGGACAGGCTGCAACTTAATCAACACCCAGGCTCCCGTCGCAACAACCACCGAATTTCGCAGCACTGTGCTGGGGAAGGGCCCTTCCATCGCCTCGTCCAGCCACAAGTGCAAGGGAAACTGGGCGCATTTGCCCATGGGCCCTGCCACCAGCGCCAGCCCAACTAGCGTCATCAGCTTGGGATTCACTTCGGCCGTCTGGGCCCAGGCTGCCAGCCCGTCAAAGTCCCAAGTGCCCGCCAGCGGATAAATCGCCAGCACGCCCATTAGCAAAAACAGGTCGCCAATCCGCTTGGTCAGGAAAGCATCTCGCGCCCCCGTCACCACCAGCGATTGATTAAACCAGAAGCCAATCAGCAGGTAGGTTCCCAGCGTTAAGATCTCTAGAATCATGTAGGAGAAAAACAGCGAGTCGCACAGCGCCAAGCCGCACATGCCGCCTTCAAACAGAGCCAGGAGCGCATAAAACCGCGCCCAGCCCCAATCCATCTCTAGGTAGCCGACGGCGTAGAGCTGGGCCAGGAAGTTAATTCCAGTAATCAGCAGAATTGCGCCTACCGTCAGGGCGGAGACTTCCAGCGGCAGGGTCAGATTTAGCCCTGCAACAGACAACCAGGGGAATTGAAACTCGACGGCGGGTTTCTGCCAGATTGCTGGAAAGACGAGGAGCGCGTGTAAAAAGGCGATCGCCGTCATTAACAAATTCACATATCCCGCCGGACGCGGGCCGGTCAGGCGAGTAATTGAGGGAAACCAGAGCATGGACAGCGCCATGCCCATCAGCGGGTAGCAAGGAATGAGCCAGACGCTTTGAATAAGGAATTCAGCCATATTCAGAGATTGGGGGTGAGGGATCGGGTCTGAAAGCGAAGTAGCTCAACACCTCAACCATCCAGACCTACTTCAAATCAGCTCTGTGATGCAGAACCGTACATCAGCGTCAGAGTGTAGGAGGTCGCGGTTGGAAGCTTGAGCGCGAAGACCTAAGTCTATGACGACCTAGATAGATATTGAAAAAAATCTATATCAGATGTTCTCTAGATTAGCTTAAAACCTAAAGCAAATCGAAACTGGATAGATTTTCTTCGATATGGATCGCTTAATGCATCGAAGAAAGTCTGCTTATATCGCTTCTCCGTTTATTGTCCTACGATTCATTACACAAAAAGCGGATGCCAGGAGAAGAGTTTCTAGGCATCCGCTTGGTCTTGGAAAAAACCCTCCCGCACTGGGCAAGGGGTAAATAGGGCTGAGGGTTCGCTTAGGCTGGGACTATGGCTCGATTTTCACTGACAAAATTTTGTCGCCGGGGCGAATCGCGTTCACCACGTCCATATCTTCTGTCTTGCCAAACACCGTATGCTTGCCGTCTAGGTGGGGCTGGGGCGAATGGCAGATAAAGAACTGGCTGCCGCCTGTGTCTTTTCCAGCGTGGGCCATCGACAGGGAGCCAGCCTGATGTTTGTGGGGGTTGCCAGCGGTTTCGCACTTGATGGTGTAGCCCGGGCCGCCGCGGCCGTCGCCGTTGGGGCAGCCACCCTGAATCACAAAGTCGGGGATGACGCGGTGAAAGTTCAGCCCGTCATAAAAGCCTTTGTTCGACAAATCCACAAAGTTTTTTACGGTGTTGGGCGCGTCCTGGTCAAACAGTTCCAGGGTAATCGTGCCCTTCTCGGTTTCCATAATGGCGCGGGTCATGGGGTCTCCTGAGATTGCAAACGAGCATCTAATGAAAAATGCCTGGGAATGCATATTCGGATGAAGAATATGCCGTCTTAGTGTATCAACTGGGGCGATCGCTCAGATCAACGCCCAGAAATCGATCGAAAAAGCGCGATCGCCAGATAAAGCGCAGCAGCAGGCACCATTCCACCGCCACTAGCCCGATGTAGAGATAGCCGGGAAGGCTCAGCGGCGACAGTTCAAAGAATTCTCGCAGCGGCGGCAGGGCGACGATTAGCAGGTAAATCCCCAGCAGGGCGATCGCCATCAGGGTATAGCGCCAGTCGCCGCTGTAGGGTTCGCCGCCAACCCAGGCGCGGGTGGGGGGTTTGAGAAACGGCAGCAGGCACAGTTGCCCCAGCACTAAAATCGTCACCAAGGCGCTGCGGGGCAGGGAATAATCGACCTGGCGGAGTTCCTGAAACGGCGGCAAATCCAGCACAGCGCTGACCAGGAAAAACAGGTACACCAGCAGCGACACCAGCGTCAGGCTGAGGGTGGCAGGCACAACAAAATGCAGCATCGAGCGCACCAATCCACCGCGTGGCGTGGGCGCAGGCTTGGCCCAGACAGGGATAAAGATTGTCGGCAGCCCCACGCCGATCAGCGTTACCACTGCGCTTTGCTTGTTTTCGAGGGGGAAACTGTCGGTGACGATGGCCGTGGCAAAGATCAGCAGCGTAACGCAAAACACGCGCACCAGGAATAGCTTCATCACGTCCTGGATGCCGCTGCGAATCCGCTGTCCCTCCAGAAACGCATGGGGCAGTGCGGCAAAAGAGTCCCGCAGCAGCACGATGTCGGCGACCCCGCGTGTGGCTTTGCTGCCGCTTTCCATAGCGATCGCCAAGTGGGCCTGCTTCAGCGCCAGCACGTCGTTCACCCCGTCGCCAATCATGGCAACATAGCGCCCCGATTTTCGCAGTGCCCGCACCAGGTCAGCTTTTTGGTCGGGCGTGATGCGGCCGAAAATGGTGTGCGCCTGAGCGGCCTGGGCAAACTGGGCGGCATCGAGGCCGGCCAATTCTGTGCCGGAAATGAGCGAGATTTGGTCGCTCAGTCCTGCCTGCTTGGCCAAGGCGGCGACGGTCTGGGGGTTGTCGCCAGAGATAATTTTCACCTCGATCCCCGCCTGCCGGAAGCCCTGGAGCGTTTCGTAGGCCTCTGGCCGCAACTGGTCGCTAAAGCAGAGCAGCCCCAGCGGCGCGAGATCGGGCGGCATCTGGGGGACGGCGGCGGTTTCCTTGAGCGCTGCCCAGTCGGCACTCCAGGCCAGCAGCACCACCCGCAGTCCTTCTTCTGTCATGCGCCGTATTCGGCTGACCCAGTTGGCGGGCAGGGGCGCGGCTTTCAGGAGAATTTCGGGCGCACCCAGCACGTAGGTTCCGGGACGCGGGCCGTCGTCAAAGGCGATCGCACTCCATTTTCGCGCCGAGGAAAAGGGCACTTCGGCAATGGGCGATCGCACGGAGCCAGGACAAACAGAGGCGATCGCCTCGCTGGTGCGGTTCGTAGCGCTGAGGTTGGCGGCAAAGTCGCCCAAGTGCGATCGCAGTTCTTCCTCTGGAATATCAATGGGATAGATCGCTTCCAGCGTCAAGTGATTGGTCGTCAGCGTCCCCGTTTTGTCCAAACACAGCACCTCCACATGGCTCAGCGACTCCACCGCATTCGCCTGCTGAATCAACACCTGCTGACCCAGCATCCGCACTGCTCCCAGCCCGTAGGCTAACGTAATCGCCAGCAACAGCCCTGCGGGAACTAGCCCTGCCACCACGGCCGCCCGCTGCGCCACGTCGTTGAGCGAATAAGACTGGCTGAGAAAGCTAATGCTGATCAAAATCCACAAAAAGCAGGCAATCAGCACGAACACGCGAATCACGACATTAATCTCACGCTGGAGCGGGGTCAGGATGTTGCGAAACGCCCGCGCCCCCGCCATTAGCTGATAGGCAAAGGTGTCCTTGCCGACTTTCTGCGCCTCGTAGCAGGCTGTCCCGCTGACGCAAAAGCTGCCGGAATAGACCCGTTCGCCCGCAGTTTTAGGAACGAGTTCTGATTCGCCCGTCAGCAGCGATTCGTCCAGCTCTGCATGGCCGTCGCCCAAGATCGCCCCATCCACCACCACCTGGTCGCCCGGCCGCAGCAACAGCACGTCTCCCAGCACGATTTCACTGGGGTCAATTTCGCGCTCCTGTCCGGCGCGGATGACGGTCGCCTTGGGTCGGCTGAGGAGGGCGATCTGATCCAGCTTCCGTTTCGCCCAAATTTCCTGGTAGATGTTAATCAACACGCCGCCAAAGATGACGACCACCACCAAAAATCCGTCACCTGGCCGCCGCAGCAAAAACATCACCAGGCTGAGCAGAAAGAAGACGCTGTTGATAAACGTAAACAGATTTTCGCGAAGAATCTGCCCGTAGGAGCGGGTGGATTGGAGGGTGACGTTATTGCCTTGTCCTGCTGCGCGTCGGGCGATCGCCTCGTCCTCGGTTAGCCCATGCAGCGCAAATGCTTGAGGAACACCCGCTTCACTCATATGCGTGCGTCAAGTCCGTATGACGGCTAGTGTAGCAAGTTAGGGGTTGGGGGTTATGGATGGCGCATTGGTATCGGCTGAGGTTGTGGAGGAAGGGGCTGAGTCTGGGACGGGCGATCGCTCGATGCGAATCTGGTGCAATCGGGGGCCGGCCGCCGAGGTTACCGTCAGGTGCAAATCGCCGTAGCGGAGGCTGTCGCCCTGCACGGGGATTTTTTGCAATTGGTGAATCAAAAAGCCACCCAGCGTTTGGTAGTCGTCTAGAATCGGCAGATCGAGGTCGAGTGCTTCGTTCACCTCTTCGAGGGTCATCTGCGCCTGCACCAGCGTCGTTCGTTCATCCAACTGCTGGATCATCGGCTCCTCTTCGGGAGTGTCTGGCTCGTCAGGATAGCCAATAATCTCGGAGGCCAGATCCTTCAGCGTCACCAGTCCAGCCGTGCCGCCAAACTCATCGACGACCATGACCAGGGCCTGGCGCGATCGCTGCATCAGTTGCAATAGCTCACTGAGTTCCAGGTTTTCGGGCACAAACTGGGCCGGGCGCACCCAGGGCGTAATCGGGCTTTCGAGCGTGATTTGTCCCTGCACCAGCGGAGCCGCCAACTCTTTGAAATAGATAATGCCCAGGATGTCATCCAGCGAGTCGCCAATCACGGGATAGCGAGAGTGCCCCGTTTCCGCCACAGCATTCAGCAAGTCTTGAAAGGAGGCATCCTGGGGCAGCGCCGTGATGCTGATGCGGGGCACCATGACCGCCTGCACAGACACTTCGGCAAACTCCAGCGCGTTGCTGAGGAGTTCCCGCTCTTCTTCTTCCAGTCCGCTGGTTTCGCTGGAGGTCTGGATGATGAGCTGTAATTCTTCGGGCGTGACGCGGTTGTACCAGCCCTGGTTGCTGTCGCGGATGCCAATCAGCCGCAGCAGCCAGTGGGTAGACTGGTTCAGCACCCAGATAAAGGGGTTAAAAAAGCGGGCGATCGCCAGACTCGGCGGCCCCAGAAATCGAGACAGTTGCTCTGGATAGAGCAGCGCCAGTGCCTTAGGACAGAGTTCCCCCAGCACAATTTGCAAATAGGCAATCAGCAAAAAGGAGGCCAGAATGCCCACAGAGTGAGAAATCGCCAGTTGCCCCGTCGCGCCCAGCGGCAAGCGGCTGAGTCCGGTTTGCAGCAGCACGGCTACCGTTTTTTCCCCAATCCAACCCAGCGCTAAACTGGATAAGGTAATGCCCAACTGGGCAGTAGACAGCAGCTTTTCTAGACTGCGCTGCAAATCCTGCACAGTTCTAGCCTGCACATCACCCGCCAAGACCAACTGGCTGATGCGCGACTGCCGCACGGACACGATGGAAAATTCTGCTGCCACAAAAAATGCATTGATGGCAATCAGCGACAGAACCGCCAGAAGTCTTAACATCACGCCAGAGGTCGTGAGGGGCTGGGCAGCGCTGAGCGCAACAACCAAAGCAGCAAGGGGAATCATCCGCGACTATCAGGAAAACAGGGACAAGACCAAAGACTCATCCAAGCCACCACCCGGCTGGATTGACAGGGTTGATAGTGTCCTCCTTGGCTCCAGCGTCGCTGACTCGTCCCAGTCCTTCTGTGCTGGAGCGAGCAGGCTGACTGTTGTTGATTCGATTTTTTACATCCTCGATGATTTTAGATTCGGGAATGATGATGATCTCGTCGCGGCTGCCCTGTTCTCCGGCGGCTTCGCTGCCCAGCGAGGTCGGCCGCACATCGGGCTGGGTCACGCCGCGCAGTGCCTCACGCCCCAGCGCATAGCCCCAAATGCCGCTTGCCACCCCCGCTGCGGCCATGAGCGTCAGCAAGATTAACGTGAGTGCGACGGTAGAATTAAGTTTCATAGAGGCTTTTAATTCTGTAGTAAAAGCTTTAAGGAATTGCGGAACTGACGCGATGCGAGGCAAGTGGGGTTAACTAGCTTTGAGATACGAGCTTGAGACGTGAGCTTGAGAGGAGATTCTATTGAGAGGAGATTCTATTAAGAAAGCAAGCGCTTCCAAAAATACAGGCACTTCAGAATGCACGCTTTCAGAATCAAGAATATCAACAGCCTGGAAAATCGGCACTGGAAAATTCAAGCATGTGTTGACTTGAAATCCCCCACTCCGACATTACAATGGACTAGCAAAGGCATGGTGCCCCGTGCGGGCGATTTGCCTAACCAGGGTTGGCCGAGCGGATTAGGCAGCGAACTCATAATTCGCCTCAGGCAGGTTCGACCCCTGCACCCTGGATTTTCTGGGTTTTCAAGATCATCCTAACCTACAACATGACCCTCCAAAGTTCTAGTCCACACCCTCCTGTTGCTGTGGCCACCTGCGACCTGCCTACGCTGCGCCAGTCGGTGCTGGATTTATTTTGCGAGGCGGCGTACAAGGAAGGTGAGTTTACCCTGTCCTCTGGGCAGACGAGCCGCTACTACATCAATGGCAAGCTGGTGACGCTGCATCCGTGGGGTGGGTTGGCCTGTGGACGGCTGCTGCTGGCCCAGGTTCCGGCGGCGGCGGCGGCGGTGGCGGGGCTGACGCTGGGGGCCGATCCGCTGGTGACGGCGACGAGCGTGGTGGGGGCCTATGAGGGGCGATCGCTCGCCGCGCTGATCGTCCGCAAAGAGGCGAAGGGCCACGGCACCCAGGCTTATATTGAAGGGCCGGTTTTGCCGTCGGGTAGCCCAGTGGTGGTGCTAGAAGACGTGGTGACCACAGGACAATCGGCGCTCAGAGCGGTCGATCGTCTGCGCGATGCCGGGTATGCGGTGAACCATATTATTTCCCTGGTCGATCGCCATCAGGGCGCAGCAGACTTGTATTACCAAGAGGGGCTGGGCTTTCAGGCGATTTTTTCGATTACCGAGATCCAGTCTCGCTGGGCAGCGCTGCAACGAGCGGGTGAGGGATAAAGAAAATGCTGGCAGCCGTCCTCTATGGTCAGGAAGACCTGCGCCTGGAGCAGCAAGCCCCACCCGCGCCGGGGCCAGGAGAGGTGCTGCTGCGGGTGACGGCGGCAACGACCTGCGGCACGGATCTCAAGGTGTGGCGGCGGGGGGGGCATGCCAAGATGCTGAGGCCGCCGACTCGCTTTGGGCACGAGGGCGCAGGGCATATCGCGGCGCTGGGCGACGGGGTGACGGGCTGGCGGGTGGGCGATCGCGTCGTGGCGAACAACTCTGCGCCCTGCATGGGCTGCTTTTTTTGCCAAAAGCAGGAATACTCGCTCTGCACCCAACTGGTGTTTAACAACGGCACATTTGCAGAGTTTCTGACCATTCCTGCGCCCATTGTGCAGCACAACCTCTTGCCAATTCCTGAAGGCATGTCCGATGCGATCGCCGCGATGACGGAACCCTTGGCCTGCGTGCTGCACGGGCTGTCTCGCTCGAATATCCAGCCGGGCGATCGCGTCGTGATTTTGGGCGACGGGGCAATCGGGCTGATGTTTGTGGCGGCGCTGTCGCTGGGCTATGGCGTTGGGGGGAGAGGGGGAGAGGCGGAAAGAACGAAAAACGAAGAACGAAAAACGGAACCTCTTCGTTCTTCGTTCTTCTCTCTTCCCTCACGCCAACACGCCAATACTCCTTGCGAAATCTTCCTCTTTGGCGGTAGCCCAACACGGCTCCAGGTCGGCGAGGTGTTTGGGGCATCGCAGGGATTCAACCATCGCCAGGTGGCGGATGTGCCTGGGCTAGTGAAGACGCTGACAAACGGCTGGGGCGCGGATGTGGTCATCGAAGCGACGGGAGTGCCCAGCGTGTGGGAACAGGCGATCGCCTGTGTGCGTCCGGGGGGAACCGTGAATCTGTTTGGCGGCTGCCCACGGGACACCACAATTACCGTCAGCACCGAGCAACTGCACTACAGCGAACTGACGCTGAAGGGAGTCTTTCACAGCACGCCGCGCCACGTTCGCGATGCGCTGGCGATGCTGGCGGCGGGCGATCGCCCCTTTGAAAAGCTGATTAGCGACGAGCGGCCGCTAAAGGACTTGCAACAGACTTTTTACGATATGCGCGATCGCACTGTGATCAAAGTCGCTATGCGCCCCTAACGCCTGGGAAATCGCGTGAAAATGCGGACGGATCTCGCCTTCACCCGGCATACCCTAATGCTTAGAGAGCGGAACCAGGAACCCCAGGGATGAGGAGCGGGAGGCAGCTCTATCGATTCTCGATTTTGGATTTGCGATTTTGGGTTGCTCGTCAAGCGTCTGCAAGGCTTCCAGCAATCTCATTCGCAGCTCCGCTCAAGAGAATTGATGTTGCGCCACTTCAGCCTAATCCAGGCTAAATCCAAAATCCAAAACCCAAAATTCCAAACCCCCTCCGGAACATAGCCCTACAGGACTGAAGCATCAATTAGAACTAGCCTGTCTGACCTGCGAAACTTCACCCACTTGTACCAGGTATAAACCTCCCCCTCAGCGCTACACTTAGCAATGAGATTCACCAGAGCTAGCTTTCAATTCGCTTCACTCTGTCTAGGAACTTAACTGACCTCAACCGAGACGGCTTTATTCATCCCCCCGTCTCCAGGAGATAAGCCAATGAGCGATTTTGTTCTCGATGCACCCGCCGCAAGCCGCAACACCTACTTTGTGGCATACTACGGCAGTCAATATCAAAAGCAGACTGCGGTTCTCCATGTTCAGCACAACTTTGATGATTCGATTCAAAAGCTGCACCTGCTGATTCGCAAGCGAATTAACGAGGTTCTCGGAGAAGAGACCCCCGCTTGCTATCACATCCTGGCGCTGGCAGCTCCTGAAACGATTCCTGTTTAATGCTTCTGTCTAATTTAGTTGTCTAATTTAGAAGGCTCATCCAGAAGCGGCTGACCATGAGCGGTGTGGAGTTCGTCCATCATCGTTGGATACAGATCAAACAACAAAAAGACTAGGTTGGGGATTCCCTCGCCTAGTCTTTTTGAGTTTCTAGCCTGGATTTTTAGGGAGCCAAGGCGTTGCCGCGCAGGAGACTGCCGATGGTTTTGGCAGTAATCTTAAGCTGCGTCAGTGGGTTGGCAGGCACGACTGTCTTGTACAGGTAGCTGTCGAAGGTGAGCTTTTGCACGTCGATATCGGCGCACATTTCCACAAACGCTTCGCGGGTCGCATCGGAGCGATAGAACACGCGCTGAAGCAGATCCAGCACTAAGTACGTTGCGCCGTAGGCTTTGTCCCAGCGCTTGATGTAGACCTTGAGGTCGTCTTCGGTGGGGATGCGTTGCCCTTTGTTGGACAGTTCCACAATCGTTTCGGCGCACATACGACCCGACTTGGCGGCAAAGTAGATGCCTTCGCCAGAGGACTTGGTGACATAGCCAGCAGCATCGCCCACCAGCGCCACACGGCCCACCACCCGACGAGGACGGGGATGTTCGGGAATGGGGTGCGCTTCGACTTTGATGATTTCGCCGCCTTCTAGCTTAGCTGCGGCGCGTTGGCGAATGCCCGCTTGCAAATCTTTGATGCGGGACTTGTTCACCTTCATCGTGCCCGTGCCAACGGCAACGTGGTCGTATTTTGGGAAGACCCAGGCGTAGAAGTCAGGCGACACGTCATCGCCGACATACATTTCGGCTAGCTCGTGGTAATACGCCATTTTGTCTTGGGGCAGGCGAATGCGCTCCTGGAAGGCGATCGCATAGTTGTAATCCCCCGCATCAATGGCTTTGGCAACGCGAGAGTTTGCGCCGTCTGCACCAATCACCAGGTCAACTTGCAGGGTTTGGGCAGTGCCCTCCACGCTGCCGTTGGAGTGGTCGGCGTAGTGGAGGGTGTAGGGGTCGTTGCTGGTTTTCGGCAGATCCAATCCATAGACAGTGCCATTGATTAGCTTTGCGCCGAGTTTGGCAGCGCGATCGCGCAAAAAGCCATCCAGCACTTCGCGGCGGCACATGCCGATATATTCATCATCCTTGAGCGTGCTGCCGATGTTGACCTCGATATTGGAGGGCGAGATCATTTTCATCTTGCGGACGCGGCGATCGATAATTTCTGGCGGCAGGTCAAATTCGCCTACCATGCAGAGCGGAATCGCCCCCCCGCAGGGTTTTGCGTTGTCTAACTTGCGTTCAATGAGATAAGTTTCGATACCTGCTTTTGCCAGGGTCTCGGCAGCGGAAGAACCTGCCGGCCCGGAACCAACGACAGCAACCCGTAGAGCCAAAGGTCGTCTCCCAAATTTTCATGTAAAGCGTACGAGTGGCATCGTAGCATGAGCGGGGAGCCTGATTCAGCAAGGGTTTTGGGGATATGGCGAAATTGAAACAGACTGTAACTTCTCGTTACGAGAATTAGGCTGGGTCAGATTCTTTTTGCACGCCAAATCCCTGATTCTGCGTGTGTTTCAGACCTTGCATCCAGGCGTATTGAAGTTTGTCAATGGCTATCCTTAGTTTTTCCAGCGTCGAAAGGACGGGCTAACAGCAAGCCTGCATCCCTTGAGCCGATTAACCATCGGTCTTGCTGCAAGAATGACTAGCTGGGCGATCGCAGTTTTAGATGCTTGGGCGGATTCTGTGGCGAGTCGTTTGGCAAGTCCTTGGCTAAGGGGTCTGCCTGGAGCAAGTCTGACGGTACTTGCTTCGTCAACCACACCAGAAAGTTGCCCAACGTGCCCTCTAGCAGTTCCTCCAAATCCCCTTCCAGAAACACCTCGAAGGCTTGTTGGACATCTTCATAGAGCGACAGTTCCCAATCAAACCAGCACACCTGCGTCCAGTGCAAATCCGCTTCGAGGCGATCGCCCGGCAGCAGTTTCCCAAAGGGTAGTCCCGAATATTGCTCCAACTGCTGAGCCGCAAAGTTAACGACCGCTTCTGCAATGCCCAGCGATTTGCCGTAGGTGTGAAACCATTCCTGGGGGCTGAGGCATGGCCGCCGCTGGAGCGATCGCACCACCCGCCGCCGCATTGCCAAATCAGGACGCAGGGCTGTGTAGCTACGCAAGCTATAGAACCAGTTTCGGAGCCGATGCCACATAGACGCAGGAGATGGGTAAAAACCCAGAGGGCACTTTCCACAAAGTATTCCCATTTGACCGGGAATCTCTCAGAAGGGGCCTGATCCCCAAGGCAGAGATTGCCACCCCAAAACCCGCGCCAGTCTGTTACTTCGTCCTATTACTCCGTCTACTCCGTCGCGTTCAGGTCAAAAATCACATCCTGTTCCAGGTCAAAGATGTGGTCGTAGTCAAAAATGAGTGAATTCGGGTGGCGCATCAGCGAAAAGCCAAAGTTCGAGACGACATCAGTAGTAAACGTCGCCATCACCAGTTCAACCAGCCGCTTTTCGGGAATTTCTGGTTCCTGTACAAAGTAATTTCGCCGTGCAAAAAATACGCCCTCATCCTTGGGCACGACGATACTATTGACCCGATGGGCGTATTGAATCGGCTTAATATAAGTGGCAATAAATTCGTCCTGGTTGCGCTGGAGGCGATACAGCTTTTCATGCTGATACCAGCTCATGCGAAACATCATCTTTAGCAGCTCAAAGCCCAGCACATAGCTGAACACGTTGTTGCGCTCCTCGGTACTGAAGACCAGCCGCAGCGCCGATTCCAGGTATAAATCTGGCTGTCGCCGCGCATCCTGGGCGGAATGCACATAAAACTGGCGGATATAGCGTCGCAGCACACCCGCATCTAGCTCGGTGGCAATGCGAAATTCCTTGAGATAGTCTCGTACCCGCTGCTCGGTTTCTTTGTCCTCCAGCTTGCGCGACACCAGCCCATCGGCCGTGTAGTCGTCCAGAAACTCAGCCTGCACCTCTGGCGATGCTGCACACATCAGGTGACACAGCGACAGTACGTAACGCCGCTGGTGCCAGGGCAGGCTTTCTACCCAGATCTTTGCCTCTGGCGGCAGCTTGTTGAGAATGCTCCCAACTGTGTCGTCTCGATAAACGTCGTCTCGATAAAAACCGTTGCGTCGGGGAGGTCGGGGTTTTGCCATAGAAGGGCAAACGGTCTAGCGCCAATAAAGAGCCGTCGAGGGTTGATGAATTGCGATATTTCTATAATTTAACGTTTACTGCCGGATGCCTACCCAGTTTAATGGCTACCCAGTTGGCCTGCAATGACTCGGTTAAAAAGGCGATCGCTCTTCATCCAACTCTTCATCCACCCGTTCTATCCAACCCCCACTCGCGTTCCCATTAGCCCACCCGCTCCAAGTATTTACGGATATCGAACAAAAAGCATGAACTTTTATCTCGATTTCCCAGTCACTCCGTGTAAAGCCGCTTCATCTTGTCCATTCGTTTAGACAAATTAGAACTTACGCAGTTGGACGATTTCTCGCGGGCCAGCCCGTGAAAAATCGTCCAAAACCCAGAAAACCTATCGCAAGTGCGTAAGTCCTGATTTTTTTTGGTTTGGTTTGGGGTGGGATGGGATTGGCAGACCGCTCATGCATGCCTGAGCCGCTGTGTCTTGCCAGCCTAGCCTCAGATAAAGACACTTGTGCCTTTTCTGGAAAAAGCTAAGCGACCCGGCTGCTACAAAGCTCTACAAATCCACAGACTTGACCACGGGCAGCATCACCCGCGACGGCGCGTCTGTCATGCCAGAATACACCGACACCGTAATCACCCGCGCATCCATCAGCTGGCTATCGGCCGGAAGCGTGCCGCCGCCCACATTCACCGGATAGGCGGGCGAACTGGCTCCGCTGAGGCTGAGGCGCAGGGCGCTGCCCTTGGGAAGCTGGATGCAGGTGGGCTGGAGGGCAATCGTATAGCGCGGCGCGGGCTGGGCTGGATAGTGTGTGCCAATTCGCAGATAGCCCTGGGTAAATTGCAGCACTGTGCCGTTGGGCTTCACTTCCGATAGCGCTGCGCTCAGGTCAAAGCTAAAGGTGTCGGCGTTGCAGCACACGTCCACCAAAATTTCTCCAGCGATCAGCAGGTCATCGGCAAGCGGTTCGCTGGTGTAGGTGACGACATCCGTGCGGCTGTCCAGCGCCGCCCGATCCACGGGGCCCGGCGGCACAGTGGCATGGCCCCCTAGCGCAGGCACCGGCCGCCACGGGTCATGCACAAAGCTATCGGGCACTGCGGCTTCGCGGTCAGCATCTTCCTCTGAAGCCCCAATTTGGGGGGTCAGCGTGCCGTGTTCGTCGCCCATCGCCGCCAGCCCATTGCTGGCCAGCCAGAGCGGCGTTTTGGGCGGATTAGGGAACGCACCGAGCGATCGCCACTGGTTGGTGCCCAAATCAAACAAATGCACTGGCGACTCGTACATTAGCTCAGAATCAATGCCCTTGAGAAACTGGTCAAACCAGCGGATCTGCACCTGGTCAATCGGTGAACTGGCCGCCGGGCCATAGTCCACGCTGCCCACGCGCCGCCCCCAGGGCAGATGCGCCCAGGGCCCCACCCAAAGGTGCTGGAGATAGCTGCTGCGGGCCGCCATCGAGCGATAGAGCCGCAGCGTACCCCGCAGGTGCGTATCAAACCAGCCGCCGATGTGCAGCATGGGTAAATCCACCTCGCCCCAATAGGTCTTGGGCGAAAGCTGCCGCCAGTAGTCCGCTGTGGGGTCGGGGTTGCTCAGCCAGTCGTGATAGAAGGAGTCGGGCGCGAGTCGCTCTAGCAGTTCCGAGCGGGGACAGACCGGATCGACCTTGAACGGCGCATGGGCAACTGCATACAGCGCTTCGTAAGCCTCTGGGTCGCCCTGGCGACGGGCGGTTTCGCTAGCCAGTTGCAGCGCCCAACTGAGATTGTTCTGATAGCAAAAGGCTCCGCCTTCATAGGCCCAGTCGGCATAGAGGTCAAAGGCGACCATACTGGGGCAGATGGTGCGGAGGGCAGGGGGCTGGGCGATCGCCGCGTAGAGTTGGGTCATGCCTTGATAAGAAAAGCCGTACATCCCCACTTGCCCATCACTGCCGGGAAGTTGGGAAGCCCACTCCACCGTGTCGGCTCCGTCCTCGATTTCGTGGGCAAACAGGTGGAACTCGCCCTCCGACGTGCCCCGCCCACGCACGTCCTGAATCACCACGATATAGCCGTGGGCGGCATACCAGGACGGATGGGCATAGACCACCGTCGAGGCGATCGCCCGTCCGTAGGGCTGGCGCATCAGCAGCACCGGAAACGGCCCCTCTGCATCGGGATAGTAGACATCCGCATCCAGGCGCACTCGGTCGCGGGTGTACATGGACGCAGTTTTCTTAGGCAGCACAGGCAGCATGGCGAAATCGCGGGGAGAAGGGGGCACTATAAGCAGGGAGTGATCGGAGGACAACATCAGGAACCCTCAATGACTGAATTGGAAGATTTAGCTTCACCTCAAGCTAGCTTCACAAATCGTCAACTGGGGGAAAACGCGGAGCGCCTTACAAAAAGTTTCCAGAATTGTAAGGAATTTTCAGCATCAACAATGAATCTTGTTAGTATCATGAGCGCCGTTGAAAATCCTGCACAAGGACTGGCATAGGTCTGTACGGGTTTCGCATAGAAAGTTGCAGAGAGTTGCACAGAGTTGCACAGACCCAGATAGGGACAAGGCGCAACTTGCTAGGTTCACAGGCACTTTCAACGCTATTCATCACTCCTGGCTCATTGCGGTTGGAACCTAAACTGGGGCTGAATCTCGCTCAGCGGCGACCCATCTCTCTAGATTAGAAATTTCCAACCCATGTTTCCCTAACGTTGCTCCCACTGAGTTTCGGTCACTGAGTTTCGGTCACTGAGTTTTGACCGAATTCCCAATCCGTTCCCAGGCAGGCTCTCAAGCTAACTACGAGTCAATTTAAGGATGTTCCTATGAGAAATCGACGATTTCAATATAAGCGGTTGGGGCTGTTGCTGGCACTGTCCACCGGGCTAAGCTGCGTATCACTGGGGTTGCCGCTTCAGCGGGCCCTGGCCAACGGCTGGATTCTCTATCAGGAGGGGAATTTGCAACCACTGGTGGGGACGCACACCTTTGCGGGGACAGCCGGGCAAACCGTGGCGATCGCCCTTCGCGTCAATGGCTTTACGGGCGCAGTAACGCTGATTGCCCCCAATGGCGATGAAATTGCCAGCAATGAATACTACGGGCGTTCCGGCGTTCCCACGATTGTAACGACTCTGCCCAGCAGCGGCGCATACAAAATCCTGGCGCGATCGCCCTATGGCCAGGCAGGCACCTACACCGTCAACGTGCGTGTGGCGACCGCCTACGATTTGGCATTTTCGCGGGGCGTTCAGTTGAACCAGCAGGGTGACTATGCTGGGGCGATCGCCGCCTTTAATGAAGCCATTCGGGCCGACCCGCAAAATCCCGATGCCTATGTAGAACTCGGCGACTTGCTCTATGCCGAAGCAATGCGACTCAAGCCGGAGGAGGCTCGTAGCATTGTTTCGGCCTATGAGCGAGCCGCCGCCGCCTACGAACGGCAGGGAAACTCGGATATGGCGCAAATGCTGCGCGACCAGATTGCTGGGATTCAGGCAGAAGCGGGTCTTCTTTCGCCTGAACCCGTGTCTGGGCAGGGCATTCGATAGCCCGACGGAGCTACTGGAGACTCTTTTCAGCCCCCTTAGCAGCCCCCTAGCAGCCCTCTATGCGAGGGTTTCCTATCTGAAAGATTCAGGCATTCAAAGCAACGGCCGCCCCTGCGCGGTCTTTTTTGTGGCTCTGGCCGCCTCACTGCCCCATCGTTGCTGCCCTCGGTTGAGGTGTATCCAGCAGAACTTACCGTTTCCGATACTTTCTGAGAGTATCTTTAGCAGCTTGGCACCGGGCATGGTGTCCAGGCAAAAGTGTCTGCTCGCAGGTGATTACTTCAACACCTGCTTTGACGACCCGCCTTTAGAGAGCGTGCTTCTTAACGTGCTTTTTAAACAGTTTGTTTTAGAAAGGCGGCTTAGCGCTTGTCCGTAGAGCCAATCCTATCGGTGACTTTTGATGATGCGACCCCAGCGATTTTTCCCAACGGTTTGCCTTGCGCTCTGCGCCACAGCAGCATCGGCACTGCTGTTTAGTCCAGCGGCAATCGCCCAAACTGCTCCGTCTCAGCCTGGCCCGATGCTCGCCGGAGTGGTGCTGAGTCAGGCGACTCCCGATACTGTGGCAGACGTTCTGGCAGAGGATCTGAATGTGCGGATCGACGGTTCGCCCACGATGCTGCCCATCAACCAGGCACTCAAGAAATATTACGAGCAGGAAGTCGCAGGCAGCGAAGTCACCATCGACGCAAGCGGCACCGACGCAGCGATTGAGAAACTGCTGGAGGGTGACATTGACCTAGCGGCGATCGCCCGTCCCCTCACCCGCACCGAAAAGCTCAAGGGCTTGAAGGAAATTCCCATCAGCCTGGAAAAGATTGCCATTATCGTTGGCAAGAACAATCCCTTTGACGGCGTGCTGACTGTCGAGCAGTTTGCCCAAATCTTTCGGGGCGAGATTACCGACTGGTCAGAGGTCGGCGGCGAACCGGGGCCGATCCGCTTCATCGATCGCCCGCTAGACAGCGACACCCGCTTGGCCCTGGGCAAATACGGCATTTTGCAGAATACCGAGGTGGCGCTGGGCGACAACGTGGTGCGCCTGGATAAGGACGACACCGCCGAAGTGATTCGCCTGCTAGGGAAAGACGGCATTAGCTACGCGATCGCCAGCCAACTCACCAACCAAACCAAAGCCCGCCCGGTGAAAATCGGCGTGCTGCAAGAAACCCTGCCTGAAGACACGATTTATCCCTATACTGTGCCTCGTGGCTATGCCTATCGCGACGGCAGCACGGCGATCGCCTCGTTTCTGGGACTGGCTCAGGGTGAAAGGGGTCAGTCGGCGATCGCCGCCGCCAAGCTAGAAGAAGCCAAGGCGATCGCCACCGGCCGCGTAGTCAAGAAAGTTGCAGAACCCGTGGTCGAAACCGTGGCCCAGGCTGCCGACGATGCCGTCGTGGCAGAGCGACGCGGACTTCCCGGCTGGCTGTGGCTGCTGCTGCCTCTGGCGCTGCTGGCGCTGGCGGCCCGCTGGCTAGGGGGCTGGCTGGCCAAGCGCGGCCCGGCGGTCCAGGATGTACAGCAGTCGTCGATGGTTTCCCCACCTGCACCCAAAGCAGAAACCCAGGTGGAACCTGTAGTTACGGAAACGGTGGAACCTGTGGTTACGGAAACGGTCGCCGTAGAACCCGTCGTTGCGCCGCAGCCCGTGATGGAACCCGTCGTTCCTGCGGAGCCTGTGGTCGCTCCTCGCGTGGTGGACGTGCCTACGCTGTTTATCCAGGCCTCCAAGCTGGTAGAAAGTGGCCGCTATGCCGAAGCACTGCCCTACCTGGATGAGGTCGTCGAGGCAGAATCCAACGACCCGCAGATCTGGCTGAATCGGGGGCTGGCCTTGGCGGGGTTGGGCCGTCGAGAGCCTGCCATCGAAAGCTTTGACCGGGCGATCGCCCTCCAGCCTGACCTGACTGAAGCCTGGATCAGCAAGGGCGAAACCTTGGTGCTGATGGGCCGCGAGGACGATGCCCGGGCCGCGTTTAATAAAGTCGTGGAACTGCGCCCGACCTTTGTGCGCCCTGGCTATACCCCTGTTCCTATTGTCACGCCAGAGCCGGAGGTAATCGCGCCCGCGCCCACAGAGTCGCCTGCGGTGACGGAACCTGAAATTGTAGAACTGATCAGCACCGAAGAGGTGATTGAGCTAACGCAGCAGCCCGCTCCCGAAGCGCCCGTGGCCGACTCCTTTGAAGCGCTGAAGGAATCGGTTGAAGAAGCCGTTGCGCCAATCGTGGAATCGGTAGCGGAACCTGTGGCGGAAACAGTCGAGGAGGTAATTGACACGGTAACAGAAACGGTCATCGAACCCGTCGCAGAACCGATTATGGAATCCGTGATGGAATCCGTTGCGGAACCCGTCACGGAAACTATTGAGTCTGCGATCGCCCTCCCGACTGAACCCGTCGCGGAACCCGTCGCGGAACCCGTTCCAGAAACGCCTGTGGAACCAGCGGGTGGAACACTGAAGCAAGCCTTTTTGGACGCGCTGATGCACTATTGCGGCAAGACCCTCGACACGGCGGAACCCTGGGACAAGTACATGGCGCTGTCCTACGTGGTGCGCGATCGCCTGCTTGCCCTGAGAACGCCAGAGACGGATTGGGCCACCCTGGGCGATCGCCTGGTAATTGAGCTTTCGGCAGAATATCTGCCCGGGCCCCACTTAGCCAACAACCTGCTCGCAATGGGCCTGTCGCCGGAAGCCCAAACCTCGCTGGCAGAACTGGGCATTACCCTAGAGGATTTGATCGCGCTGGAAGAAGAACCTGGTCTGGGCCGCGGCGGGCTGGGTCGGCTGATGATTTGCTATCTGGAGTCGCTAGCCACGGCCACCATCCCAGCGATCGGCTATGGCATCCGCTACGAGTTCGGCATTTTCGACCAGGACTTCAGCGACGGCTGGCAGGTCGAAGTGGTGGACGAATGGCTGAAAAACGGCAACCCCTGGGAAATTGAGCGCCCGGAAGCAGCGGTGAACGTGCTGTTTGGCGGCCGCAGCGAAGCCTATATGGATGCCGACGGCCGCTACCGGATGCGCTGGGTTCCCGACGAAGCCATTCGCGCCATCCCCTATGACACGCTGATTCCGGGCTATCGCTCTGGCGCGGCCAGCCTGCTGCGTCTGTGGAAGGCAGAAACAGATGAAAACCTGTCCAAGGTGCTGTATCCCAGCGACATGGAGGAATACGGCAAGGAAGTGCGCCTGCGGCAGCAGTTCTTCTTTGTATCGGCCTCGCTGCAAGACGCGATTCGCCGACACCTGGAGGCGGGCGGCCGCATCGACACCCTGCCAGAGCGGATTACCATCCAAATTAACGACACTGACCCAATCATTGCCATTCCCGAACTGATGCGCCTGCTGATGGACGGGCACGGGCTGGAGTGGGATCAGGCCTGGGACATCACCTGCAAGACCTTCGCCTACACCAACCACAGCCTGCTGCCGGAGGCGCTGGACTCCAACCACTACTCGCTGCCGACGGTGCAAAAGCTGTTCCCGCGCCACTTCGAGATTCTGCTGGATCTCAACAGCCGATTTTTGGGTACGGTACGCGAACAGTATCCCGGCGACGAGGGCAAGGTGATCCGCTTGTCGCTGGTGGATGAGGCGGGCGAGAAGCATTTCCGCTTGGTGAATCTGGCGCTGTTGAGCAGCTACGCGGTCAACGGCGTGTCGGCCCAGCATACCGAGTTGCTGAAGCAAAGGTTTGCTGATTTTGTCGAACTGATGCCGCAGAAATTTAGCAACCAGACCAATGGCGTGTCGCCGCGCCGCTTCTTGGCGCTAAGCAACCCGCCCCTAGCCGACCTGATCACCCAAAAGCTGAGCAGTGGCTGGGTCACACATCTGGAAACGCTGAAGGATCTGGAAGCCTATGCCGAAGACGCAGAGTTTCGGGCCCAGTGGCGGCAGGCCAAGCTGGCGGCAAAGCAGTCGCTCGCAGCGCTGATCCAGCACCAGTGGGGACTCTCGGTGAATCCGATGAGCCTGTTTGACCTGCAAGCGAACGAAATCCACGAGCATAAGCGCCAGCACCTCAACTTGCTGCATGTGGTAACGCTTTACAACCGGATTAAGGCGAATCCGGGCGCTGCCTTTACGCCGCGTGCCGTGCTGTTTGCAGGCAAAGCCGCGCCAGACTATGCCACAGCCAAGCTGATGATTAAGTTAATCAACGCGGTAGCGGAAACGGTGAATGCGGATGGGGAAGTGGGCGATCGCCTCAAGGTAGTTTTCATCAAAGACTTCACCATCAAAAATAGCCAGGTGATTTTCCCGGCGGCCGATGTGGCGGAGTACATTGCCACAGCGGGCACCGAAGCCTCTGCCACGGGCAATCTGATCGCCGCTCTCAACGGTGGCCTGCTATTGGGCACGCTGGACGGCTCCAACCTGGAGCTGGCAGATGCCGTCGGTGCAGAAAACAGCTTCCTGTTTGGACGCACGGCAGCGGAGTCTCTGCCGCTTTATGAAGGTGACCACAACCGCTATCACCTGTACGAGTCGCTGCCCGAACTGAAGCAGGCCATCGACCAAATTGCGTCGGGAGCATTCTCCTATGGCGACGGCGGCCTGTTCCGCCCGCTGCTGGATCGGCTACTCTACGGCGATCCCTACGGTGTGCTGGCAGACTACGCCGCCTACGTAGCCGCCCAAGATCGAGTCGCCACAGCCTACGGCGATGTCGAGGGATGGACGCGCAAATCCATCCTGACAGCGGCGCGGGCGGGCTACTTTTCGAGCGATCGCGCGATTTACGGCTACAGCCAGTCCATCTGGAAAATTGCCACCAGCCCACTGCAATCCTCGATCTCGATTCCTGGCTAGTCTCCTACTAGCAGGGGTTCAGGTTTGATGGTCGGGGTGTGAAACAAACGCAAGAGACGCTGCGTGAACTGGAAGGTTTTACCCGATTTACGCAGCGTCTATGAACTTTACACTTAGTTCATAAGCCCGTATAATCCACGCTTGAAAAAGGAAAATTTATTGTCTTGATTTCATCACTTTTCGATGGCTTTAGGTAAAGCTGCCAGTTGGCATTTTTGAATGAATTCAAGTTGTTTCTGTTTTAGTACAAGAGGTTAGCAATGGTGGGTACTGTCGTCGCCGAACTGGATGTTCACAGTCAGCGGAACTGCTATTTTTTCACGCCTGAGCAAATGGAGAAGCTGCAAAAGGAAGTTGCGGTTTCCACCGTTTTAGAGCCGGGTGTTTACACGCTGAAAATCAAGAGTGGAACCTTTAGCTATCGCGGGCTGAGTGGACACTCTGGTGAGCCTCTGGTGCTGCTGTGGATTTATGGCGGACCATTCACCAATCGAGACACAGGGGTTTCCGTAGGCGCAACCTGGGTCTCGCTAAACGGCTACGAAGATGCAGTGACGCTAGAGGTCAAGGGGCAGACTACCGTGTCTGCTTTCTTTTTTGACACCTATCTGGAGGACAACAGTGGTGAACTTTTTTTAACCGTTGCCAAGCACTAGTTTTCTGAGTTTTCTAAGTGCTGTCCTGTCCACTGAGCAGTTTTCTGAGCGTTGATTTCGGGTTGAATCGCTGAGCGAAGTTGTAGCGAAAAGTACGATCCGTACCTTGGTAAGAGGACACGCAGTTTCAACGGCTGTTTTCTTCTAAAGTTTCCTGCATTTCCTAACAGTTTCTCAATATTTGCTCCATTTACTTCGGTTGATTAACCATGCGTTTAAAATCTTCTGTCCTTCGACTGTCGGCTACAGTGCTGACGCTAGCCGCCGCCACAGATGCGATCGCCGCATCGCTGAATCGCCGCCCCACGCTGATTTCCCAAGTCATTGCCCAGGCTCCCCGCTTCACTCTGCCCGATTCCCTGCCCGCAGATACCGTCGTGCGAGTAGATGGCTCCAGCAGTATGCGGGTGCCCAATGAGGGGCTGAAGGGTCGCTTTGAGGGCAAGTACGGTGGCTCCAGGGTAGAACTGGCCGAAAGCGGCAGTATCCCCGCGCTAGAGGCGCTCGACGCGGGCAATATTGACATCGCGGCCATCGGCCGTCCCCTCACCGAAGCCGACCGGGCCAAGGGCTTCCGAGAAGAAAAGCTAGAGCGCGAAAAGATTGCGATTATCGTCGGCCCCAACAGCGCCTTTGACGGCGACCTCACCTTTGAGCAATTCGCTCGGATGTTCAAGGGTGAAATCACCAATTGGTCAGAAGTCGGCGGTCCGAACCTGCCAATTAAGTTTGTCGATCGTCCGGACTCCAGCGACACTCGCCTTGCTCTAAGTACCTACGATGTCTTTAAGGAGGTGTTTGCAGGTGCGCCGATTGCAGTCGGGGCGAACGGTGTGCAGGTTGCAGAAGACACCACCGAAGCCGTAACGGCGGAACTGGGCGAAAACGGCATCAGCTATGCGATCGCCGATCAGGCCATTGGCAACAGTGCCGTCAAGATCGTGCCCATGCACAAAACCCTGCCGGACGACCCCCGCTATCCCTACTCCCAGCCTCGCGCCTACGTTTATAAGGATTTGAACCCCGGCAGTGAGGCCCTGCTTGGGTTTGCCACCACCGCACCGGGTCAGGAAGTGTTTGCAGCAGCCAGCCCTGCGGCATCGCCTTCGCCCAGCCCGGTTGCTGAATCGCCGTCCCCCACACCGACCCCGACTCCCACGGAAACTGTTGCGGCTGCTCCAGCGGAAACTGCTCCAGCACGGGGCGGCTTCCCCTGGTGGCTGTTGCCGCTGCTAGCGGCCGCGGGCGGCTTGCTGTGGTGGCTGACTCGTCCCAAAGCTGCGCCTGCGCCCGTGGTGGCCGCGCCGCCCGTGCCCCTGCCGCCCCCGGTGCGCCCCAGCAGCCGCGTAGTGCTAACGCCTTACAACTGTCGAGATGCCTATGCCTATTGGGAACTGACGGACGATCAGAAGGCCGACCTGAAGCGTCGGGGCGGTCGAGATCTAAAGCTGAAACTGCTGGACGTGACAGACATCGACCTGAATCGTCAGGAGCCGCACAGCGTCCAGATGTTTGACGTGGCAGAAACCGACCAGGATCGCCACCTGCCCATTGCCGTGGATGATCGCGATTACTTGGTGGAGGTGGGCTACACCACTGCCGACGGCACCTGGCTTCCCGCAGTACGCTCTGAGCATGTGCGCGTCCCCGCTTGCCCGGTAGAAGCAGCTGATATTGCGCCTGTGGCGGCGATGCCCGAAACCCACGAAGTTATCCAGGCAACTCGTGTCCCCGGTGCAGCAGTGCTAGGGGGCGCGGCGGCCGCAGGGGCAGCGCTGGTGGGGCTGGCAGGCAAGGACAAGACTGGCCGCATCGTGCTAACCCCCCGCGATTCCAAAACCGCCTACGCCTATTGGGAAGTGCCTGATGAGCAAAAGGCAGACCTGAAAGCGAAGGGGGGGCGCGACTTTAAGCTGAAGCTGTATGACGTGACCAACATTGACCTGGACAAACAATCGGCCCACGATGTCAAAACCTATGACGTGTCGGAGCTAGACCAGGATTATCATGTGCCTATTAGCACGCCCGATCGCGACTATCTGGCCGAAGTCGGCTACACCACTGCCGATGGCACTTGGCTCCCTGCTGCTCGGTCGGAGCATGTGCGCGTTCCTTCGGTGTTTGCCGATGGGGTTCCAGCCGCAGGCGCGGTGCTGGGGGGCGTAGCGGCGGGTGGTGCGGCGATCGCCAGTTTAACCCAGCCGACCTATACCTCCGTCGCCGACCTGAAGGTAGACAGCAAGGCTAACTGCCTCCTGCTGAGCGATCCCGACATCAGCCGCATTCAGAATGACATCGCGGTTAAGACCGATCTGGCCCCCGGCAAGTATGCCATCCGCATCACGGAAGGAGCCTTTGACTACAAAGCCGAAGCCGGCCATCCGGGCGAACCGTGGGTCATCCTGTGGATCTACAACGGCAAGGTGATCAACCAGAAGACGGGCGTTCCCGTCGGCGCAACTTGGTCTACGCTGAACGGCTACGACGACGTGCTGCACCTGGAAGTGCTGGAACCGGCCAAGCTAGATGCCTTCTTTGTGGATACCCACCTGGAGGACAACGAAGGCGTTGTCAAAGTGGTGGTGACCAAGGAATAGCGCGGGTTCGCATTTCATTCACCTGTTTTTAGCCTGTTTTCAGAGCGATCTCATAAGCGGCATGGAACAAGTCGAGTGTTTCCGTGCCGCTTACGTTTTTGACCTCGTTGCCATGAGATATCAGGAGGCCTTGATTCCCAATCTAAAATCCAAAATCTAAAATCCGAAATCCAAAATCCCCAAAACCCACACCCTTACAGTCGCCCTGTCACCGATAGCCCCCCCACCACCACCGACGGCGTATAGCAAGAGCCATTCCATTCAGCATCGCCGCCCAATTCAATCAGGTTTCGCAGCGCCGTATAGACATTCCCCGCAACCATTGTGTCTTTGACGCGGCCCACCACCTCACCGCGCCGCACTCGATAGCCCAGATCGACATTGATCGAAAATTCGCCCGAAATGCCTGCGCCGCCGCCCAGCATTTGATCCACGATAATGCCGTCTTGCATAAGCGCCAGCAGGCTTTCCAGCGGCTTAAAGCCCGGTTCGACAATCAGGTTAAACAGGCCCGGCGTGGGATAGCTGCCCAAACCCGGACGAAAGCCGTTGCCCGTGGTGCCGCTGCTGAGGGCGCGGCCGATGGTGCGGTCGGTGTAGAACAACTGCAACGCGCCCTCTTTCACAAAGGTGATGGGCTGGGTCGGGCTGCCTTCATCGTCGAAGGGGCAGCTAAAGGGGCCGATGTCGGGATGCTGAGACAGCGTGAGGCGCGAATCCATCACGGGTTCCCCCAGGCGATCGCTCCAGGGCGAGGCCCGCTCGATCACCTGTTTACCGTTCATGGCAGATTGCACCGTGCCCCAGAGCATATCTGCGGCTTTGGAGGTGAACAGCACAGGCACTTTGCCCACGGGCGGCGCGGTGTTGCGTTGCGCCCAATCCAGCCGCTGCACAATCTGCTGCGCCAGGGAAACCGGGTCGAGAATGCCGCGCTCGGTCTGCCCGTCTGCCACGCTGAGAAAATCTTCGCCGCGAATCCACTCTGCCGCCATGTAGCAGCTTAGGGTGGTGTCGGTATAGCCGCAGTCCAGCCCGTTGGAGTTGATCAGCCGCGTGGTTTCCACGTCGCACTCCCAGTCCGCCGTGCAGAGCGCTTCGGGATATTGCTCGCGTACCAGGGCGATCGCCTCTCGTCCCCATTCCACTAGCTGTTCGATGGGTACACCCACCCCCAAATCGGGATACTGCTTGGGATGGGCGGGAGCCAGTTCGATGATTTCTGGCTCACTCAGCTGACTGAGGGCGATCGCCCGCTCCACCAGCGCGGCTGCATCCACCGGCCCGTAGGCCACCGCCAGCCCCGGCCGCCCATCTCGCCACAGCCGCAGCGCAGTTCCCTCTGCCTGTGAGGTTTCCAACTGCTTCAGCCGATTTGCCTCAAAAAACACTGGCCGCGACAGCGATTGCGACTCATACACCTCTGCCGCCTCGGCCCCAGACCGCAGCGCCAATTCCAGCAGTTGTTCTGCCAGGGATAGGGGTGAGGTCGGACGTGGAGGCATAGGCGGGGTTTTGGGAAAGTGGTAATGGAGCGATAGAGAGGGAAGGCGGGGAGACGGGGAGAGCAGATTTTCATCCTTGCCTCAGCCCAGCACCAGCTCCGCCAGCAGCCAGAATCCCTTAAATTCCTCCGCCTGCGGATCGGTTTGCACGGCGATGAAATGGATGCCGCTAGCTTTGGCTTTGGCCGTTTCAAACTGGGCGGCTTCTTGCTGGAGGGCGGCCGTCGTCAGGGTAGCCAAAATCCAGGAGTCGCTGCCGCCTGTTTCCAAGAGCAGTTGGGGCGGCTTGGATTCAGAGAGATATTTCACGTAGGCGAGTTCCAGCCCTGACATCCAGGCAGCAAGGGGCAAAGCGCGGCTGGAAAACAGCAGCAGACCCGGAACAGCTGTGTCAGGGGCGAGTCCGGCTAGCGCCAGCGGAAACGATTCCCCAAAGTCGATCGCCCATTCGCTCAGGTCGTCAAAGGCTGCTGCCTCCAGCGTGACGAAGGCCCACTTTTCGCCAATCAGGGCATCCGGGAGGGGCTGGGGCGTGGGGTTGGGCAGCAGCACCGAGGGATTGCCGCCGGCCTGATAGTTGGGCATTTCTGGGTAGACACTGGCCAGGCGCTCGTCCAGCCAGCGGCTGAGGGCAAGGGTGCGGCGGCTGGCGTAGGCGGGAATGCCAGCTTCTTCGCAGGCTTTGGTGATCATGTTCGACATTTGCCGCCGAAAGAAGCGGATTTTGTCGGGTGGGGCGGGGGCCTGGGCGATCGCCGCTTCGACCGATTCCCGCAGCTTGATCGAGTTGACCTCCGTGTTGCTCAAAAAGGTGGAATAGCGAAATAGCCCGTCCACTGACTGCTTCACGTCCAGCGGGCTTTCGCAGATCAAAACTTCCCACAGCTTTTTGCCCTTCTCATCCAAAACCGGACGAGAATAGAAATCTAGCTCCCAGATGGTTGGCATTCCCGGTCTTCTAACGTGCGTCTCTGCCCTTGATCATACGGGACGGTGGATCATTAAAGGTTTTGGATTTGGGATTGGGAATTTCTGGGGTTTGGATTGAGAACTTCTGGGGTTTGGATTGAGAACCGTCGGGAAACAACGTCGTGAAACCATGAGGAAAAAATGTTGGGGGTTAAGGCGACTGTTGGGGTGGATGCTGGCACTGGGGCTGGGATTGTGTTTAGGGGCTTTAGCGCCAGCCTTGCAGAGCAGCATTGCCGCGCCCATATTTTGCCAAGTGGTGGACGGGCATTCGGTGTGCGTGCTGAGCCTCCAGCGCAGCGCCAAGAACTTTTGGGAATATCGCGCAGCCGTGAGCGTAGACGGCGTAGTGCGTCCGGTAGAGGTGTATGACTGTCGCGATCGCCTCCGGCAAAGGGCAGACGGCACAACAGTTCCCTTTTCTAAAGACATTGCGGGGGCGATCGTTTGTCGCCTTTACAAGCGCTGATTAGCCATCTGCCCTCAACGAATCAGCCATTAATCAGCCATTAATCAGCCATTAATCAGCAATCGTTTGCAAACTTTGATCTGCAACGTGCCGCGCCAAAATCGCCTGCAAGTGTTCTACCACTAGGTCGGTCTGTTCAACCATGGCCAGGTGCCCGCAGTCGGGAAGCTGAACCACATTCTGCCCACACTGCTGAAACAAGCGATGGAAGCTGGCCAGATGCAGCACATATTGCGGCTCCATCACGGTGTCGTTTTGTCCAGCGATGAAGTAGACTGGCTGCGACAGGCGGGAGACCACCTGCGGCAGTCGATGCACCTCGGCTTCGGTCGTTGAGTCGAGCAGTGCGCCGATGGCTGCTGCTGGGTCGGCGCTTACCCAATCTACCAGGCGTTGCCGTCCCCAGGCGCGGTCGATGGGGTGGGCGACGTTCATGTAGGTCATCATCAGATCCACCAGCGGCAGGTGGCAGAGCCAGCGGGGGCGCAGTTTGACCAATTGCTGCCCTGCGGTCCGAAAGCGCTCAAATTCTTCTTTTAGGTAAATACCGCCGCCGGAATTGACGCAGATCACGCCCTTCACCCGATCGGGCATTCGGTCTGCGGCCCACAGCGCAATGCTGCCACCGAGGGAGTGCCCAATCAGCCAGGCGTTGGAAATATCCAGGGTTTCGAGGAGCTGCTCCAAGTCGCAAGCGTAGTCGCTGGGGGTATAGCCCGGTCGAGGTTGCGGGGCGATCGCCCGAGGCTGCGACGAAACCGTTACAGCAGCCAAGCCGCCCGGAACGCTGCCAGACCCGCTATTTGCAGACTGCCTCAAAGTGCTGGCAGGATAGGGCGAGGCGGGAGAGGCGTCGCTGGGCTGATAACGCATCGTTGCCCGTCCCCTCTGCGAATCGCCAAACCCGCGCAAATCGTAAGACAGGCAGGTATAATCTGGCGCAAGCTGCTGAATCACGGGTTGCCAATAGGCGCGGCTTAGCAGCCAGCCGTGAATGAAAACCAGGGTGATTGGTGTTTGGGTGGGAGCAGTTCGCTCGTAGGCGTGGGGGGTGCCCAGGACATCGACGACATTCATCATACTTCCATCCTATCCCCAGAGTGGGGCCGATGGGGAGTTTGGGTGAATACTTATCGTGCAGAGGCTAGCAGGGGCTAGGAGGGGAGTGGGTGCAATACTCAGTAAAGCTACTGATATATTTTACCAATCAATGTTCAAAAATGTCCTCGTAATGCAGCAAATCTAGGTTGACGAAGGTAGGGAGGCATTGGAAGCAGGACTCCGCCAACGCGAACCGCTCTTCGCGCTGGAGCATCTCGGTCAGCTTTTGGCGGATGCTCAGCAGAAACCGCACGTCATTGGCGGCGTAGCGGAGTTGCTCCTCCGACAGGTTTAGCGCGTTGCCCCAGTCAGAGCTTTGGGCCGTTTTGTCGAGTTCCACCCGCTCTAGCTCCTGCACCACCTCCTTGAGGCCGTGGCGGGGGGCGTAGGTGCGGGCCAGCTTGCTGGCAATTTTGGTGCAAAAAACTGGACGAACCGCAATGTTGAGATGGTACTGAAACGCCGCCATGTCAAAGCGGGCAAAGTGAAAGACCTTGGTGATTTGCGGCGCTTCTAGCAACTGCTGGAGGTGGGGGGCGGCGGTTTGTCCCCGCAGAATGCGAACGACCGACACGCGCCCCGCAGGATCGCAAAGCTGCACCACACAGAGGCGATCGCGCCAGGGACGCAGCCCCATTGTCTCCGTGTCAACGGCGATCGCCTCCGCAGTCAAATACCCCGCCAGCGCCTCCGCCGACAGATCTTCATCAAATACCTGAAACTCGTCTAACGCCATGCTCTAGCCCCGGTTCAGGTATTTAGTGCAAATCCAGGTATTTCGCGACGTTCTGCATATCCTTGTCGCCGCGGCCGGAGCAGTTGATCACAATGCGGGGGCTGCCTTCCAATTGTGGGCAGAGCTTGCTGAGATAGGCGATCGCATGGGCCGTTTCTAGCGCCGGAATAATGCCCTCTAACCGCGACAGCAGTTGCAGCCCCTCCAGCGCCTCCGCGTCCGTAATGCTGTAATACTCGGCCCGGCCGGAATCCTTCAAAAAGCTATGCTCTGGCCCCACGCCCGGATAGTCCAGCCCCGCGCTAATGGAATGCGGCTCGATCACCTGCCCATCTTCGTCTTGCAGCAAATAGCTCATCGCGCCATGCAGCACGCCCACCCGCCCGCGAGTCAGCGTCGCCGCGTGCTTCTCCGAATCCAGCCCTTCGCCGCCCGCCTCAATACCGATCAACCGCACCGACGGCTCATTCACAAACTCATGAAACAGCCCCATCGCGTTGGAGCCGCCGCCCACGCAGGCCAGCAAGATATCTGGCAAACCGCCCCACTTTTCCTGGGCCTGCTGCCGCGTTTCCTGCCCAATGATGGCTTGGAAGTCGCGCACAATCATCGGATAGGGGTGCGGCCCCGCCACAGACCCCAGAATATAGTGCGTCGTTTCCACATTCGTCACCCAGTCGCGGATTGCCTCCGAGGTCGCGTCCTTCAGCGTGCCCGTACCCGCCGCCACCGGGCGCACCTCCGCCCCCATCAGCCGCATCCGAAACACGTTGAGCGCCTGCCGCTCCATGTCATGCACACCCATGTAGATGATGCACTCCAGCCCAAACCGCGCACACACCGTCGCCGTGGCCACGCCGTGCTGCCCTGCCCCCGTCTCGGCGATGATCCGCTGCTTGCCCATGCGCTTTGCCAATAGCACCTGTCCCAGGGCGTTGTTGATTTTGTGGGCCCCCGTGTGGTTCAGGTCTTCCCGCTTTAGGTAAATCTGTGGGCCTGTGCCATCGGGTTGGGCGAAATGCTGGGTCAGCCGCTCCGCAAAATACAGCGGCGTGGGGCGACCGACGTAATCCTTCAGCAGCGCCTGAAACTCAGCCAAAAACACTGCATCGTCGCGATACTGATAAAACGCCGCCTCCAACTCACTCAGCGCGGGCATCAGCGTCTCTGGCACATATTTGCCGCCAAATTTGCCATATCGGCCAAGGGCATCCGGCCGCTGAACTGAGGTTTGGTTGATGGGAAGCGGAGTCAGAGTCACGGTAGTAAAAGCGCTTTGAATACTTACAGCCCCCATTATCAGGCTACTGGCGCGAGATGGCTAGGGGTGTGGGCTTTTGAGTCCCTTCTAGATTGTCACTCTTCTGGTTCTAGATAAAAAATCGCTGTGCAGCCATTAAGACACACAGCGATCTCTGCAAATTCTAAGACTTTAATTCAGGGTACCTACCTTCAGCAATTCAGGCGATATTGATTCACAAGATATGCTCTTATACAAAAAAGCATTCTCATCTATACATATGTCGGGATCAGATCTAGTTGATAGTTGGTCGAGAAGTTACCTGTAAATCTGGGTTTTACTCTGAGGAAATAGGAGCCAGCTTGCAAGTCTCTAGTGAGCGAAGTGGTACCAGAAGAGCCGACTATAGCAGAGCCTAGAATCTCATTGTTGTCAATTAGACCGTTGTTGTTGGTGTCTCGAATCAGAACAAGATCGCTGGAGATGTCGGACGAATTAGTGAGTCTAGCCTGCAAATTGGCAGCCCCGCTCAATGTAAATCGATAAAAGTCATCTGAATCGAGTACACCAACATACTCTTTTAAGGAAGTGGTACCAAAAAGTACACCTAGATCACGAGCAGATGACAAGGTGTTTCCAGGATCGGGCAAGCCATTACCTCCATAGGGAGTCCCTACCAAAGTCAGTTCATAGGAAGTAGAAAAGTTAACGCTGTTGAATCGAGGGTCTACACGAACAAAATAAGTACCCGCGGGCACATCTACATTAATTCTGGCAGGAGTGTTTACACCAGATCCCTCTCTAGAAATGAATGCTTCGTTAGCATCAATCAAACCATTATTGTTGGCATCTCGAATCAACTGTAAACGAACGGGAGTAGTAGAAGCAGTGCCAGTAATTTGAAGATTTGAGAGATCATTCAAAGTAAATCGATAGAAGTCCTCTGCGTCGAGCCTGCCAACATATTCTCTAAAAGCACGAGTACCAGAGAAGACACCCAAATCAGCGGCAAGCGGTAATGTGTTTCCTGGCTCCGGAGATACATTACCGCCAAAAAAGGTAGGTATCAAGTCAAGCTGATACTGGGTTGCTCGAACAGATGTAGATTCAACTCTAACGAAGTAGGTACCAGGAGGCAAGTCCAGGGATCGACTGGCAACGGAATTGCCAGCAAAGCTGCTATCAGTCGCTAGAATCTCATTATTATCGATCAAGCCGTTAGCGTTAATGTCGCGAATGAGTTCAAACTTGGTTCCTGTGTCCGAACCATTGGTTCTCACTTGCAGGTTTGCAATGTCATTAAGAGTGAACTTATAAATATCGGAAGGATCTGTCGCACCGACAAACTCCGAACTCACAAAGGTGCCTGTCAGAACTCCGAGATCGCGGGCGGTGTCGAGGCGTTCGCCGGGTTCGGCAGGGCGGGCGGCGGCGGTAATTTTGTAGTTCACTTCGCCCCTAGTTCGCTGGACACCGATGAAGTAGGTGCCCGGAGCAAACTCATCTCGAAAGGTGATATTCCTACGGCCTGCATTGAAACTGCGGATGACAGCACCCCTGGCATCTCGGAGGGTGACGCGGGCGCTGCTGGCTCGGTTGGCGATCCGCCCAATCGAGAGAACGAGTTCGCGCACGTCGCCCAGGGTGAATTTGGCAAAGTCAACCAAATCTCTAGAGCCGACGTATCCGTTGATGCGCCTGCTGCCGTTGTCCAGTCTTCCGAGATTGCGAGCGCCTCTGAGGGTGTTATCTCTATTGCTAATTGACATGATTTTGGGAGTAGTAGACGATGGGTCAACGGCTCAACAGCACTAAAATTGGGCGAAAATTGCCCTGTGTATGAGCCTTGCCCTAGGTAGTTCTGCGGGCTAAGAAGTTATGCAACAGCAAAACAGTGGTGTCCCCAAGCCAACCGTTTGTCGAGCGGGCGATCGCCTGAAATAGAGACTTTCCAGGAGGGCGATCGCCCGCTTGAACACGGTTCCGACTGTTTTTTCACATTAAGAAAAATTTTTGGGCAGCTTAACCTAAAGTTTGTTTAATTGCGAACTCCCTGCGTCTGCCCTCGAACTTTTGTAAGCATATAACAACACTCTAGGAAAATACTGAGATTTTCGGTGTTTTTATTGTGAAGCTGTTGTATTTCTTGGAGTTCAGGAAGCTCTCTAAGCACAAATACTGAATCTTTGCGGAATATTGACATCCATGACACCAACCCGTTTTACAGCGTTTTTGAAGCGAGTGAGGTATGCAAGGGCCTGCGACACCGCTGTCTTTTCAAGTCAGCGCTTACTGCACCCTGCCAGAAAATGCTGTAGTAGATTTAGACCCATTAAATCGAGTGATTATGAATAGCTCAAACCGTAAGAAGGATACAAAATCCACGGGTCAAGCACCAAAGGATAAAATCGCCTGGCAGGAATTTGGCGCGGGCACTCCAGAGAATCCAACTTTTGAGCGCCCTGTGCAGGAACTACCGCCCAACCAGCAGCAAATTCGGGTGCAGGCCTCGCGTAAAGGTCGCGGCGGCAAAACGGTGACGGTGATTAGCGGGTTTCAGACCAAGCCCGAAACGCTGGCAGCACTGCTAAAAACGCTGAAAACCCAGTGTGGCGCGGGCGGCACGGTGAAAGACCTGGAAATCGAGATTCAGGGAGATCACCGCGAAAAGATCATGCAGGTCTTGGTGAAACAGGGATATAAGGCAAAGGTGAGTGGCGGGTAGGAACGGAAAAACGAAAAATGAAGAACGAAAAACGAAAAATGAAGAACGAAAAACGAAAAATGAAGAACGAAAAATGAAGAACGAAAAATGAAGAACGAAAAATGAAGAACGAAAAGCGAAAAATGGAAGCCTCTTCGCTCTTCGTTCTTTTGTTTTCGTTCTTCCCTCTTCGCTCTTCCCTCTTCTGTTTTCGTTCTTCCCTTTTCCCTCTTCGTTCTTCCCTCTTCTGTTTTCGTTCTTCCCTTTTCCCTCTTCGCTCTTCGTTCTTCTGTTTTCGTTCTTCCCTTTCCCTCTTCCCTCGCCCCGTTTTGCCCAATTTAGAGTACTCTGGTTCGAGTAAATGCCCGGTTTTTCGCGAAGCGGGTTAGGAGATTTTTCTGCTTTGTAGGATAAGCTCATGCGATCGCGAACCATTCGAGAAGGCTCTGTTGGATTACTGATTCTGCTGGCGTTGGGTATATTCGGCAGTCTGCTGCTGTGGCTGCGGGGGCTGAGCCTAGGGAATCGCAGCTATCGCGCCGTGGTGGAGTTTCCGAACGTGGTGGGCATGGTGGAAGGCTCCCCAGTGCGCTATCGCGGCGTGATTGTGGGCAAGGTGCGGAAGATTCGCCCGGGGGCACAGTTTGCGGAGGTAGAAATTCAGATTTCACCTGCAACGGTAAAGATTCCGCGAGATTCGGCAATTCAGACCAATCAAGCGGGGTTGATTGGGGAAACGGCAATCGACATTGTGCCCCGTCAGGAATTTGTGGGAACCGTGGTGACCAATCCACTGGCGGCAGACTGTCCAGGGAGCGAGATTATCTGTGATGGCGATCGCCTACCTGGAGAAGTCGGCGTCACCTTCGATGCGCTGATTAGCTCCACGATTCGCCTGTCTAACCAGTTTTCTGATCCAGAACTGATCGAAAACTTGAAAGCGCTGACCTTCAACTCTTCCCTGGCGGCGGCGGGCGTGACAACGCTAACGGGCGAAGTGACTGAACTCGCAAAGTCGGTGCAGATGGAACTGAGAACCCTGGCGGGGTCTGCCAATCGAACCACGACATCAGTGGGCGGCGCGGCGACTCAGCTTGGCCTTACCGCTGCCCAGGTCAACTCGCTGTTGGAAACCAATCGCTACGCCATCAGCGGCACGCTGTCTAACCTGGAGCAAGCCAGCAACCAGGTGCGCCTGCTGACGACTCGACTCACGCCGCTAGTGGACGATAGCGCCTTTGTGCAAAACCTGAACGCGCTGTCGGACAATGCGGCCCGCGCCTCGCTGACACTGCGGAGCCTGACGGATGCAATTGGCACACCCGAAAATGCGCTGGCGCTCCAGCAAACGCTAGATTCGGCCCGCGCCACGTTTCAAAATGCAGAAAAGATTACCGCAGATTTAGACGAACTGACGGGCGATCCGGCATTTCGCAACACCGTCCGCGATTTGCTGCGGAGTTTGGACAATTTGCTCTCTTCTACTCAGCAGCTTGAGCAGCAGGTCGAGCTAGAGCAGCTCTTGACCCCAGCGGCGATCGCCCTGCAAGGCAAACCCACTGCTCCGCTCGCGCCTGAGCCAGACACAGCAGTTCCGCCAGCCGCGCCAGCCCCGATGTCCGCTGTTCGCCCGCTCGCCGCATCGCCGCACCCTGCGGTTCGCCAGTCTCCGCAACTGGGGCGATCGCTCTCCGTTCCAGAAGCCCCATCTGCTGATAAGCTCAGAACCGTAAACACAAATTTGCCAGAGTAATTTACCGAGTAATTTCCTAAATCATTGACCGGGTATTTTACCGGGCAAATGACTCGGCAATTCGCAGAGTAACTCACTATGAACGCTTGGCTGGTGTTGGGTTTGGTGCTGCTGGCGGCCTATTGGCTGGGAGCCACGCCGACAGGCTACTGGGCAGGCAAACTGCTCAAAGATATCGACATTCGGCAATATGGCTCCAAGTCTACGGGCGCGACGAACGTGCTGCGGATTTTGGGGCGCGGCCCGGCGATCGCCGTTTTGCTGATCGATATCTTCAAAGGCGTGGCGGCGATCGCCCTCACTCGCTACGTCTATAGCCTGCCCAACATCGCCGCGCTGCCTTTACCAAGCGGGCTACCGCTGGGCACCTGGCTCCCCTGGGCGGTGATGCTGTCTGGGCTGGTGGCCATTGTGGCCCACAGCAAATCCATGTGGATTGGGTTCAAGGGCGGCAAGTCGGCAGCAACCGCGCTGGGTGTGCTGTTTGCGCTGTCGTGGCAGGTGGGGCTGGGCGTAGCAGCCGTTTTTCTGCTGATGCTGACGCTGTTTCGCATCGTGTCGCTGGGGTCGATCGCCGGAGCCATTTCCGCCTCGCTGTGGATGATTGCCCTGAGACAGCCCTTGCCCTACCTCTTGCTGGCGATCGCCGGAGGCATTTACGTCCTGATTACCCACCGGGCAAACATTCAGCGCCTCCTAGCAGGCACAGAGCCAAAGGTTGGGCAAAAGCATTTGTAGCGGGCGCATCCCAGTTCTGCAAGTTTGCCCTCATCCCCCAGCCCCTTCTCCCAAAATAGGGAGAAGGGGAGCCGGATTGGAAGTCCTCTCCCGCTTTGGGCGAGGGATTTAGAGTGAGGGTTACAAAAGTGGGATGCACCCTTTGTAGCATTTGTAAAGACAGCCTTTGTGAACGCAGCCTTCGTGAATAGTGGCCGTCGAGTAAGGGATGCGAAACGGAGATGCGAAACGCTGGAATCGCCTTGCTTGAGCATTGAGCCGACCCTATGACCAAAGTCATGCTTCAGGTCGTGACCTTTGCCTGAGGCGATCGCCCCATCCAGCTTCATAGGATTAATTCATCCCCCAAGCCGTTTAAGCGACTCTCGTCGCATGGGGGACACACCATTTGGAGGTTCTATGAAACTGAATCGAAAGGCGTTTCTTTGGGCTGGCATCGCGGCTGGCGTGATGGCGATCGCACCCCTAGCGGCGATCGCTGATCCTCCGGGCGGCATGGGCGGGCCCCGTTCTGGCCCAATGGAGCGTCTGAATTTGACGGAGGCCCAGCGCCAGCAGTTGCAAGCCATTCGAGAAAACAGCCGCCGCCAGATTGAGGCCGTGTTGACGGCAGAACAGCGCCAGCAGATGGAAGCCCGCCGCGCCGAGATGGAGCGCCGCCGTGAAGAATTTGCCAACCTCACCCCAGAACAGCGCCAGCAGCTTCGCCGCGAACGCATGGAACAGGGCGGTGGCCCTGGCGGCCCGGGTGGCCCAGGACGCGGGCCTCGCCCCGAACCCTTTGCCGACCTGAACCTGACCGATAGCCAGCGTCAGCAAATCCGCACCATTATGGAAAATGCCCGGACGCAGAGCGAGGCAGTCCTCACCCCGGAACAGCGCCAGCAGCTTGAAAACCTGCGCCCAAATCGGGGCGATCGCCCCGGCCCGGGCCCAATGGGTCGCGGGATGAGCCGTTCTGGCCCGTCTGGGCAGGGGCAATAGCCCGATTCAGCGGTTTTTGGGCAAAAACACTGAACTGAAACACTGTACTGAAACACTGCGTTGTTGAGTGAGATTTGCGGTTCACACCCGCGGATCTCACTCCGCTCAATTCCCCTCCACAGAAATCCGCAGCGCCCCCTCTGCAACGACAAATTACGAGTCGTAAAGAACTAAGCAAAGCCGTCTTGCGATCGCCCGAAATGATGTAGAACTCAGAGTCTAGGGCTGGTTTCAAGGTTGGCACGGCTCGAAAAGCGCCCGCCTTTAGCAGTTTAAATCAGCCCCTTTTTGTAAGGAGTGCGGCGATGTCTGAGGTGGGGTCTGAGGTGCTGATCAAGGGCGGGCGGATTGTGACAGCGGTGGATGACTACGTGGCAGATATTTGGGTGAAAGATGGGCGAATTGAGGCGATCGCCCGCGACCTCTCCATCGACAGCGCCACCGTTCACGATGCCAGCGGTCTGATCGTGTTTCCTGGCGGCATCGATGTCCACACCCACATGGAATTTGACCTGGGCGCAGCGCAAACGGTAGACACCTTTGAAACTGGGACGCGCTCGGCGGCCTTTGGCGGCACTACAACGATTGTGGACTTTGCGCTGCAAAAACAAGGCGACACGCCCAAACAGGCACTCGATCGCCGCCTTGCTGCCGCCGAACCGCAATGCTGCGTGGACTACAGCTTTCACATCATCCTTACCCACGTCACGCCAGAAGCCCTGGCCGAACTGCCCGACTTGGTAAACCACGACGGCGTATCCAGCTTCAAAATGTTCATGGCCTATCCGGGCGTGCTGATGGTGGAAGATGCAGACATCTTTCGCGCCATGCGAAAGGTCGGGGCCCACGGCGGCATGATCAACCTGCACGCCGAAAATGGCAGCGTGATTCAAGCACTGATCCAGGAAGCGCTGGAGCAGGGCAACACCTCGCCTAAATACCACATGCTAACCCGCCCCAGCATCATGGAAGGCGAAGCCACCCATCGGGGCATCCGGATTGCGGAACTGGCGGAGGTTCCGGTGTATTTTGTGCATCTGTCAGCCGAGGAGGCGCTGAACTCAGTAGTGGAAGCGCGCGATCGCGGCATTCCCGCCTACGCCGAAACCTGCCCGCATTATCTATTCCTGGACGAGTCGGAATACGATCGCCCTGGGTTTGAAGCCGCAAAATACGTAATGACCCCGCCGCTGCGATCGCACACCTGCCAGCACGCCCTCTGGCGCGGTCTGAAAACCGATGACCTGCAAATTGTTTCCACCGACCACTGCCCCTTCTGCTACAACGAGTCGCCCTTTGGGCTGCGTAAGTCTAAGCAGATGGGCCGCGACGACTTTGAGAAAATTCCCAACGGTGCGCCCGGTGTCGAATTCCGCTTGCACCTGCTTTACGATGGCGGCGTAAATGCAGGTCGCCTCTCGCTCAATCGCTTTGTGCAGTTGACTGCCACTGCCCCCGCGAAGATGTTTGGACTGTTTCCTCGCAAGGGAACGATCGCCGTTGGCAGCGATGCCGACCTGGTGCTGTTCGACCCCCACCAGCGCCACACCCTCAGCGCCAGCACCCAGCATTCCAATGTAGACTATTCGCTCTACGAAGGGCGCGAAATTCTGGGCAAGGTGCAGAAGGTATTTTTGCGCGGGGAGTTGATTGTGGAGGGCGATCGCTGGCTCGGTCGCGCCGGACAAGGGCAATTCCAGCGGCGATCGGCCTCTGGCCGCGTATAGTGACCCAACCTATCTCTGAATAACATATCTGAATAACATAAATGACAAATGACCAGCCCCAAAGGACTGGTCATGGAGACGGCTTGTTGACGATTTTCAAAACAGAACTCAACCAAACCCAAAAGATGCAAAAATCTTAGGAACCCGTCTGGATCGTCTGCATTTGCAGGAACGACACCATCTGCTCTAGCCCGCGCTGGATGCGGCGCGTCACGGTCATCGGGCTAACGCCGATACGCTCGGCGACTTCTTTGCGCGACAGGTCACTAAAAAACACAAACTCAATCGCCGCACGGGTCTTGTCTTCCAGTTGGTTTAGCGCCCGCTGGAGCTGCTGACGGTCTTCTTCGAGGCGCTGGAGCGCTTGGTAACGCACATCAGGCAGCGTTTCGCCAAGGGTGATGGAGGAATCGACCTGCTGAACCGTCGCATCCAGGCTCAGGGGCAGGCGGTTACGCACGGCCATCTTGATTTCCCGCCACTCGTGAACCGAGATGCCCATGTGTTCCGCAATTTCCTGATCCATCGGCTGGCGGCCCAGATCTTTCACCAATTCTGCCCGCACGCGCTGACCCTCTTTTTGCAGGTCTTGCCAGCGGCGGGGAACTTTCACTGCACTGCCGCGATCGCGCAAAAAGTGCAGCATCTCACCACGAATATAAGGCACCGCAAAGGAACTGAAGGCACAGCCCTGGCTGGGGTTAAACCGCTCGATCGCCCGAATCAGCCCCAGATAGCCAATCTGCTCTAGATCTTCATAAGGCTCTGCACACTGATGGCTGACCCGGTGGGCAATTTTGCGAACTAGACCAGCATTCAACTTCACAAGCTGATTGCGAATGCTCACCGACTTGTTCTGCTGATAAGCCATCAGCAATTCCATGCTGTGGGAACGGAGAGAAGGTTGAGTAGCCGTCATCTGGGAAGTACCTGTTCTCTAAGATTTAGGCTCATTGTCCGCACTGGCGAGGGGTGAAACCATCGTTATTTCACGGGAATGAACAGCGTACCTCTTTGGTATGTCAGCGTAAACACGGAGTTTCCCTGAAAACGCGCCTGCTTTGCCTGCGGTTTGTGAGGCAGCAAGTCTACGGGAAAGCGCTTGCCCGGCCTCGGTTAACATCCGCCAAATCGCCTAAAATCGAGGCACTAACTCAAAGACTGCAACTGTGTTAACGATTCCATACTTAAGTTGCCGGACGTAATCCCCAAATTTTGAGTAACCTGGAATGAACTAACCCCATTCGTCAACGGTTCGATTCACAACCTTTCAGCGACTAACAGAGTACGTATGAGCAACACCAGTAATTTTCGAGATGCCATTCGCAAGGCCCAGACTCACGCCTTGGTTGGCCCTAACGTGATTCGCAATGCCTTGCCCTACGTCGGAGGCGGGCTGGTGCTGACAGCCCTGGGAACCTACGGGGGGCTGGGCGTAATGCAAAACAGTCCCGCGCTGTTCATGCCGACTTTCATCGCAGCGCTGATTGCCCAGTTGGTTCTCTTCTTTGTGGCACGGGGTGTCGCAGAAAAAGGCAACAACGGTGTGGCGCTGCCCCTTTTGGCGACCTACAGCCTGCTGACGGGCTACACGCTGACGGGGCTGATTGCGGTTGCCCTGGGAACCTCTGGGGTCGGTGTGGCAGGGATTGGGCTGGCCGCCCTGGGCTGCGGCGCAACGTTCATTGTGGCGCGGCAGATTGGGTCTAACCTGTCGGATCAGGACGGCATGGCGCTAACCAGAACTGTTCAGCTTGGCATGATTGCCCTGCTAGTCGTCTTGGTCGGGCAATTGCTGCTGGCTCTGTTTGGAGTATATACGCCTACTTTTCTGGAAATTGGCATTTCTGCCTTTGGCGTGTTTTTGTTCGCAGGGGCGGCAGTGGTAGATTTCTACATTCTTCCTCGCACGTATCGCGATGACCAATATCTGCCTGCGGCGCTGTCGATGTATTTGACCTACATCAATTTGTTTGTCTTTATTCTGCGCCTGCTGATTGCGTTCAACCGGGATTAAGGTCAAGGAAGGTAAAGGCTTGACTCTGCATGACGCAATCCATGATGCAAGCGTTGTGCAGAGCAAGCCTTTTCTGTAGGCGCACGCAGTCGGTCTGCACCTGATAACAATTGGGCAAAATAACAATTGGGCAAATGCGGGTTTGATGGGCAATGCCATCACAAATTCTGCCCTTTGCCCTGATGCATAGCGCACCGATACAGCATTTTCTTGCCTCGTGAGGCACATGCTGCCCTCACGAGGCAAGGGCTTATTGACTATCCGTGTGCCTCACTAGCTTCAAAAACGCTGTAGCCTGCCGAGGTACTGTTCATCGACAATCTGGCGGGCGATCGCCGACAAATCCTTACTTTATCGGAGCATCCTTCAGGAGGGTGTCAGACTGAGAGTTCGCAGGCAACTGTAAAGCAGGATGTCCTGTATCTGGCGTGGCGACCTTGCACTGACCGAACAAACAGTCTGCCAGTCCTGGGTCTGGGCAAAACCCAAAATTGCAGATATTTGCGGCGACACCAGAACAGTCGTAGAAATTGCAGGATTGTACAGCAGAAACGGTTGGTTCCAGCAGGGCAGTAAGAGCCACACCCAAAGCCCCAATTCCAATGATCTGCCCAGCGACTTGACTCAGTTGTACGGCGGTTGAAGGTTGCATAAGGGTATCCGTCAATCAACATCGAAGGAGTTGAGCAAAGGAGCCAAACCGAGTCAACTCAGATTCTTAGCGGGGAATCATCAGCAAAGACAGCCAGCGAGATCTGGATGATCCCGTCCAGCACTGAGTTAACCTGGTTTTGTCGTGAGAGTTTCAGGAACTGGGCAAGGCTTGGATCTAGTAGCCTGAGGCTTCGCACGTCTCAAGTGCAATGAGAGATAAGATAGCGAAGAGTTTCTGCGAACTGATTGCTCGCTAGACTGATTCCTCGCCAACTATCAGTGGCAGACGTTTATCTAGACGTTTATCTACGTTTACCTCGTTTATCTATAGATGCTTATCAGCAAACGTTCATCTACAGACTTCAGCCTTACTGTAAATCCTACTGGGAAGTCAGTAAACTTTTTGTCAGGGGTTCTGGGAAATTCCGTAAAATTCCCATCAAGAAAATTGAGACTCTGTCCGCTGTGCAGCTACCCGCCCGCGCCAAGGGCGATCGCCCCCAGTCCCAAACACGATACCAGCGTTGTGAACAGCGCCCGATAGACCCAGCGCATGGACTCTGCACAGTGCTGCTGCAAAAGCGGCTGGATGCGATAAAAGGCGATCGCCCCTAGAGCAGTGCCCACCAGACCCACCAACACAGCGGCGATCGCGCTAGTGGAAGCCCCCTGAAGGATCAACAGCGGCCCAAACAGCAGCAGCCAGCTCAGCACAATATGTCGCACGACCTGCCACTGATGGCGACGGCTCCAATAGCGGACAGGCGATAGCCCCGCCACACAAATCACCGCCAGATTCACCGCAAAGGCGAGCGTATAGGGATAAATCAGTTGCGGTTGGTCAAAGGTCTGCGCCAGAAATAGCCACACCAGCCCCGCCGCCGCCACACTCAGTACGGCATAGACATTGTGAATGCGCGTCCAGGCGTTTGAATCATGCTCCGTAGGCTGCCAGATCATGACGGCTTTTTCGGCGGGGCTGAGGGGCTGTTGTGCGGTGGGACGATAAATCAGCAATGGATAACACAACACCAGCGTCAGCGGAGCCAGCAGCCAGGGCCAGCCGCCAACCGACCAGCAAAAATAGCCCACCAGCGCCGCCCCCAGCAGCGCCCCATCGTTGAGTGTTGTGTGACTGCGCCACAGCCAGAGAAACCCGATCAGTGCGCCCAGCACAACCAGCCGCGTCACTAGGGCGGGCGTATCCATTGCCAGGTGGGTTTGCAACAGCAAAAAGCTGCCCAGCGGAATGAACAGATTGTCAAGTCCCTGCCAGGCGATCGCCTCGATTAGCATCACCAGTAGCCCCAAGATTGTGGCAATCAGCAGCGATTCGGGTCGCCCCGCCTCGCTAAATAGCAGCAGCGGCACATGCACGCTAAAAAACGTCGCCATAAAGAAGCTGAGCGATCCTTCGGTGCTTTTGTAGCCCTCAGTGGCGACGTAGCGCATCTGTCCATAGCGCGTCCCCACCAGCGCCGCCGCCGCGTCTGCCAGCGCCAGGATCAAAATTGGAATGACGTAAAGCAACGGCTGGCCCGGCGTGAGGGCAAACAAGATCACCACCGACAGCGGAAAATAGACCTCGCCGAGCGATCGCCGTCCCACGCCCCCCAGCACCGACCCCAACCCTTGCGCCAGCGGTCGATAGAGCCGCAGGGTCATCAGCCAGGCGATCGCCAGTCCGCCCAACACCGCCACCTGCCAAACCGACTCAAAGAGCCAGGGAAACGTCAGCGTCACCATTCCCATTGGAATGTGCAAGAGCTTCCGCACCAGTTCTGGATTGGGCCGCGCCGTCCGCTGCCAGCGTCGCAGCGCCAGCATCAGCCCACTAAGGATGAGTAAGATCAGGGGAATGTTTAGCCAGGCGTTCATGCAGGAGAGGGCAACATCAGGGACTTGCCTCGATCATCGCATTTCTCTGGGATGACTGGGAAATAGCATCCATTCTCCACAGACGCTTGACTGACAATTTAAAATTGCAAATCTAAAATCGCAAATCTAAAATCGAGAATCGACAGGGCTGGAGGCGATCGCGCTTCTGCATTACCGTCCGGGCAGGTTTGTGGCGACTGGATGGCTCTGGCGGCGAGGAATTTGGATTATGAACTCTGTGCCTTCATTCAGCTTAGAACGACACACAAGCTGACCATGATGCTGGTCGGTGACAATCTGGTAGCTAATCGACAGCCCCAACCCCACGCCCTGCCCAACGGGTTTGGTCGTAAAAAAGGGATTGAATAAACGGGGGAGATGGCCCTCTGCAATACCAATCCCATTGTCAATCACATGAATCGCCACGGAGTCGCCGATTTGGCGGGTTTTCAGCGTGATTTGTGGCGTTGGCTTTGGCCCTTCCAATTGGCGATACCGCTCCTGCACCGCATCAATGGCGTTGGTCAGCAGGTTCATAAACACTTGATTTAACTTACCCGGATAACATTCAACCAATGGCAACGGCTCAAAGTCTTTGATGATTTCGATTTCGGGCAGGTCGCCGCAGGCCTTGAGCCGATGTTGCAGAATCATCAGGGTGCTTTCTAAGCCCTCATGCAGGTCTGCGTCTTTAAAGTCGGCTTCGTCGAGGCGCGAAAACGTGCGGAGCGATCGCACGATATCGCTGATCCGCTTGGTGCCCATCTGCATCGATTGCAGCACCTTGGTTACATCCTGCTGTAAAAACTCCAGATCGATCTCCTCCAGCAGCGCCTGAATACCAGGAGTTGGGATGGGATAAGCGTCCTGATAGGCGGCAATGACTCGCAGAAGTTCCTGGACATAGGTCTGGGTGTAGTTCACGTTGCCATGCACAAAACCCATGGGATTGTTAATCTCGTGAGCAATCCCGGCGACCAATGTTCCCAGCGCCGACATCTTTTCAGCTTCAATCAGTTGAACTTGCGCCTGCTGCAACTGTGAGAGGGTTTGCTCCAGTTCTTGCCCGCGCCGCGCCAAAGAAGACCTCGATGCCTCCAGTTCTGCAATCACATTCCGCATGAGGTTTTCAGAGCGATCCATATTGGCTTCAAGGATTTGGCGATCGCGCTCTGAGCGTTCCAGTTTCTTGCGAAGAATCCGGTTCTCCTTCTCTAGCGCCGCCAGCCGTTGCGCTGGAGTCGGTTCGGAACTCTCCTGACATTCAACAGACCGCAGGGGCGTGGAACTGATGCAATTCTGAGCCGATGCAACAGAGGGAACAGCAACAAGCTTTTGGGCTATATCCATCTAAGCGGTTCCTAGCAGCAGGGTAACGAACGTGGAGTGATGCGCCCGGGATGTAGTGTTTGGAGTCAGTGGAGCGATTTCGCCGTAGGTATAGAACCCGGCAGTTGCTGGCATCTGTGGCAGTGCTTCCTGCACCATCGCGTATTCTTGCTGAGTCCTAAGCCCCAACAGCGTATGACGCACACAGCAGGAAAACAAAAGCACGGCCTCGATGCGCTGTCCTGGATAGCTGGCCAAGGCCGCCTGCATAGAAGTGCGTGCGCCTTCAATAATTTCATCCCGGCTGCTTCGGGCAATTTGCACCTGGGCGTTTTGGGGCCAGAGGGGAATAGCCTGAATACTGCCTGTCTCTGAATCAAAGCCGATGGAAGCTCGAAGATAATAGCCATCTGCGCCCTCTTCCCAAACGGCCAGGGGAAACTCGGTCGAGGGCAACAAATCGTTCATGTAGCGCTGATAAAACTCTAGCGCTGGCCGGTGGTCAATTTCCTGGAGGAGATGACCATCAGCGCGGGTAATGGTTCCTCTTTCGCCCGTGGGTGTCCAGCCGTGGGCCACGCCATGACCCAGCTTCAGATCTCCAAAAAACAGCAGGATGGGAATCGCATCCGTCAACACTTCGGAGCCATAGAACTGATAGGTTTTTTGAAACTGGCTTTGGTCGCCTGCGAAGCCACCGAAGAGCGGAACCGAGTCGCCCAGCGCTTTTTGCAAATGAGCAACAACCAGGGGGCTATCGTAGGTTAGGCTTTCAGGAAACGTGAGACAGAGGGACGGAACCGCATCGGCAGGGAGGTTCAGGCCGCTGCGGGCCTGGGCGATCGCCCGCTGAATCGCCGCTTCAGGATCTTGCGAAAGGCTGTAACCTACGCCTGCACCGATGGCGAGAGTATCCGAGGCGATCGCCATTAGCACCACTGAGTCTTGCTGAAACGCCAGCTCAGACGACAATTCACCATCGGTGGTGCAGCCGACGACGACCATCTCTGGAAACGACGCGCTCAGGGTTTCCAGAATCAGGCTGTGGTCAAAATCGAGCGCTGCAAACAGGATGCCGACCTGGGGCGATCGCCCCTGAAGCTTTGTCTGACACTGCTCAATCACGTCCTTTGCAGCCGCATACGCATCCGGATCGTCGCTATGGCCGATGGCAACCGTTAACACAGCATTCTCCTCTAAAATTGACCAGCATTTGACCAGCATTGCAGGCCGCACAAACCCCATGCTGCCGGGAATCAGCCGGGAGCGCTATCCCCAGCGACGCAGCAGTAAGGGCATCAGCCCGTGTAACTATTCAAATTATGAGTTTTGGAAAAAGCGGATGACATCGGCAACAGGTCAGCCAGTTGGCGGAACTCCAAACAACTTAGCCAATTCCTTAAAAAACGCAGATTTGCATGAGTTTTTAACAGGTTTTTCGCGACAACTGCCTCTCACATGGTTTAGCCTATGCAGGGAAGATTCCGTGCCTAACTCATTCCTAACTGTTGCATCAGCGAGGTGAGCTATGAAACAACCCAACCGCACGGCAGCCCTGCTGCTAACGTGGCTCTTGGGTGGACAAACGCCAGGACTTGCGTTTGTGCCCGCAGCCCCAGGGCGATCGCCCGGACAGATTACCGCTCCCCGCGTGGCCCGCTCGCCAGCAGCGCCGACGCTGGCAGATGCCGAACGGCTGTATGAGGAGGTGAATCAACTGTATGCCCAGGGGCGCTATGAAGCAGCGCTAGACCGAGCAAAACAGGCGCTTCGAGTGTTGGAACAGGTGTTGCCATCGACTAATCCCAATATTCCCCACGGATTTAACCAGGTGGCGGTGCTGCTGAGTTTGCTAGATCGCCATGAAGAAGCCGAAAGCTATCACACGATGGCTCGCTTACTGATTCGCGGAGGAAAAGGCACACCGATTGCGCCCGCGGCTCTTGCTCAACTAGCCCAGACCCTCCCCCAGAATGTGGTTGGGCAACTGGATGTCCGCAGCATGCAGGCAAATCGTCACGATTATCTAGAAGTCTTTGAGCCTGTGCTGTCCAGCGTAGCGCTTTCCCAATTGCCCCAGATGCCGCTGACGGGGGGCTATTTCAACCTGCACCAGTTTGATGGCGTGGCGGGGCAGACGGTCAACCTGGCGGTCACAAGCGAGGATCTCGATGATTTAATCATTTTTGTATTTAGCCGCCAGCAGGGGTTTATCGCCGCCGCCAGCGGTCGAGCAACTCAGATTTCCCTATCGCTCGAAGACGCGGGCCCTTATCAGGTGACGGTGGGGTCTCGGACGGCGGGCCGCACGGGGCGCTATCGCGTGTGGTGGGGCAACGCCAGCGGCACGGCTACAAACGCCCTCACCTATCGGGGAGAACACAATCGGGTGCCCAGGGGCGGGGAATATTCCCTGGATAGCCTGTATACCCTAGCAGCCCCAAACCTGGAGGGGCATATTGCGCGGTTGCGGGCTGAGAAGGGCGATCGCCATCCTGAGGTGGTTGAACCGCTCATCTCCCTGGCGACAACTTACGTCCTGGTAGAGCGTTGGGCCGATGCGGGCAGCGCCTATGCAGAAGCCCTGGAGATTCTGCGGGCCCAGCGTGACCCCAATCCTCAGCACTTAATTCAGGCCATCGACGGCGTCGCTTTGATGGCTTATCAGCAGGGGGATTTGGAACGAGCCGTTGCTCTGCATCAAGAGGCGCTTTCTTTGGAACGGGCAACGCTAGGAAGGACTGCGCTGCTGGATGGCGAAGCGGGCTTTGTGGCGCAACGGGCGATCGCCGCAAGATTGCTGTTTCTAGTTCAGATTTACCAGACTCAACAGCGCTACGACGAAGCAGAACCGCTGCTCATCGAGATGATTGACCTCGCCAGGCGCTTCAACCAGCCGTCAGAACGGGCCATTTTCCTGGAGGCAGCGTCCACCATCTATCGCACCCAAGGCCGCAATGCCGAGGCAGACGCTTTGGCTTTAGAAGCCTTTGAAGGCCAGCCGACCGCGCCCGAAGAGCGTTCTCCCCGCGATCCACACCAGCTCAATGGTCGAGCGCTGACTTACCATAGCCAGGGGCGCTACGACGAGGCCGAACGCCTCTACCGTCAGGCCCTAGACGCAGCAGAGACTTTGTATAGCGGCGATCTGCAAGCCTTCCGAGCGCCCATTTTTTACAACCTTGCGGGTCTATATCAGGCCCAGGGAAAAATCCCGGCTGCGCTGGAGGTTTTGCAAGCAGGCATCGCCCTAGAGCAGCAAGAGTTTGATCGCCGCCTGGCCACACTGAATGAAACAGCACGACAGCGCTATACCGCCTCGGTGGCCAACACGCTGAACCACGCGATTTCGCTGCATCTAAAAACCGCGCCAAACGACCTAGCTGCGGCTCAGCTGGCGGCGACGACGCTGCTCCGCCGCAAGGGGCGGGTGTTGGAGGCGGGCATCACCACCCTGGCGCTGCTGGAGCAGAATCCCAACCCGGAAGATGAGCGGCTGCTGGCCGAACTGGATCGGCGGCGGCAGCAGGTTGCAGAAATCACCTTTGCAGAACAGGGGTCTTTCCCACAAGCGCAAGCCCAACTGAGGACGCTGCGGAGCCAAATCGATGAGATCGAAGCGGTGCTAGCCCGTCGCAGCGCGGCCCTGGCTGGGGATGCACCGTTGGTGAACTTGGCAGACATTCAGGCCCGCCTGCCGGCCGACGGCGCGTTGGTGGAGTATGTGCGCTACCGCCCCTTTGACCCCCGCAATCCCCTGGGGCAAAAGCCAGCTAGCAACCTGAGGAACTGGAGCGACAGAGGATTTGGCGACCCCCGCTATGCGGCCTATGTGCTGCTGCCGTCTGGGGACGTGCGCTGGGCTGACCTAGGGGATGCAGCCGCCATCGATGGACAAATTCAAAGATTCCTGGAATTTTTGCGCTGCGGAGAGCGACGGGCCACGCCCTGCTATGAACCTGAACAGTTGAAACCTGTTGCCCAGACGCTTTATCAACTGATTTTTGCACCTGTTCAGGCCCACTTGGGGAACGCCAGCCATGTGCTGATTTCTCCCGATAGCCAGCTTAATCTGGTGCCCTTTGCGGCGCTGGTGGACGGGCAAAATCGCTACCTGATTGAAACCTACACCCTGACCTATCTCACTAGCGGGCGCGACCTGCTGCGGCAACAACCCACGGCTCCCCCGCAGCAGCCGCCGGTGGTGTTGGCGAATCCAGACTTCGACACCGCCGATGCCCAGGGCGTGATTCAGGTGGCCTCTGCCAGTCGCGGAGGAGCGCGATCGCCCGATATGGGCAGTCTGCGGTTTAGGCCGCTGGCGGGCAGCGCCCTGGAAGTGGCAGCGATTCGTCCCTGGCTGGGCGAAAAAGCGGTGATGCTGACGGAAGCCAGAGCCACAGAAAACGCCCTCAAGCAGGTGCAGGGGCCGAGCATTTTGCACCTAGCCACCCACGGATTCTTTTTGCCGGATGTCCCCATTTCCCCACCAGAAACGGGGGTTGGAACCTTGCCCCAGAGCGCCAATCGGGTCGAAAATCCGCTGCTGCGGTCGGGGCTGGCCCTGGCCGGCTTTAACCAGCGGGAGAGCGATGGCGAAGATGGCGTACTCACGGCCCTGGAGGTGGCCAGTCTGAGCCTGCGGGGGACGCGCCTGGTGGTGCTGAGCGCCTGCGAAACCGGCCTGGGGGATGTGGCCGATGGCGAAGGGGTTTACGGGTTGCGGCGGGCGTTTGTGCTGGCGGGGGCCGAAAGCCTGCTGATGAGCCTGTGGCAGGTGGGCGATCGCCGCACCGCTGACCTCATGCAGCAATATTACGAACGCCTAGCCCAAGGAACTGGGCGCAGCGAGGCCCTGCGTCAGATACAACTTGCCGCTCTAGAAAATCCAGCCCATCGCCATCCCTACCACTGGGCTGCTTTTTTCCTTTCGGGTCAGTGGACTGCAACGGAGCCACTCTAAATGACTGAAGATGACTGAATAGGTGCTGAGTTCAGAGAACTATAGCCCTAAGGATTCAAGCTGATTCCCCGAATCCCCTTTGAGTTAGGAGGGAACTGGGGTAAAAGTCCCCCTTTTCACTGCTTGAGGGAGATTTAGAAGGAACTGCGGCATACGTCCTCAGAGCAAAGTCCACTGGTGGGCTATTGCTACGGTTAAGTCGGGGTCGCCTTTATCGGGTGGCATACAGCCTTTTCTGGCAGGATGAGGCACGCGCTGCCTTGACGAGGCGAGGGCTTCTTGACTGTTCGCGTCCCTCACTCGCTTCAAAAACGCTGTACATATCGGATTGAAACGCTGCTGAACGGTCACCAGATTCATGGATAACGTTTTTCGCTATTGGCAACTCATGCGGCTGACCAGCACGGGCCAGCCCCAACCCATCGAAATCTCCACGGTGAAAACCTGGCTAGAGGACACCTATCCTGATACATTGCTCGGGTCGGAAGGGACAGACCGCAAGCTGCAAAAGACTTTACTGGGGGTGTGGCAGGGGCAGGGCGAAGGTTCTGAGTTGGCCCAGATGAGCCTGCGCTGCTGGATCTCGCACCAAATTCGCAATAGCTGTGTCGGCTTGGCCCGGCGCTATGGCGATCGCCACGGGTTTGCCGCAGCCGATTTGTTTCCGCTGGTGCTGGATGACAATGGCCATGCCGAACCCACCTATCGCCCCCTCAGCCTGGAGATCCTCACCAGCTTCGACTCGACCAAAGCCAGCCTGGGCACCTGGTGCAGCCTGCTGACCAAGAGCCACCCGGCCCTGACGCGCCTGCTGCTGGAAAAGGGCATCTACCTGGCGAGCGACTGGGCCATTCTGAATGACACAGATTTGGATCGGGCGCGGCGAATTTTGGGAGAGTATCACCTTTGTAGTGCCTTTGAGATTGATCAGGCGGTAACGCTATTGGAACGCTATCAGGCAGTGTATCAGCGCGATCGCATTCGCCAGCGGCAGGCCGGGCAAACCGGACGCTGCCCTGAACCGACCCCTGCCCAACTCCAGGAAATGATGCCGTCCCTCAGCCCCAAAGCGGTCAAAGCCCAACTCAAACACCTGGCCAGCCAACTGCGCCAGTACCGCATCCACGCCCGCAGTGGCAATCCCCAAATCTACCAGCCCCAGGACGACAGCGAGCTAGAGCGCCTGGGCGGAACTCAGACTGGTTTGGCAGCCGAAGACGACTCCAGCACATTTCTCCATCGCTATCGTCAGGTACTTGATCAATTGCTCGGGCAGACCATTGCAGCGGCGATCGCCGCGAATGTGTCCCGCTTTAGCCGTCGCACCCCGCCCCAAGATCGGCCCTATGTCCAGGGGCTGTACCTGCGCCTCTGCGAGGGAGTCTCCATGACCCAAATTGCGCCCCGCATCGGGCTGACCTCTCAAGTGCAGGTCACGCGCCTGCTAAATCTGAAACGGCTGCGAGCGGACGTGCGCCATCTCCTGATTCCCCAACTCACCGCAGCGGTGCGGCAGGAAGCAGCAGAGTTGGTGTCTGCCGATCGTCTTCGAGACCTCGATGCCACCCTAGAAGCCGTTCTGTCTGAACAGGTAGACACCCTGATGGCCGATGCCGCCGCCGAGGCCCAATCTCCCAAACCCCGCAAGGTCAAAAGTCGATTTGCCGATCGCCTCTGTGCCGAAATCCATGCTTTTATGACAGGTCAAACCCCATGAACCCACGGATAATAGCCTCTATTCCCTTTGTCTCCATCCCCTCTCCGAGCCTGCACCCCATGCGCCATTCCACCGAACTCTCAGACTATGCGTTTGAACCGCTGCAACCGACCACGGTGGCCCTGTCTCCTGCTGCGGTGGACTGGGCAGCGCAGATTTGCCAGCAGGTGCCTCCAGAGCAGCAGTGGATGACGTTTTTGCGAGCGCTGGCGCTGGGGGGGGTGCAGCAGTGGCTTGAAGACGGCGTGTCAGGCTTGACGCTGACCTACGACCCCGCCCAGCCGCCGGGTTTGAATGTGCAGGGAACGGTGAATGGGTTTCGCCTCTGCATTGTGCCCCAGGGAACCCTCAGCGATGGCCAGGTGCCCATTCCCCAATCCACGCTGGAGGATGGCCAGGGGTTTGCTCACCTATATCTGCTGGTGGAGGTGCGAGAAGAGGTCGATCAGGTGACGATTCTGGGTGGGCTGCGGCGCGATCGCCTGCTGGCCCAGCAAGACGCGCTCCTTCGACACCCCAACGGCACATCCCTCATCCCCGTAGCCTCCTTCGACACGGCTCCTGAGGAAATTCTGCTTTATCTCAACTGCCTCGACCCGGCCCAGTTGGAAACAGTGGGTCAACTGCCCCAAGCCGCTTCCCCAACCCAGGAGGCGATTAATGTGTGGCGCTGGCTGGGCGATCGCCTCGATACGCTATCCAACACCGTCACTAGCACCCTGACCTGGGCGCTGCTGCCGCCGCTGGCGATGTCCCCTGCGCTGCGGTCGAGCCACGGCCCGGCTGAAACCCTGGCCACTGTGCTACGTCAGCTAGAACCGGCGGGGGTGATGATTCCTGCCACGGCCCGGGGAGCCTATACAGATTTGCAGCGGGCGGGCGTGCCCCTGCGCCTTTGTGCCCTCACCTGGACGCATCTGGAAGGCTCCCAGCCGGAATGGTGTTTGCTGTTGGTGCTGGGGCCGACCCCCGGTGAACAGATCTTGCCGGGGACGCGCCTGGTGGTGCGCGATGCCGAGACAATCCTGGCAGATAGCACCCTTTCTCCGGGTTCAGGCGCAAACCACCTCTATGCCCAGGTTTTCGGCACCTGGGAGGAAGCCTTCCGGGTTTCCGTTACCCTGCCGGATGGGTCTACTTTAAGCTGGCCGCCCTTTGTATTTCATCCCGAAGCATGAGAGGACGGCAATGGTGTATCGTCTCACCGTCCACAAAATTGACCAAAGCTGCTTGTTTGACCTGTCCTGGGGCGAAGGGCAACGGCTGACCGCCAGTGTGGTCTTTCCAGAGGAGCTGCTGTCGCTCTACGCAGCCTGGCAGCGGGCTTATCTGGGCTATTACAAGCAGGCATTGCGGGGGCGGGCAGGCGGGGCAGGGCAGGTGGTTGCCCCTGCGATCGACTGGCATAGCCAACTGGTGCAGGCAGAGGCGCGGCTGTTGTCGGAGTTTCACACCTGGCTGAAACAGGGCGATCTGTATGATTTGCGCCAGGAAGTTGTGACGGCAGCCCAGGCGCAAGGGGTTGCGGAACTGTTTCTCACCTGTACGCCGCTGGAGTTGGCCCGGCTGCCCTGGGAAACCTGGGAACTGGGTACGCCAGTGCAAATAGTGCGATCGCCCGCCACAATCCGAGCCACCACAGCCCACCGACCCACCGGCCGACGCAGCAAGGCTAGGGTGCTGGCAATTTTGGGTGACGAAACGGGGCTAAACTTTAGCGGCGAACGGCAGGCCCTCGATGCTCAGCGGCGGCTCTTGGAGGTTCATTATGTGGGCTGGCAACCGGGAGAAGACCCCATCGCCTTGAAGCAGCGGGTGTGTGAGGCGATCGCCGATCCGCGGGGGTGGGATGTGCTGTTTTTTGCCGGCCACAGCAATGAGGCGGCCCTGGTGGGTGGACAAGTGGCGATCGCCCCCCAAACCACCCTTACGCTCAAAGACCTGACTCCCTATTTGCAAACCGCCCAGCAGCAAGGTCTCCAGTTTGCCCTCTTCAACTCGTGCAGCGGCCTCGACATTGCCCAGGGGCTAATTAACCTCGGCCTCAGCCAGGTCGCCATCCTGCGGGAACCGATTCATAACGAAGTCGCCCAGACGTTTTTGGTGCAACTGCTGCAACGGCTGACCCAAGGGCACAACGTGCAGGAGGCGCTGCATGGGGCCTGTCAGAGTCTCCGGGCCGAGCAAAGCCTCACCTATCCCTCGGCCTACCTGGTGCCGTCGCTGTTTCGCCACCCAACCTCCGTGCCCTACCGCCTGGAACCCAAGGATTGGCGATCGCGGCTGCGGCGCTGGCGGCCTGCGTGGCACGAAGCCCGCACCGTTGCAGTTCTAGCCCTGGTGAGCCTAATACCAACGCTGCCACCGACAGAATTTCCGGTTTCGCCCCAGGCTTGGCTGCTGGATCGGCGGGTCCTGGCCCAGGCCGTTTATCGGGACCTCACTGGGCAACTGGGAGACGATGACCCGTCCGCCGTGGTGCTGGTGCAGATCGACGGCGAAAGCTTCCGCCAGTGGGATATTTCCACTTACCACCCAATCAACCGGGTGATGGTGGCGGATATTGTCGCCGCGCTGGTCGATCGAGGTGTGGCCGTCGTGGGCATCGACTACCTGCTCGATCTGGCTCAGCCGGGGCAGGATGACCAACTGAATGAAGTTTTGACAGGGGCGATCGCCCAGCAGCAAACCTGGTTTGTGTTTGGCACGGTGCGACAGAATGGCCGCTGGCTGCCACCTCATCCTAATGTGATTGACTCAGACCGCATCCTGCTGGGAGATGCCTGGTTGCCCTGGCGACGGGTGCAGCCCTACCGCCCCCAGAGCGATCGCCCCGGCCCGTTTAGCCACCAGCTTGTTGTTGCCCAACGGCTCCGTCAACAGCGACGCACCGGGACGCGCTCCGGGCCACAGCCCATGCTCCAGGGACCGCCCCTGGCTGATCAGGTTCGCCGCGCCCCGCAAACCCACGACCTGAATCTGTCCCCACGGGCTACGCTGCACCCGCTTACCGAACTGTCCTACGATGCCTGGCAGCACTGGCTCCAGCCGATTCTTGATTTGTCCTTGCCGCCAGAGCGGGCGTTTACCGCCATTCCGGCCTGGTCGCTGCGTCAGGATGCCGCAGCGTTGCCCGACTTTAGGGACGCGATTGTGATCGTGGCCGCAGGGGGCTACGAAGCAGCCGGGCTGGCCCCCGATGGAGCCGACAACCTGGTGCCGCCGCCGGCCCTGCGCTATTGGCGCGATCGCACCCTGCATCCCGCCACCCACTTCACGGGCGGCGAAGCTCACGCCTACATGACCCACCACCGCCTTGCCAACCGCCTGGTCATTCCTATCCCCGACCTGTGGATGATTCTGCTGGCGGCTGTAGGCGGCAAGGCCCTAAGTCTGTATTTGGGCGATCGCCCCTACCCGCGTCGCTTCGTTGTGGTGGGCCTGAGCGCTGCGACCGCTGGATACGGGCTGCTGTCCCTGCAACTCTACATCAGCGCTGGGGTACTGCTGCCCTGGCTGCTGCCATCCCTGGTGGTGTGGGGTTATAGTTTACCCAGACTACGGGAGAATACGGATGAACCTCGTTAAAACCCCAGCAATCCCCCAGAGCTTGTGGGCTGGTCTGTTCGTGGGACTAGCTGTCTTGTCACCCTCCATCGCCCTGGCAAACCCCACCGACCCCTCCCAAGCAGACTCTCAAGGCGCTGGTTCATGGCGGCGCTTTGTGGAATTTTTTGAGCGCGAGCGAGAAGATCGCAGCCGGGGCGAACCCGGACTTTCTCGCGGCCCCGATGTCCCCCCCAACGACACCTTTTGCATTGTCACCCCCGGACGGCGCGAGGTGATCTGGCACCAGCAGCCGATGTTTGTCATGCAGGGACAGGTGAACCGAATGCACCTGCGGCCTGCCTGGAAAGACCTGACCCAGCCCGCACCCCCGACGCTGGGAACCGATCGAGCTGCCCCCAACGCTGGTGGCTTCGTGACGACTCGCTTTGGCAATCTGGCGCTGGAACCCGGCGCTGAGTACGAGTGGCTCTTCTACGACACGCCCACCGATGACCTGCTCTACCGTTTGCCCTTCTCCATCATGGCAACCGGAAAAGAGCGGGATCAAATTGCCGCTGATCTGGCCCATATGGAAACGGCGTTGTCGCAGCAGGGAGCCAATCAGGAGGCGATCGCCCAGGCCAAGGCCACCTATTTCCTCGAAAAAGACATGCCTGCCGACGCGCTCCATGTCCTCTTTGCGGTGGACAATCCCACGCCAGATTGGGTCGCCCTCCAGTCCGAGGCGATCGCGGCGATTTGCAGTTTTCCCCTGGGGCTATAGGCCATTGCTGGGTGAATTAGTCGCTATTTGCCAGAACTAGAACGAGCCAGTAGTCCACGATTTTTTTCCTGACCATGGCTCTACAACCGATTCCTACAACCCCGTCCTCCATCATGGGGCGATCGCTCGTGCGGCGATCGCTGCTCACTGCCTGTGCTGCCCTGTCTACGCTGGGTGTCGCTCTGGACAGTGCGATCGCCTCCGTCCGCGTGCAGGCCGAACCCCTGCGCGGCATTTCGCAAATGCCTGTGCGCGTGATGAAACTCTGTCATTTGGGCAGTCGCGAAGAGCAACTGCAAGCGGCGGTGGTGCAATACCTCAACCGCCACAACATTCCGGCGGTCTCCAACCCGCGCGGACAACCTGTGGCCACCCCGCGATACGTGATCTCCATTGAATGTACCGACGATGGCGGGGCGATCAGTGTGCGGGGCAGTGTGTTTCACAACGTTCAACTCAATGGCCGCACCATAGAAGCCGGTATCTACAGCAGCGGGGGAGGATACGGATCTCTAGGTTATGGGATGAGTTATTCCCAGGCGGAAAGAGAGCTATTGACCGGTCTGCTAGACACATTCATCCGGGATTGGCGATCGACCCGGTAAAGCATTACAGGTTGAGGAACTGCGCCCCGTTGCGTTCGTTTCTACGAACCACCTCGCCCTTCCCCAGGATGAATACGTTTTTCCTCGTTAGCACGACCGGCCTTCAAGAAGTGGTTATCGCAAATTGGCTGAATAAGTGCGTCCCATCCAGAACTATGACCTGACAACTGCAATGCCACCCGTTTATGAGGACTTACCCTATGCAGATTTCTCGCGCTCGTCGCTGCGCCCTTGCGCTGGGTTTACCTGGCTTGGCTCTGACCTCACTATTGGGAAGCACCCCCAGCCTCGCCGCTGCCCAACCCTCAAGCGCAGCCCACGTGGCCGCAGACAACTCAGCCATCGTAACGAACCCGTTGGAAGCCCCGCAAGCGCTCAACACCGCTCATCTACCTGTCCAAAATCTCCAGGAGAGTCCAGCCTCGACTCACTATCTCCTAGCTCAAACTCCCCGTGAGGCCAATCGAATTAGATTGCAGCAGCAGGCTGAAGCCTACAGACGACGGGCAGAGGAACGCAGGCGACGAGCAGAACAGCAGCGGCAGCAGATCCAGGAACGCAGACAGCAGAATCAGGAACGCCAACAGCGCATCGCTGAACAACATCGGCTATAAGCAGAGCGGCGGCGGCGATATTTTGAAAGTCTCTCTCCAGAACAGCAGCAGGCCTATTTAGCTCGGCAGAGAGCTTTGAGACAGCAAGCGGATCAGGCTGCTGCCCTCTTCTGGATATGGGTATTTTCAAATAGCTTGAGTTCAGGCGGGTCTGGCTCGGCTCCGTCGCGCAGTCCTGACTACTATGTGGTTCCAGACAATCGTCCTGCCCCTCAGCCTGCCCCAGCGCCGGTCGCTCCCATCAGCCCCTTCTATGGCGATCGCCACTGGTAACCCCTAATCTGCCCCAGTGCTATAAGACTGGGGCACTCTACTCAATTCCATAGCGCTGAATGAGTTCAGACCACTGAGAACTAAGAACTTGCAGCCCCCACCTTTGAACTTTACTTTACAAACTGAAGGAAGCCTTCCATGCAATACGCCGTTGCTCATTACCTTATTCGCGCTAATCTTACTCGCAAGCTGGGACTTCCCAGCCTGATTCTCGCTTCACTCCTCAGCACCTCCCCCAGCCTTGCCGCAACGCAAGTCCGCGGAGCCACCGTCCCCAACGAATCTAGCCCGGTGTTGATGGCCAATATCTTCCGGCGCATTCGTGAAACCGTTCGAGATGTCACGGATACAATCAACACGATTGACTCCTCCTTCCCGCGAGGCAACCGGGGCGATCGCGAGAATACCTCACCGCCACAGCCCCAGCCCGCCCCACCCAGCGCGAACTCTGCCCCTTCTGCGCCTCCCGCGTCTCGCCCGGCTCCGGCTTCGAGCGATATCCAGGTGGTTCATCGAGATAATGCGCCTAGTCGCTGCCAGGCTCAAGGCAACACTCTGCTGAGATGTGAAGCCTTTCAAATCGCAAGGGTTCACTCTGAAGGCGCTCTGGTCTTTAGCTACTACTTTAACGGCAGTCCCTTTTCGTTTGTCACTGATGCCGCTTCTGAATTTCGCTTGGATCATGCCTCAAGCTATCGTGTTGTGGGGCTGATGTATGGTGGCGAAACGAGAGAGATACGTGGCTCCTGCGGTGTCACTCTCATCGGTGGTCAATATCGAGGAGCCGTCTGCCAAGCCGAGAACGGTATAGAGTTTACGTATCTCAATCGCAATTAATCGCCCTCATTCGCCGCCAGGAAACGCTCTATGCCACCCACTTTTAAGTGCTTGAAACTCTGGGGCGGGCCAATCGCTGCTGCTCTCAGGCTGCTCGTTGGCATCGGTCTGTCCTTGGCCCTGTACCCCAGCCCCGCGTGGGCCAACGGCGGCAGCGCCCTGCTGTGGACAGGTCTGATTCACTTGGTGGTCGGCAACCTGGTGATTGCTTATCTAGAAGCGGGGCTACTCTGCTGGTGGTTTGGCACTCCCAGGGGGCGATCGCTCCTATTGCTGCTGGTGGCCAACTACGCCTCGGCCTGGGCGGGGGCGCTGCTGCTAGCCAATCGCCTGTCGCAGTATTCGGGACTCACCATTGCGAATGTGCAGGTCTGGCTGGCGATCGCCGCCTTACTCGCTTTCTTACTCACTCTGGTCATCGAGTATCCCTTCTTCTGGCTACTGCTGCGCCAGCGCAAGCGGTCGATTCAGACCGCGCTCAAGGCGACCCTGCTGATCCACGGCCTCAGCTACCTACTCCTGTTTGGCTGGTACAGTTTCAATAGCCAGACCAGCCTGATTAGCCAGACGCGAGTCGTGCCCGCGGCCCAACTCCAGCCCAGTTTCTCTTACAGCCTGCACTACCTCAGTCCCGATGGCGCTCAGGCGCTACGACTAACCTCAGGCGAAACAGAACCCGTTGCCATCGATCGTGCCACCTTTGATGCCCTCAGCCCCGAACCCCAGTCCCGCTTTGGCCCCGTGCCCAAACTCACGACCCACACGGACTGGGATTACTACACCCACGTCTTTGGGGCGGGTGGTCTAACTGGGCGCAACCGCATCACCGAAGCAAGCCAGCACTTTGCTCTGGAGACTCCTTTTGCGGTTTGGACTATCAGCCACGCTACGCATCTCCCGGACGATTGGCTGGTCTTCCAGCTTGGTCGCGACCAAATTTGCCTACTGCACCCCGCCAGCCAGCGCATTGCCCTAATTGCCCGTGGCAAAGACCCTGTGGTGACGCTCTCTGACCCTCCTGAATCCGTTAAACGCCCCTAGAACTAAGTCTGGAAAAAGCTCCTATCCCACACCTAGTCTGCGCCAAAATCTTGCTCCCTGCCCACGATATTCTTGCCCACAGTATCCAGTGAATGACGACTATGTTCCTCACGATTCAGAAAACGATGATGAAGTCGATGAAGTCTGCCTTAGTTTGGTCTGTTTTGCTGGGAACCTCAGCGGTGCTGTCAGAGCCTTTGCGGGCGATCGCCCAGACTCCCCAATTACTAATTGCCCAAAGGGCTGGCCGTCAGCCTATCGATTTTGCTGCCAATCCTGACCTGTGCAGGGGACAAGTGGTCAACAATGGGCAAATCTGCGTGACAAACCTACCCGCTACCCAGCGCCCTGGGCAACGGCTAGCCACAATGGGCTACCTTTACACCGACCCCAATCTTTTCACGCGCACTGTAACCACTATCCGAGTTGTCGAGATGGAACCCAACCCGGCAAACCTGTCCTACTCGGTCTTTGTAGATGACAGAACGTTACCCAACCAGTTCAACCCCGACGGGTTTGACCGCCCTCTCCTATTTCTCGGTATCCGCAATGATGGGTCAGTCGCCATTAACCCAGGCTATGGCCAGTATCCTCCCCAGTTTGACCCAGAAGAAGAGGCCAACCGTCTGCTAGACCTGCACCAACCCGCGATCCAGCAGTTAATCAGCGCCCTGATCCAAACCCGATAACTGACACCCATGGCCGACCCTCCACTCTGAAGCAAACCACTCCAGCGAGCTTGCCCAGCCCCATCTCTGGGATTCCTGGCCAGGGAGAAGGGTTGGGGATGTAGCTTGCTTCCCGCAGGGTGGGCAATTCATCAGATTGGGCGATTCATATCTGCGCTTAGCAACGTCCAGATCAGCAACGCCCAGATCAGCAACGCCCAGAATCCTTGAGGATACTGACAGCGTGAAAGCTTTAGGCTTTAAAAGCTTCAGGCGGGAACGCTAGACATCCCCACCTGAAGCCGTTTCACTTTATTCTCAGACCGTCTTGGGTGTTCAACCCCGTTCGAGATTGCCCTATAGACAAATCCTGAACCTGGGATCACTCAATGATGCCCCTGCCTTGAGAGCGCTTCACCGACGGTTGTACCCCGCCTATGCCAAGTCGAAGCGATCCAGATTCATCACCTTATTCCACGCGGCCACAAAGTCGCGCACGAATCGCGGCTGCGAGTCTGCACAAGCATAGACTTCTGCCAGGGCGCGGAGCTGCGAGTTGGAGCCGAAGATCAGATCGACACGGGTTCCCGTCCACTTGAGTTCGCCCGTTTTGCGATCGCGCCCTTCAAACAGGTTTTGAGCATCCGAGACGGCCCTCCACGTCGTCCCCAGATCCAGCAGATTCACGAAGAAATCATTGGTCAGCGTCTCGCGCCGCTGGGTAAAGACCCCGTGCTGGGTGCCTCCAAAGTTTGCCCCCAATACCCGCAGTCCCCCTACCAGGACGGTCATCTCAGGGGCGCTGAGGGTCAGCAACTGCGACCGATCCACCAGCAGTTCCTCTGCCGACAGGGTGTGATCTCCTTTGAGGTAGTTGCGGAATCCGTCTGCCGTTGGCTCCAGCGGGGCAAAGGCTTCCACATCGGTCTGCTCCTGAGTTGCATCGGTTCGCCCCGGCTGGAAGGGAACGGTAATGTCATACCCGGCATTCTGGGCCGCCCGCTCGACGGCAGCACAGCCCCCCAAAACGATCAGGTCAGCAATCGAAACCTGCTTGTTGCCCGACTGGGAGCGATTGAACTCCTGCTGAATGCCTTCCAGGGTTTGCAACACTGTGGCCAATTGGGCAGGCTGGTTAACCTCCCAATCTTTTTGTGGGGCCAGGCGAATCCGGGCCCCATTCGCCCCGCCGCGCATGTCAGAGCCACGGAAGGTGGATGCCGAGGCCCAAGCCGTGGTGACCAGTTGCGACACTGACAATCCCGAAGCCAGAATTCTAGCCTTGAGTGCAGCGATATCTTGCTGATCAATCAAGTCGTAGGTAGCGGGGGGAATCGGGTCTTGCCAGAGGAACTCTTCGGCGGGAACTTCGGGGCCTAGGTAGCGCGATCGCGGCCCCATATCGCGGTGGGTCAGCTTAAACCAGGCCTTAGCAAAGGCCATTTCCAATTCTTCGGGATGGGCCAGGAAGCGCCGCGCGATCGGCTCGTAGATCGGGTCCATCTTCATCGCCATGTCCGCCGTGGTCATGATGGGGGCGTGGCGCTTGGAGGGGTCGTGGGCATCGGGCACCGTCCCTGCGCCTGCCCCGTCTTTCGGGGCCCACTGATGCGCCCCTGCCGGACTTTTCACCAGTTCCCACTCATAGCCGAACAAATTTTCCAGATAGTTGTTGTCCCATCTCACGGGGTTGGTCGTCCAGGCTCCTTCGATGCCGCTTGTAATGGTGTGGGCACCAACGCCCGTGCCAAAGCTGTTTTTCCAGCCGAGGCCTTGCTCCTCAATGCTGGCTGCTTCCGGTTCCGGCCCTACTAGCGTCGCACTCGCCGCCCCGTGGCATTTGCCGAAGGTATGGCCGCCCACCGTGAGCGCTACGGTTTCTTCATCGTTCATGGCCATCCGCCCGAAGGTTTCGCGAATGTCTCGTCCCGCAGCCACGGGATCGGGATTGCCGTTTGGGCCCTCTGGATTCACGTAAATCAGACCCATCTGCACGGCCGCTAGGGGATTCTCCAGTTCGCGATCGCCCGTATAGCGCTTGTCGCCCAGCCATTCGCCCTCAGACCCCCAATAAATATCTTCCTCCGGTTCCCAAATATCCGCCCGTCCGCCTGCAAAGCCCAGCGTTTTGAAGCCCATCGATTCCAGGGCGCAGTTGCCCGCCAGGATCATCAGGTCAGCCCAGGAGATTTTTTCGCCATACTTCTGCTTGATGGGCCAGAGCAACATCCGGGCTTTGTCGAGGTTGGCGTTGTCGGGCCAGCTATTGAGGGGCGCAAACCGCTGGCTCCCGGTGCCCCCGCCGCCGCGACCGTCGCCGATGCGATAGGTTCCGGCGCTGTGCCAGGCCATCCGAATGAACAGGGGACCATAGTGACCATAGTCGGCGGGCCACCAGTCTTGGGAGGTGGTCATTAGCTCAAAGAGGTCGGCTTTTAGGGCAGCATAGTCCAGGCTTTTGAACGCCTCAGCGTAGTTAAAGGCTTCACCCATCGGGTTTGACTTGGGGGAGTGCTGATGGAGGATGCTCAGGTTCAACTGATTCGGCCACCAGTCTCGATTCGACGTGCCATGACCCGCCGTGAACTTCTGAACTCCGCCCATAAAGGGGCATTTGCTTTCACTGCTCATTAGTGACTCCTACTGATACATGGTTCAATATCTAAACTCGAAGTCAATTAAACGCTTCCTGACTGCGAGATTGATGAGTAAAGACGGCCTCTTAGATGAGTAAAGAGTCCGCCCCAGGACAGTCATTCGTCCTCACACCTCCGTTTGGGTCTGCCAAATCTGCCAGGCATGAATGGTTGTGCCCAGTCGCTCAATGGCTTTCAATGACTTTCAGTGACTTTCAACAACTTTCAACAACTTTCAAGAAGTCAACAAGTCATACTCGTCATGAGTATGACTTAGGGAAAAGTGTACAGTGAATTCTTTTCAAACGGTTAGACTGCATACAAAACGTTACGGTAAACGCGCAGCCTCGACGGGCTTGCTACTCAGTCATGAAGCCGCTGCCTGTACGGATGCGTATGGCGCGTTAGGGCGCGTTAGGGCGTGTTAGGGCGTGCTTTCCGACAGGAGAGAATCCAGGCGGGTGGCGTAGCCTGTGAGTTCTACATAGCCCTCTCCCCGAATTGGCCGGTCTTGCCAGGTGCCCTCAAAGGCGGTTGCCCCTTCCCAATAGGTGGCTGTGGAGGTGTTGAGTTCCTGGTCTGCGAGGCGCGATCGCCCTTCTAGCAACAGTTCCAGTCGGGGAATGCGAATTTGCCACTGGGCGGGATAAACTGCGTTGCTGCGGGGGCTGGTCCAGGTTTTGAGGACGCGGATTGTCCAGTCGTCGTGATTCAGAGGGGTCGTCTCGCCGGAGGCCGAGATAAACGTACCTGCAGACGTGATTTCGGGCGTACCGTCTTCGTGGCGCAACTGGTAGAGCATCAGGGCTGCTCCGTCCTCCAGTTGAATCGAGAACCAGTCCCAGCCGACCGTGCCTGCGGTCAACGCGCTGGTGGAGAATTCGTGATCCGTCCAGGTTTTGCCCTGTACCGAAAAGGCTTGGCCCTGAATCGTGATGGTTCCGCTGGTGGGCTGCTGCACCAGAGAATAGTAGTAGGACGCATTCCCCGGCTCCAATCCCTTGATGCTGAGGCCGCGATCGCCCTGCAACACAGGCGGACGGGTCTGCTGAACCGTGAGGTCAATGGCGACCTCTTCGGATTGGGCCTGAAGCCGCACCACGCCGGGTTCTAGCTCAGTAGCCGACCAATTGTTGAGCCAGACGCGGTAGGGCAGGGCCTCGGCTCCCGCCAGCCCAATGGCGTTGCGGCTAAATCGCTCGTCTACATAAAAGCCGCTGCCCGCAATATCGCTGACGGTGAAATGGGCGGAATAGATTTGATTCGTGCGCCAGCGGGATGGCGTAGAGTCTGCTGCCACCGTTGCCACGGATGGAGAAATGGCTTGCCGGAAGAAGGTTAGCTGAAAGCCAAACGGTCGCCCCTCCTCGGTTTCCAGGTTGCCCGTATAGTACCACCATTCCGTTTGGTAGCCATTGTGCGGGCCAAAGTCTTCAGGAAAGTGCCAGTCTGGTAGGGCGATCGCCTTGCGGTATTCTCCACTGGCTGCGGGTAGCGGTTGCCAGGTAACGACATTGGCGGCGATCGCCGGACATGCAGCCCCAAGGAACACACCCAGGAATGTACCCAGGAACACGCCGCAGAACCCCAGCAGTACGCCAAACCGAATCAAGCGCGATCGCATTTCACCTCTCCCCTACCTATTCTTCCGAAACCCACGCCGCATCCTCATCCGAACGCCCTACTGAACCCTCCCCGACAACCCCTGCGTAAGCCTCAACCGAGATCCAAAACCCAAAATCTAAAATCCAAAACCCAACATCACTCCTGTCTCAGCGCCGCCGCAATATTCATCCGCCCCAGCCGCAGCGCCGGATACAGACCCGCGAGTAAAGCAGCGGCGATCGCCACCAGCCACGCCTGCCAGAAATAGCGGGCCTCCAGCGCCATTTGCAGCGTCCAGCCAAAGGAACGCACGTTGATCACATAAATCAAAATCCAGGCGAGGACAAAACCCAGCGGCATGGCAAACACGCCCGCCAGCGTCCCCATCAGCCCCGTTTCCAGCAGCGTCAGCTGGCCCAACTGGCTGGGGGTCATGCCCGTAGCGCGGAGGATGCCCAGTTCCCGCGTCCGCTCCAGTTGCAGGCTCATGAGCGTACTGAGAACGCCGATAAAGGCAACGACCACCGACAGCAGTTGCAGAGCGCTGGTAATGGCAAAGGTGCGGTCAAAAATTTCCAGCGACCCCTGCCGCAGGCTGCGGTTCGACTGCACCAGCAAATCCTGTCGCCCCTGAAAGTGGGATCGAATATCTTGCACCATTGCTTCCACATCGACACCGGGCTGGGTGAACAGGCCCAACGAAGCGATGCGGTCGTCTTGCCACAGGTTCAGATAAACGTCGTCATCCAGAATAATCGTGCCGCGATCGGAGGAATAGTCGTAGAAGACTGCGAGAACGGGAAACGGGCGATCGCCCACTGGCGTTTCCAGCGTGATCGTCTCCGGCGGCGCGGGCAGGTTTTCTCGACGGATCAGCGCTTCGGAGATAATCGCGCCCTCGCCCGCATTCAGCGCTGTCCAGGGGTCGGGTTCCAGCCCCGGACGAATCCAGGCGTAGGGCCGCTTGCCCTGAGACACGTCGCCATCGGCGGAAATCAGCTTGGCAGTGCGGTCAAAGTCCACCACGCGCACATCGGCATCGTTGTAGCTGACGGCAAACCGCAGTCCTTCCCAGTGCCTCAGCGCCTCCACCACCTGCGGATCGAGCTTGCCCAGCACGCGATTGGCCGTCGTGGTGGGCGGCGACACGTAGATATCTGCCTGAAGCGTCTGATCCAGCCATTGCACCACTGTTCCCCGAAACGAGCCGATCATCACCGACACACCGACAATCACCGACACCGACACCATGAGGGCGGCGATCGCCACGGAGGTGCGGCTGAGCGATCGCAAGATATCCCGTGGAGCCAGCCGCCCCACCACGCCGAACAGCCGGTAGCCCGCTGGCACCAGTCCCCGCATCAGCAGAGCAATGGCAGGCGGAACCAGCAACGCAGCCCCTAGCAACACGGCAAAGAGTCCCGCAAACGCCGCCACCAGCCCCCCCGATGACCACCGCAGCAGGGCCACGCCCGCAAGGGAAAACCCAGCCCAGCCCAGGGTCAGCAGCGGCAGCAGCTTTTGCACCTTGCCCTCCAGGGTCGATCGCTGCAACGTGAGCGTCGGCGTGGTGTTCATCGCCTCTAGCGCGGGCAGGGCAGAGGCAAACAGCGCCGCCGCAACGCCAATCACTAGCCCCTTGGCGATCGTGGTGTTGGAGAGCGTCACCTGCTGCACCGAGACGACAAAGTAAAAATCATTAATCGTCTGGGTGATTAGCCCCACGATGCTGCGCCCCAGCACAATGCCCAGCCCCACGCCGAGCAGGGAGCCGACGATGCTAAACAGCGCCGCTTCGCCCAAAATCAGGGCAAAGAGCTGTCCCCGCGTCGCGCCAAGGCAGCGCAAAATGCCGAATAGGGGACGGCGCTGCACCACGCTGAAGGTAACGGTGTTGTAAATCAAAAACATGCCCACCACCAGCGCCAGCAGGCTGAGAGCCGTAAGATTGAGTTCAAAGGCGGCCGTCATTTGCTGCACGGCGTTTTTCTGAGCCTCTGCTGTTTCCAACTTCAGGCCAGCAGGCAGGGCGGTTTGAATGGCGTTGATTTCAGCAGGAAACGGGGCGATCGCATCGATATAGCTCAGCCGCCCCGTCTGTCCCAAAAGTTCCTGCGCCGTGGCGATGTCGGCAAACAGCAGCGTGCTGAGGGCGCGGCGGTTGAGGGAATCATCGGACTGGACGAGGGCAACCGCAGTGACATCGCGATGCTGGCCGGCGATGTCCAGATGCAGCGTGCCTCCCAATGCCACCCCGTACTGAGCCGCCACATCCTGCGACAAGACAATCGCCTGGGGATTGGTCAGCAACTGCACCGAAGCTGCGTCTAGGCTTTCGCCCTCGGCCCCAAAGTAATTGCGAAAGGGCGACTCTGCCAGCACGTCCACCCCTACCAAGCGCATCGGCTGAGCGCCCAACTCTTCCACCAGCACGTAGCCTTCCACGATCGGTGCGAGGGGAATGCGGGGGGCGACGCGGTGCAGGTCAGCATACACCGTTTCGGGAATGCCCGTGGGGGCGATCGCCTCGATGCGGTGGGTGGCACGTCCCGTAATCGCGTCGGTAGACAGGGCAAAGGCCCGCTGCGCCGAACCGTTCGCCAGATCGATCGACACCATCATGGCAACGCCAAGGGCAATTCCCAAAATGCAGAGAAGATATTGCAGCGGGCGCTGCTGAATTCGCTGCCACGCCAAGCGCCAGAGGGGTGCGTTAGAAACGACTGCCGTCATGCCACCACTTCCTCGGCTAAGTCAGGATGCACAATCACAGGAATCAGATGCCCGTCTTGAACCCGCAACACGCGGTCGGCGTGGCGAGCAATATCTGGATTGTGGGTCGCCATGATCAGGGTTTTGCCCTTCGTGCGGGTGAGATTGAGTAACAGTTCCAACACCTGCTGCCCCGTCTCCTCGTCTAGGTTGCCCGTCGGCTCATCCGCCAAAATGACCTGCGGATCGTGGGCCAGGGCGCGGGCGATCGCCACTCGCTGCTGCTGCCCACCGGATAACTTATCTGGATAAGTCTCCAGGCGATCGCCCAGCCCCACCTGCTGCAAAAGCTGAAGCGCCGACTGACGCGCCGCGCTCGGCGACTTGCCCGCCAACTCCTGCGGCAGGGTGACATTTTCCAGCACCGTCAACGTCGGAATCAGGTTGAAAAACTGAAAGACGAATCCGATGCGATCGCGCCGAAACAGGGTGCGCGATTTCTCGTCCAGTTCGGTAATGGCCAGGTCGTTGATGCGAATCGTGCCTCCAGACGGCTGATCGATGCCGCTAATCAGGTTCAGCAGCGTACTTTTGCCGCTGCCGCTGTGCCCCAGCAGCACGACAAATTCTCCCGGTTCAAACTGCAAATTGATGCCATTCAGCACCTTCCGCGTCACGTCGCCTTCCTGAAATTCTTTGCACAGATCCGTGAGCGCAACCCTGGCCCCCTGAGCAGGCGAGGCGCTTTCGAGGGCGATCGCCGGTTGAGCCGAAGCGAATAAACCAGACCACCAGGAACTTGCTGACATAGGGACACCGTGGGATACCGTGGGACACCGTTTAGAATGACGCTAGCAAGCCTTCTGAGAAAGCTCTTAAAGAATCTTAACGTAGATCGCCGGACAAGTCTTCTGCTTTGGGCGACAGTCATTCAAAGTTTCCCTACTCCAATCACAATCGGCTTCCTGTAAAGCACCCCGAAGATGAAGCGTGGGTGCGTAAGATTTTGCAGCCAGCCGACCTAGAGAATCCGGTTTCAGGCGATTTGTCGTAAAGTGCTTCAATACGAAGCTTTAAGGCAGTGCCTCTGCGGCTTTTCGGGCCAGCTTGGCGTAGGTTTTGGCGGTTTCATAGCGCAGCCCCAGGTCTTCAGCAATGTCTTGCAGCGATTCGCCCAGTTCGCGCCGGGCCAGGATGGTGGCCCAGGTTTCGGCGATCGCCATTGCTCGTTCTCCTCCAGTGCGCTTACGTTGCGTTAGGAAATGCTCAGTAAGGGCGGCAATTCGCTGAGCCAGCAGGTCTTGCAGGGTAGACTGGGGCGCTTCGGTTTCGGCAGGCGACCAGCCCAGGCGGGTTTGCCCCAGCCCAAAGGTCGTTTTGTGCCCAGTGCCGCAATAGGGGGCGAGGCGGCCCAGCGCCATAAACAACTGCACATATTCAGAGTCTTCTAGCGCTGTCTTACTTAAGCTTATCTCAATCGCTCCGGTAAATCCCGTCACCGAGCCCCGCTTGCCTGCGACCGTTTTGACAGACTGCAAGTGATGGCGGGTGATAATCACCGATTGATCGATCCAGTCGAGAAAATCTTCCTGGTCATACTCAAGCTCTGAAAAATCATTCCAGCGGCGCAAGTAGCTGTGGAATAAGTTAACGGGCACAGGGAGTGGAAAGTGATGTTTGTGGCGGCGAAAGCTGGTGGGCGAGCGGAAGGAAAGGGCGATCGCCGGATTGGGCGGAATCGCCACGTCAAACAACTGCTTGTAGGTCACAGGCGGATGGGAGGGAGCAGTCAGCCCCCAGTCGAGTATTTTGAGCGGTGCGCCCCGCAGGTCGATGGTTTGGGGGGGTTGCCGCAGCCAGTCTGTGAGCCAGGCGACGACGGGTTGAGAGAGTGCCGTAATCGTCCAGGTATAAGGGCGATCGCCCCTGAGCCTTGGGCTGCCGCCGGGGGCAATTTCTACGCCTTGCAGCGCAGAAATTGTAAAGGGTTTTTCGGACTCGCCATCGTGCAGATAGGCAGATAACTCCGGATTCATCTGGCGCACCTGGTCGAGCAACCAGGCATGAAGCCCAATGGTGTATTGCGGATAGAGCGTGCTGTCGGCGTAGGGCTGAAGCTGGAGCGTCAGGCCGACCAGTTGCGTGTCTGCGGGCCAGTGTGCCGCAGCAGGGGGTTTTTGAACCGTGGCGCGAGGGCGGGGCATAGATGCCGGGGAAACTCAGCAGTATTTGCGTTTCATTTTAATCCCCCATTGGGGATTTGGCAGTGGGGATTGGGCAGTGGGGATTGGGTAGTGGGGATTGGGCACATCCCAATTCTGCAAGTTTGCCCTCATCCCCCAGCCCCTTCTCCCAAGCGGAGAGAAGGGGAGCCGGACGGATCGGAAGTCCCTCTCCCGCTCTGGGAGAGGGATTTAGGGTGAGGGTTACAAAAGTGGGATGCACCCTGGGGATTTGGAACTGGGCGATCGCCCCATTGATTGGAAAGGGAGCTTTCCAGCAGGGATCTATTCTGTGGTCAGTTGCGTTCAATACTTAACCTACAGGATGCCCCAATCGAAAAAAGCCCCAGCCCTTTATATCTTGGTTTGCTGATTCCGTTGCGCTAAACCAGTCCTGCTCACTGCAACCTCTTAACTCCTGATTCCATACTTTCAAAAAATAGGAACCCCACTATGAACGATCAACGCTTGATCAGTCGAGTTTCCCTGATGTGCCTAGCGATCGCGCTCATGGAAGGGCTGAACCCGCTTGCGGCAAAAGCGGAGCCAGTACGCCCCCTTTATGCTGGAGAGGCCAATTGGGCAACATTAACAATCAATAGACCAGGAAGCTACATCCTTGAAGTAAGCTCCGCACTTGGCGATGTGGATGTAGAACTCTACGACCCCACAGGTCGGCAATTTGCTCGGGGTCGTCGATTTGGAAACGAAACCATTTTCTTTAATGTTCCCTCCGGTGCAGAAGGTGTTTTTCAAGTGCGCTACAGTATGCCGTTTTGCGTCAACCCACTGGGGGCTTGTAATGTAAATATCAATATATATCGCCAATAGGAAGAAGGAAGAAGGAAGAAGGAAGAACGAAGAACGAAGAGGGAAGAACGAAGAACGAAGAACGAAGAACGAAGAACGAAGAACGAAGAA
>NZ_JACYLP010000044.1:0-19351 GCF_015272455.1 Thermoleptolyngbya sp. C42_A2020_037
ATACTACATTCTGCCCCCATTTTTTGTATGTTGAGCTATCTTTCAACACCTCTGTCAATGGAGTCACCATACAAATCTACATGGTATTGATTGCCTACTTGATTCTTCAATTGATAGAAATTCCAGCGTTTTATGGTCATCAGTTACTCGATAAGTTGCGCTATTTGCAACTTGAATTGAGTCGCCGCTGTTCAATCGTCCATTGGAGCCACGATCTGCTGCCTGAGACACTCGTAGGAGCTTCATAGGGTCAAATGTAAAGTTTTATGTCTCAATTCAACACTTCTGGATTGCCGGGTAAAATCTGGTATTCCTATGCAGGACGTTTAAGTTTTCCTGTCAAAGGAGGGATAGTGTTTCAACCTAAATCTTAGGCGCTTATGCAACTGATTTTATTATTGACAGATTGAAGGAGAAATTCACTCTACTCCAATTGAAATCAGCCAAACAAGATTTGTTTTCAGCCGATTGGCCGAAAACAAATCTTCAGTCTGATATCTAATTAAATTTTAAAGATTTGTCTAATTTTGCAGTTTAAAGATTAGGATGACTATACTACCTTCATGACTTGTCTACTCGTCTACAACAGCTTGGTGATGATAAGCCAGTCGTCTGGAATTTTTATGGAGGGGTCTGCAAGTCCTGCTCCTAAGCGTCTTATCAGTTTGTTTATTTAATAGAGTTTTGCGGGATTTTGGGTAGGACTGTATGCTCTATGCTGGCTTTTACTAAGATTCACCCAGCGTTAATCTAGCTTTGATTTAGCATCGATCTGGCTCCAATCTGGCATGATGCAAAGTAGAGAGAGCAAAGCATCTATGGAGCAACTGATTCGGGTGGGGATCGTAGGCACGGGCTACGCGGCTAAGGCTCGTGCTGAGCTAGTGCAGGCAGATGCCCGGACGCAACTGGTGGCGATCGCCAGCCGTGACCTCTCCCGCGCTCAGTCTTTGGCAGAGCCGCTCAGTGTAGGGGCAACGGACGACTGGGGCGCTCTGGTGCAGCGGACAGATATTGACTTAGTGATCGTGTCTACTAGCAACGCGCAACATGCCGCAGTCGTCAGAGCCGCGCTAGAAGCAGGCAAGCATGTCGTCGTGGAATATCCGCTGGCGCTGGATTTGGCGACGGCAAAGGATCTCGCTGCGCTGGCTGCGTCTCAAAATCGCCTGCTGCATGTGGAACATATCGAACTGCTGAGCGGCATCCATGAAGCCATCCAAACTGCGCTGCCTGCCATCGGCACGCCGTTCTATCTACGCTACAGCGACCTCACGCCCAAGCATCCCGCTCCCGACAAGTGGACCTACGACATGGCAGAGTTTGGCTTTCCGCTGGTGGGCGCACTGTCGCGGGTGCATCGGCTGACGAACCTGTTTGGCCCGGTGAAGACGGTCAGTTGCCAGACCCGCTACTGGCAGCCCGATGCCGCCAATCCCTGCTTTACTAGCTGCGTTTGCACGGCGCAACTGCGGTTTGCCAGCGGGCTGATGGGCGAAGTAATCTACGGCAAAGGGGAAGCGCTGTGGGCGGCAGAGCGCACTCTGACGATTCAGGGCGAAACCGGGGCGATCGCCCTCAATGGCGACAGCGGCGAACTCATCCTGCACGACCAGACCCAGCCCCTCGACCTGGGCAGTCGCCGGGGCCTGTTTGCTCGCGACACTGCTGCCGTGCTGGACTTTCTCACCGAGGGCAAGCCGCTGTATGTGTCGGTGGCGGACAGCCTCTATGCCTTGGCAGTGGCAGAGGCAGCAAGGATTTCGGCAGAGAAAGGAGAGGTTGTTGGGGTAGCAGGATAATGGGGGCGTGTCACGCCATCCCCCATCCCTGCTTACTCCGCTGTTTTTTTCCGGGGATTGGTGATGACTAGCTCAAACTCCCAGCCGGGAATTTTTTTAACGGATTCGCTGAGCTTGCGGAGATCGTCGGGGCCGTTCAGCGTTAGGCTTTCGCGGGTGCGGACTTCGGCGGCGATCGCCTTTTCATCCCGCTTGGCCACCAGATCCAGCGAACAATGGGCCAGCGGAGACGGCAGATCTTCTGGAGCAGGATAAAGAGTCACCTGATATCCCTGCTTGCGGTATTCCCGCGCAAGCTTCAGCAGGCGCTGATGCTCTAACGGACTCCGATTCGGTGGACGGGTCATATACGGCAACTCTGAATAACGCAGAAAGAATAACGCAAAAACAATAGCGCGAAAACGCCACTGCAAATAAATCCTAACCTAGTTTTCTAGCTTAGCTCAGATGGATCGGGAGCCGCCTCTATCCGGATATGCAAAAACTCCTCACCCTGGCAAAACCCCTCTGCCAGCGCCGTAGACATTCCTTTAACGCGAAAAGAAGCGTTCAAGTTTCGGCGGCGGCTGATGAAATCCGTAATCTGATAGTCGTCTACGTAAATCACCCCGTTCAGCGCATCTCGCACTGGTTTTACTATATTATCACTGTCAGGAACGCCAGACTCGTCGCCCAGGGGCGCGTCGTAGTAGTGCGTGATGATCACCTTGAGGTAATCGCCCAGCGGGGCTTTGCCATTCCAGCAGGCGATCGCCCTCTGACGCACTTTTTCTCTCCAGTCGCGCAGACGAGCCTTGTCTTTAGTTTGGTGCGAAATCGGCTTGCCGATCACAATAAATTCAATGGGTAGCACCATGTATGTCCCACAGGTTAGGCTGGTTGGCTGAATGGTGTCGCCCATGCGGGGGGATGAGCTTGGGCTAAGTGCTGGGCCGATGGCTATCAAAGATGCTCTAGCTGAAATCTTTGAAACCCATCGCTTGAACAAGTGAATTGCCTGAAGCGAAGCGGTCATAGTCGGGGCATTGCAACCCCTGCATCGAAGTCAAAAACCGGAGCCAACGAATAAGGCTGAAACCTTGAGCGAAGACTAGGGAACCCGGAAGCAGCAGTTCAGAGCAAAACGGGCTAGAGTATCTTTTCGAGATTCAGAAAAATGCCCGTTAAATATAGACCGTGCAAGAAACCTGCTTCTGGTAGATGCTGGCCGTATGGATTGATACAGGCGGCGGGAACGATTTTCCTGGCAGGCACGCAAGTTACTTATATAGTAAGTCTGTTTTCTGGAATGTGTGTTGGAACGCGAGTCACCTGCTCTGTTTCCACGCTGTTTCCATTCATTTCGCAGTTCTTCGCGAGGCGGTCTGCAATGGGCGATCGCCCGACCCATCGCTGGGCTGGCGAGCAGAGGATCGGCGCGAGTTGCGATCAATGGCAGTTTGTTTGATACCAGTGACTCTGATGACACAAGACTCCTCCGGAGTAATGACGTGCATTGGTGGCTAAAAGGTTGCCGCAAGCGGGCAAAAATTAGGCAAGAAACGGGGCTAAAAACTGAGCTACAGCATTTTTGAAGCTAGTGAGGCACACGGATGGTCAATAAGCCCTTGCCTCGTGAGGGCAGCGTGTGCCTCACCCTGCAAGAAAATGCTGTATATAAAACAGGGCAAGACTTATGAAAATTCCTCCTGCGTGGCGATTACCTCCCGCGATTCAAAATCGATTTGGCGAACGCAGTGTCGGCAAGCAGCGGGCAATGGTGGCAGACGGGCACCTGCTGCTGATTTTGCACAAAGCGCCTGAGGCGGGTGAGCAGACCCGCGTCGGGGTGCTGTTTTGGCGGCAACCCAACGGCATCTGGGAACACAGCGGCGGCGGCATTGGGCTGCAACCGCTGCTGAAACATCTAGAAAATTACAACACTGCCGAGGAAAAATTGCAAACTGCTTATCGGCAGGCAGAGAGCGCCGAAGACTACTTTCACCTGTTGGAGGCGATCGCCCCATTGCGCCTGGCTGCTAAAAATATGCACGCCACGCTGCAAGCCGCCCGCGAGGGCGTTCCCGACGACCGCGACCTGATTGACCTGCGCGACTGGGCCTACGAAATCGATCGCAGCCTGGATCTGCTCTATGAAAACACGAAAAACGCTCTAGATTACCAAATTGCCCAGCGAGCAGAGGAGCAAAATCGCCTGTCCACGGAGGCGCTGATCGCAGGGCATCGGTTGAATATTCTGGCGGCGGTGTTTTTGCCGCTGACGGCGATCGCCGCGCTGTTTGGCATGAATCTGAACAGCGGCGTAGATGGCTCCTCCACCTTCACGTTCTGGCTGGTGTCGGTTGGGGCGATCGCCCTCGGTTCCCTGGTTCGTCGCTGGGTGGTGCTGGGGCGCTGGCTGTAGCGCTGGGCACTAGACAACCGTCAGATCGCAAATTCACCCGACCGGATCTGCTGTCGTCCAAGCAAATACGTTAGGATGCCCAATGGGTCAGGATTTGCGCCCAGACTGGGGAAATCTATGGTGAGTGAAAAGCGCAAGGTAGGACAGCGCGGCTGGGGCTGGGCGATCGCCGCTGGCGTTGCGGCTTTGGGGCTGCTGGGGTTGGGTGTGGCTCAGATTGTCGCTTCCCGTCGCGCTGCGTCTGAAGCAGAGCTAACCGAAGTTCCCGCGCCTACGCGAGTCGAAGTGGTAGCGCTGGGACGGCTGGAGCCGCGTGGCGAAGTGGTGCGCGTGGGCGGGCCCACGGGTGAGCGGATTCAGCGGCTAGAGGTTCGCCAGGGGGATATGGTGCAAACGGGCGCGGTGCTGGCCTATCTGGAAAGCTATGACGAACGACGGGCCCAGCGGGATGTAGCCGCTGCTCAGCTTGCCGAGGCCGAACAACGCCTGCGGGCGACGACCACCTTTGCCCAGGCCCAGGTGCGCGAGGCTCAATCCCAGGCGGAACGGATTCAAAGCCCAGCCCAGTTTGAACTCCAGGCACAGCAGGCGCTCGTGCGAGAGCTGGAGGCAGATTTGGCGCAGAAAAACCAGGATTTGCGCCGATTTGAAGATTTGTACGCGCAGGGAGCGATTTCTCAGCAGGAGCGCGATCGCCAGCGCAGCACCGCTCGCCAGGCCGAGGAAAAGCTCAACAATGCCAGAGCCAACCTCGTGCGCCTGGAGGCTGACCTGCAAGCCTCGCTGCGGAGTGCCCAGGCGACCGTGCAGGCCCAGGAAGCGAACCTGCCCCTGAGCCAGGTGCAAGTTGCCGTCGAATCGGCCCGCCAAAACCTGAACCTGGCCGAAGCGCAGCTAGAGCGCACCATTATTCGCGCTCCCCAGTCCGGCCGCGTTTTACGAATTCTCACGCTGGCTGGTGAGGCAATCGGGCAAGACGGCAGCGTGCTGGATATGGGCGATACCAGCCAGATGTTTGTCGTAGCAGAGGTCTATGAAACCGACGTGGGGTTAGTGAGAGTGGGGCAGCCCGCCATCATCACCAGCCGCAACGGAGCCTTTGACGAAACGCTGTCGGGCAGGGTGGCAGAAATCGGCTGGCAGGTCTTCAAAAATAACGTGCTAGATGATGACCCCGCCGCCAATGCCGATGCCCGCGTGGTCGAGGTGAAAGTGCAACTGGACGACAGCCGCCCCGTGGAAGCGCTGACAAATTTGCAGGTTGATGTGCGGATTGATGTGAGATAAGCGGATGCTGTGGTGTTGCGATGCCACGCAAAACTTGCAAACGAAAAACCATGCGTACCCCCCTCGCTCTGCTGAATCTGACTGCTGAAAAAACGCGATTCGTGGTGGCGATCGCCGGAGTTGCGTTTGCGGTCATTTTGGTGTTCATGAATCTGGGTTTTTTGGGTTCGCTGGCAGAGACAGCGGCAATGATCTACAGCCGCATCAATGCCGACATTTTTCTGATATCGCCCCAGGCGCTTGAGATTACCTCCACCAAGCCGTTTCCGATTGAGCGAATTTATCAATCGGCGGGGGTGCCAGGGGTGCGGCGCGTGATGCCGCTGTACGTCGGTTATTTGCAATGGCGCAATGTGGAAACGCGCCAGAGTCGCGCCATGTTTGTCTATGGCATCAACCCGAATGATCCCGTCTTCACCATGCCGGAGATGCAAACGCCGGAAAACCAGGCGGCGCTGCGGCGATTTGATACAGTGCTGATTGACACGCTTTCGCGGCCGGAGTATGGCCCGCAGACGGTGGGGACGGTGACTGAGGCGGATGGACGCAGGGCGACGATTGGCGGACAGTTTACGCTGGGCGGTGGCTTTGCGGCAGATGGGACGCTGATCATGAGCGACCAAAACTTTCGCCGCTATTTTGACCCGTTTCCACTCAACCGAATTAACCTGGGCTTGATTCAGGTCGATGAGGGCGTTGATCCGCTGCAAGTGTGCGATCGCCTCCGGGAAATTCTGCCTAAGGACGTGATCGTGTTTACTCAGCAGCAAATTATCGAGCGCGATCGCGACTATTGGATTGGCGCAACCTCGACGGGCTTTATCTTTGGCATGGGCGTGGCAGTGTCCTGCATTGTGGGCACAGTGATTGTGTATCAGATCCTCTACACAGAAATTTCCGATCATCTCAAGCAGTATGCCACGCTCAAGGCGATGGGCTACAGCAATCGCTTTTTGTTTATTACGGTCATTCAAGAATCGGTGATTCTGGCCGTGCTGGGCTACATTCCGGGATTCATCATTTCTCTGATGCTGTATGAGCTAACCATCCGGGCAACGGCTGGGGGATTGCCCGTTCGCATGGATCTAGAGCGGGCGGTGTTGGTGCTGGGACTGGCGGTGATGATGTGTGTGCTGTCGGGGCTGGTGTCGGTAAATAAGGCAATTACCGCTGACCCGGCGGATGTGTTTTAGCCAACGGGTTTTCAGGGAAGACTTTAGCGAGGGTCTTAGCCAGCGCTCAAGCGTCTGGAAACTGGTAGCCGAAGTAATCTAGCTCAAATGCGTAGGCGGCTTCGACCAGTTGCCGGGATGTATCGGTATAAAGAGATTGGGCGATCGCCACTTTGGGTCGAGTTCCCGTTTTGAGATGAGGCAGCGCCTCCGGATTCCACGGCACTCCCAGCTTGGCGCAGATGCGCTCTAAATCCGCCGCCAGAGATTCGTAGCGAATCACCTCATCCAGACAAAACTGCCCGTCGATCAAATACTTGTTGCGGTCGATGGGCGGGCCGTGCGCGATCAGCCAATGCTCAAAGGCGGCGGCATCGCTGCGGGATGAATCGGGTGTGGACGGAGTGTGCGATCGCCCAAAGTAAAAGGCTGAAATCGCCTTTTCGTAAGGATTGCGAATGACGCAAAACTTGAAATAGCGTGTCCAGAGGTCTTCACCCAACTGTTCCCGAATCTGGGCAGCGGGCATGTGGTTCCACCAGCGGCAGCCCTCCGGCTTGCCCGGCCCGCGATAGCCCACAATGCCCGCCGCCGACACGGATTCCTCACGCACGCGGGCCAGGTTCGCCGCGCCCTCTTCTACACAAAACGGCTCAAAGTAAGCCTCCACAGAGGTACTCGCCGTTTTCAGCGTTTTCGTGTAAATAAATTGGTGACCGTGGCTGACCAGCATTCCGCGTCCTGGAAGTCTGCAAACTTGGACTGGCCAAGCTTACACTAGGCGGAGGATGAACGGGTAGCGGTAGCGCGTTTCAGGATTGCTGAGGCAGGCTAAAATTGCCAAGATAGGCAGAATCAGGTTGACCAGCCCCAGGATCGGGAACAGGAGAAAGCCGACCAAAACGATAGAAAGCACCCCCACAACTAGCCACCATAGCCACATATTGATGTGGAAGTTAATGGCTTCTTTGGCATTCTCCTTGACCACTGGATCGTCTGAAACGAGCAGGATGGCAATGGGAATGCCGATAGAAACAACTAGGGCGTTGATAAAAATCGACCCATGACACAGGGCTGAAAGAATTCTTCGCTTATCTGAATTATCTGAGCTTTGCATGTCGTTTCACCTTGCGACAGCTACATCCTACCGTTTTTGCTGGCGAGAATCACCGGAGCGCAGGGGAGGTTTTCCGTAACCAGGAGGGCGTGTTTTACGGACGGATCGGTTTGCGGAAATCGCGAGATCGCTTAGCCTACCTGAATCCGCATACTGAGATCGAGCCAGGTGGAGCGGGTGATGGGGGCGCTGCTAGAAAGGTAGTCTACGCCAGTTTCGGCGATCGCCCGGATGGTCTGCAACGTAATGTTGCCCGATGCTTCGATTTTGATGCGCGGGTTCGTGCGGCGAATCATCCGCACTGCCTCCGTCATCCGTTCTACGGGCATGTTGTCCAGCATGATAATGTCTGCGCCGTGCTCGAGGGCTTCGGCAACCTGCTCCAGGGTTTCGGTTTCCACTTCGACCGTCAGCGGATAAGGAATGCGGGCCCGCACAAGGGCGATCGCCGCTGCAATGCTCCCTGCTGCCGCAATGTGGTTGTCTTTGATCATCACGCCATCGTCCAGCCCCAGGCGATGGTTCACTGCGCCGCCGACCTGAACGGCGTACTTCTCCAAAATTCGCAGGCCGGGCGTGGTTTTGCGGGTGTCCACCAGTTGGGCAGGCAAGTCGGCAATTTGCGCGACGTACTGACTCGTCAGCGTGGCGATGCCGCTCAGCCGCATGGCCAGGTTCAGCGCCACCCGCTCTCCCGTCAGCAGCGCATCCAGTGGGCCCGTGATTTGGGCAATGACGCGACCGCGATCGCACGCTTCGCCTTCTTGTGCCAGCGCCTTGAACTGCACTGCCGGATTGAGTAAGTAAAATACTCGCGCTGCAATCGGCAACCCCGCCACTACGCCTGCTTCTTTGACAACCCACTGGGCTTGTCCCTGGGGAGCGCCATTGGAAAATAGGGATTGCGTAGTGCGATCGCCCCGCCCAATGTCTTCCAGGAGCCAGTCTTGCAGCAGCCGATCGAGCAGCAGCGTGGGTGGTAAAAGGGCGATCGCGCTGGCTGGGTTGGGAGGGCGCAGTTCAGAGTGCTGCATAGGAGTTTGGGCTAAGCCTCCGCCACTGCGGGGTAGGGAGCGGCGCTGAGGGCATCCAGCATATCCAAAACCTCCCGCTCGAAGGCGACCTGGGCGCGGTTGGTGCGACCGCCGACGTAGAGCGTTTTGCCCTGCTGCAACGCCCACACTTGCGAGTGTGATACGTAGCTCATCAGGACGCTGATCATCAGCAGCCCAAAGCCCGTGTAGACAATAGGAATGCCTGGATCGGCTTTGATTTGTAGCCCCGTGCTGCCCACCAGTTCAGCCACGGTCAGCCGCACGCCGTTGACTTCGGTCGCCATGCCCGCCCGCACGGTGGAAATGAGTTGCCCGTCCTGGTCATATACCAGCACCGTTCCCTTCAGGTCTTTAGCGATTAGCGACACGCCCTCGCTGAGGTCAGGCTTGGTAGGCAGCCAAGTGCCCCAGAGGCGACCTGCGCCACCTGTGTCAAGCTGCCCCATCGGAATTTGCAGAATTGGGCTATTGTTAAGCTGCACGCGCACGGCGGCGATCGCCCAGTCGGCTTGATAGAGCGTCACGCCCTTGTAGCGCAGCGGCTCGTTCACATGAATTGTCTTGCGCTTCACTTCCTGCCCCGCTGCATCCAGCACCGACAGGTCGGAATAAAACTGGTCGATGTTGCCCTCTGGCGTGTAGTCGATCCAGAAGCGGTTCACGCGCACAGACCAATCCTTGGGAATTTGCGGCTCTGCCCAGGGCCCTGCGTCAAAAATATTTTGAATGGTGAAGGTTTCGCCGCTGGGAATCATCTCCTGAGCAAAAAAGCCCGTCATCGCGCCCCAAATCGACCCCAGCAGCACCAGAATCATGCTGGCATGGACGATGATCGGCCCGATGCGTCCAACAATGCCTTTGCGAGCATAGAGGCGATCGCCCTCGCGAAATAGCCGATAGCCCTTGCGTTGCAGCAGCGGCTCCAGCCCATCGAGCGTTGCGGCATCGACTTCGGCGCTCATGGCCAGCTTCTCAAACTGGCGCGGCTGGGTGTAATAGCTCCACTTTTGCGCGGCTTTGAGGGTGGGAAACTGGCGGGTGAAGGTGCAGGCGATCAGGCTAGAGCCGAACAGAATGAGCAGCGCCAAAAACCACCACGTCCGATAGACGTGATCTAGTCCCGCCGTCAGGATCACCTTCCAAGTCAAAAAGCCAAACAGCGCCGGACTTTCGGGATAGTTTTCTTGATAAAACGCCAGCGATTGCCCCTGCTCGATCACCGTGCCAGAGACGCTGAAGAGGGCGATCGCCAGCAAAAGCACAATCGCCAGCCGCAAATCCGCCAGCAGCGGCAGCAGTTCCCGCTGAAAGTATTGGCGGGGCAGGTCTTTCCAGGGAGTCGAGGGGGTAGAGTTTAGAGACATGAATCCAAAAGCGCGACGGGCAAGATTCTGAGTAGTGTGGGCAGCGAGTTGCCCAACCCCAATTGCCCAGTACGTTGCCCGATATTTACTCAATATAATAATGAGTGTAAACTAAACGTTTTCCAGATCTGCCCCATGAGCGCACCTGTTGACCTGCTTACCCGCATTACTCAAACGCCAGGTCAATTTACTCAAACGCTAGGTCAATAGTGCTGGAGCTGGGTAATTATTGCTGCCTCAAAACCAGAGTCTCAAAGCATCACTCAATCACAATTTCGCGGATTGCGTTCGCTTCTGAAACGGAGTCGCTGGGCGCTTCAGTGCCATCGCCAAACCAGTCGATCACTTTCTGCTTTGCGGCTGCTTTGACTTCGGGCGTGATGGCCATAGCCACTGCACCCAGGGCGGCGGCTAGTGTACTCAGGTCATCTGCGTAGCCTGTGAACAGGACAAAATCAGGAATCGCATCGGTCGGCAGAATAAAATAAGCCAGCGCGGAGTAAATCACCGTTTTGGCCCAGAGAGGGGTTTCGGGCTGCTGGGCGGCAAAGTAGAGCGTCAGCGCTTTTTCGACGACTTCGCGTCCCGCGTATACCGCTGCCCGCTGGAGCGATCGCCAAAATCCCTGTTCCGAAAACCCACGCGCCATCTTTGAAAACCTCACGCTTAAACCTTGACTCTCAGGCACTAATCCTGAGTATAGCGCTGGGGATTGGGCATTGTGGGGTTTGGTCACGGAGGCTAGTAAAGCCAGGGAATCAGGCGCTTGACGCGGGTTTTATATTCGGCATAGTCAGGATACTTTTCCTGGAGCCAGGCTTCCTCCTTTGCAGCCTTGGCGTTGAAAAAAGTAAAAAACACCACTGCTGCCAGCAGATGCGTGATGCTCAGCCGATAGAGGGCGATCGCCCCCACTGCAAACACTACGCCACTGTAGATGGGATGGCGCACGATGGCATACACGCCCGTTTGCACCAGTTGCCCATCCTCTCGCGGGTAGGGCAATGGGGTCAGGCTTTGCCCCAAGTCCAGCAGCCCTTTGCCCAAAAATATAGCGGCGGTGAGCGCACACAGAGCGGCGATCGCCCACAGCCCGTAGCGCAACGGCGGCTCAATCACCAGCCCTGGCACGGGCACCGTCGGCAACACCAGCAGCCCCAACAGCAGCACCGCCTGCACGATCACCCAATACTCGCCTTTTTCGCCCCGCCACCAGTTCTCGCGGCTAAATCCCCAGTCGGTGAGTGGTTTCATATTCATTAAACATGGGTAAGAATCACGGCTTGGGTCAATGAATCGCTGAGAAACATTAATCCTTTAGCCGATCCTACAGCGAAACCAATGACAGGAGATTGAAAGAGCAGAGAGCGGCAGGGGTTGGGTTAGTGACCTGCTCCATTCGTATAGGCGTTGCCATTCTGATGGCCCTTGCCGTTCGAGCGGCCGTTCCCGTAGTCGTTTCGATGGGCGTGACGATAGATATTCTCAACGCTGGTCTGAGTATCGTCGGGCAGCAGGGGCAGGTCAATGAATTCGGGCGTTTCGGCGTAGTCGGTGTAGACGGGCTGGGCTGTGAGTTCGTCGGGCACAAATTCGACCGTCACCCGCAGCCGCAGTTTGCCCTGCTGCCAGCCTGCCGAGCCAAGCTGCAAGACCTCACAATCAATGCCGTCTTGAAACCAGTTGCGATCCTGACGCATCCAGGCTTTGCTGCTGCGAAACTGGCGATCGCCCCCGAATAGAGCTTTTTGCGTCGTCAGCGAATCTGCCAGCGCATCGGGCAATTTGGAACTCAGTGCAACATCTAGAACGTGGCGTAGCGTAGCAACTCGAACGGTGCCGTCTCGAAATGACAACACATCATCGTCATTGAATGCTGTCATATCAAGATTATTTTGTACTGGCATGATTGCCCCCCTTTGGCGATCGCGCATTTCCATGTCAGCTTTTACACTGGGCGGCTGGTTAGATCAGGCAAATTCTGAGGCAATCTGTCAAGACTTAAAGACGGCTTTCTAAGGGGATTTCACGGATTATTTACGTTCACAGCAGAGTAATCACATACGGAGATGTGGCGCAGAAGGGCAGGGGCACGCCCGCCGAACTCCTAACGATTGCAATATGGCAGTGTGCAGCGCGGTCAGGAGAGTCGCGTACCCAGGGGCACGCCCGCCGAACTCCTAACGATTGCAATACTCCTGTAGTGCAAAACCATCGTGCAAAACAGATAAATAGATGAACATAGATAAACATCAGATCAAGAACCCTGCGCCGCTCGCGCAGGGTTTAAGACCTGGTTTTAATTTAGTCTGCCTACTGAGTGCAAAAGGAGAGGGATTTGGGGTGAGGGCGGTTTGGGGTATTTATTAGCCCTATTCAGCAACGCCCCTAAAGAGTTGCTTTAGGAGGCATCTGTATAAGTCAAAAAGCCATCCGCCACAAACCAAGCTGTGCCAGTGCCTTCGTAAATCCCGGCGAACGTAGCCCCTGAAGGACGGTGTGCGTCTACCGTAAGCTTGCCCTTGAGTCCGTATGCAGCATGTTCATAGCCAGTGGTGGTCATTCGCAGATTCACATCATAGTAGTTGAAATCTGGCGTTTCCCTCGTAATCTGACCAGGGGCATGATACAGGAACCAGACTGCACCGCCATGCTGCCATTCCAGGCGTATGGGCTTCCCTGTCTCAGTATCCCATTCAAAGATCAGGATTTCTGGTGGGCTGGGAAAACTGGCGTAATAGGCCTCTTTGCTCTCGAATCTGGCGATTGTACTTGTCATATTCGTCCTCCAAAAGATGAATGTGGATTAACAGAACTCTTCTTGAGCCGTTATGGCGATCGCGCAACTGAAGCACGCTAATGGCTTCGTGCGGCTTTGCCATAACGTCTTCTTTGCTACAAGCTTTAGACAGACACGGGTACAGCGTTTTTGGAAGCTAGTGAGCTATACAGAAAGCTGTGAAATCTGTGTCTTTTCAGGACAGTCTGTATCTCACCCTGCAAGAAAATGCTGTAGGAGATAGTCAGACCAGATGCGTGTATTTGCATCTGCCAGTCGCGGCGCGTTAACGCGGGCTATGACTGTTAGGACAACTAGGACACCAGTGATGGGCGCGGCTCCCGCGGGGGTGGCTCTCCGCCGTTGATGAAAGTGATGGCATCTTCAGCTTCCTCTCCCACAGACCACCATCCCTCCACAAGGGTTTTGTCGGTTTGGGCTAGGCGTTGGAGTTTTGGCAACGCTGCCTCGATTTTGCACCTGCCCACCGCAAAGCAAGCCCAAAACCGAATTGCCGCTTCTGCATCATCAAGCGCTTCAAGCATGACCGTCAGCGCTTTCTGATCGAGATGTGGTGCCAACTCCGGGGAGAGGTGATTGCCAAGTCCTTCTAGAGCTTGCGCTCGCACAGCAGTAGCCTCAAGCGGATTGGCAGCAATCTCGGTCAGCACCCCGATCACTTCTGGGGTTATTGAACTGTCTGATAGAAACGAGAGGGCATAGACGACACTCTCTCGCTGCTCAGAATTGGAACTGGTTTCCAGAATCGAGAGCAAAAGGCTTACGTGCCTCTGCGTGGCTATGACGCTCAGAGAAGTGGCTGCGTGCATCCATAGATCACGGCGCTGACCAGACAGAACCCTGATCAGAGCATCCGCATCTCGGTCGCTACCGATTTTTCCGAGCAGCCAGCAGGCGGCGATCGCCTTTTCCAGGTCGAGGTCATCAATCCAGCCCGTTTTGCGGGAAGCAAATCCGAGGCGTTCCAGGATCTCGATGTCTCTTACAGACTCTGGAAACTGTTGCTTTACTTCTTCAAGGTTCATGGATTCCAGATATATTCCAGGTATGCGGATACACCGAACGACTTCAACCAGTGGCAATCCGGGGGAAATTGCTGGGGGCGAGGGGTGAGTTCACTGTTGATCCGGCCTGATCAGGCCTCCTAGAAATCACGCTGCCTGTCGGATGCTACATCGTGTGCTGGAGACCTCTAAATGTGGCGATCGCTCAACAAGTCAGCCCCAGATCTCACGCCCTCAGCTTCCCGCATGAGTTACACCCAAATCACAGGATTTTCCTACGGTACGATGCTCGCTTGGGCATCCACGCCCCAGGAACGTAGGCTGCCAACATTACACCCGCCAACCCGACCTTCTGCCCCAATCAGCACACTCTGAGAACCACGGGCAAGGCTGCTCCCTAAGGAAACATAACTCCATTCCCCTGCGTTCAAAAACTGGGTGCGTCCCAATAAGCGACGCTGGCCATCATTGGAATACACCAAGTAACTTACGGCGGAACAGTGGGTCGCGGGTGCCTTGAGTACAATGCCATACTCTACCCCTGGCCCATCTGAGGTAAAACTCAGCGTCGCTGTACGGTCACAGAGTTGACTAGCGGCGGTGCATTCAACCGTAAAGGTTTCGGCAGAGGCAGCAGTTGCAAATCCAAAAACGCTCATAGCACTTAGAGCAAGGAGTACGATACGTTTCATAGAAGTTACCTCAAGAATCGAAAGAAGGGTTGAAATTAAAAGAATCAGAGGCACCCTGACCCAAGCGCTGATTGATTAATTCACCCTCAAGAATCCTGAATGCTTGGATTGGATGAATCTTCAGCCTTGGATTGTCCGACAAGCATTGCCCCTTTAGGGGTTACTAATCTATCAGGGGCATCCAGCAAATTTACGCATCAACTCCAATGCGGTTTAGGGAAAATGGGATTGGGCGATCGCCCTACGGATGATGCTGCCTGCCTAGCACCACAAAGAAGTCTGACCCGCGAAAGTCTTCTGATTTGCCTGGACGAGGCTGTAGTCAATGCTGACTCCAGTGGCGTGAGGTCAGAGTTGAGGATTGGAGAAAACATCGGCGTGGGGGATTACGTCAGGTGGCATTGATTTGATCATGAGGGGTTGCAGATTAAAATTCGATACAGTCGCACTGCTTAGTGAACTGAGCAAGCAAGCGGTGATTGCCTAGGCTAGAGCTTGAGCCAGGGATTTTGTCTGAAGCAATTCGGAAAAACGAGGAGCGATCGCAAATTGTTAACCAAGAGCGAGCCAAGTCAATGATGTGGTGTTGCGGGCAGTTCCAGTAAATGCTGGCTATTATGCAGGGAAATATGCAGGGAAGTATGAGCAGGGAAACACTCTAGTTGCAGGATCGCTATTGTATGGCTCGGCTTGAAGATTTGGTTCGTGGCATTGCTGTAAGAGGCATTTTGCCCAATGCCTTGGTCACTGTTGTGGACGTTACCTGGCATGGCGAGGCCGTGGTTGAACTGGTTTATAGGGATGCCAGTGGCAATTTGGGCAATGAGCTATTGTGGCGCGATCGCGAGCCTGACTTGGAAATTATTACGACTGGGCAGCCTTGGAGTTTCGATGGTGATGGTGCCATGCTGCGGCTAGTATCTGAGGCACACCGGATTCAGTTAGCCCATTTGTTTGATCCGCTGCTGGGCGTACATACGTCCCTGGTAGAGCCTCTGCCGCATCAGATTACAGCGGTGTATGGGGAGATGCTACCCCGGCAGCCGCTGCGATTTTTGCTGGCAGACGACCCAGGGGCTGGCAAGACTATCATGACCGGGTTGTTGATGCGAGAGTTACTGATTCGGGGGGACTTACATCGCTGCTTAGTGGTTTGTCCAGGAAGTTTGGCAGCACAGTGGCAGGATGAATTGTTCCAAAAGTTCCATTTGCCCTTTGAGATCCTCACGAGCGATCGCATTGAGGCGGCGCGAACCGGCAATGTTTTTACTGAAATTCCTCTGCTCATTGCCCGGCTTGATCAGATCAGTCGCAATGATGACTTGCAGATTAAGCTCCAGCAGACCGATTGGGATCTGATTGTGGTAGACGAGGCGCACAAGCTGTCGGCTTCGTTTTTTGGGGGAGAGGTCAAAGAGACGAAACGCTACAAGCTAGGTAAAAAACTAAGCCAGATCACTCGCCATTTTTTGCTGCTGACGGCGACACCACACAATGGCAGAGAAGAAGATTTTCAGCTTTTTATGGCGCTGCTGGATGGCGATCGCTTTGAGGGACGATTTCGTAACGGTGCTAAACCAACTGATGCATCGGACTTGATGCGGCGATTGGTGAAAGAAGACTTGCTCAAGTTTGATGGGAAGCCACTTTTTCCGGAGCGCAAGGCTTACACAGTGACCTACAGTTTATCTGATCTAGAGCAGCAGCTTTATCACAAGGTTACGGAATATGTGCGGGAAGAGTTCAACCGGGCAGATGCACTGGAGAACAATGGGCGCAGAGGAACCGTTGGATTTGCGTTAACCATTTTGCAGCGGCGGCTGGCATCTTCGCCAGAGGCAATTTATCAGTCGTTGCGGCGAAGAAAGGAACGGCTAGAGCAACGATTAAAAGAGGAGAGAGGGGAACCACAGAGGCACGGAGGGCACGGAGAAGGAACTCTGTGGTCTCTGTGTCTCCGTGGTGAATTAGACGAGGAAGATTTGACGGCAGAAGAGTGGGAAGTGTCTGAAGAAGAGGTGGTGGACCAGGCCACGGCAGCTCGCACGATTGCTGAACTGCAAGCTGAGATTGAACGGTTAAAGGAACTAGAAAACTTGGCACTGCGGGTGCGGCGGAGTGGGCGCGATCGCAAGTGGGAGGAGTTGTCGCGGGTGATTCAGGAGATCTTTGCACCACAGAGGCACGAAGGGCGTGGAGAAGAGGCTCTGTGGTCTCTGTGTCTCCGTGGTTCATCCCGCAAACTGGTGATCTTCACCGAACACCGAGATACCCTCAACTATTTGACTAACCAGATTACTACTCTGCTGGGACGGACGGAGGCAGTGGTTACGATTCACGGCGGCATGAGTCGAGAACTGCGCAAGCGAGCAGAGGAGTCGTTTAAGCAGGATGCTACGGTGCAAGTCTTAATTGCGACGGATGCGGCAGGCGAGGGAATTAACCTGCAACGAGCACATCTGATGGTGAACTATGACTTGCCCTGGAATCCTAACCGGCTAGAGCAGCGGTTTGGGCGGATTCACCGGATTGGACAAACGGAGGTCTGCCATCTCTGGAACTTGGTGGCGGAGCAAACTCGCGAGGGGGATGTGTACCTAACGTTGCTGCGAAAGCTGGACTTAGAACAGAAATCGTTGGGCGGCAAAGTTTTTGATGTGTTGGGTAAGGCGATCGCCGGGAAGGAGCTGCGTGAACTGCTGATTGAGGCAATTCGCTATGGCGATCGCCCCGAGGTTCGAGCCAAGCTGCATCAAGTTGTGGCCGAGCGTCTAGATCAGCAACGCTTGCGTGAATTGCTCGAAGAACAGGCCCTAGCGCGAGACACCATGGATGCCTCCAAAGTGCAGCAGATTCGGGAAGAAGTGGAACGGGCCGAGGCACGACGACTCCAACCCCACTTTATTGCGTCCTTTTTCTTGGCAGCGTTTGCTCGCTTGGGTGGCACGGTTCGGCAGCGGGAATCTAAACGATATGAGATTACCCATGTGCCAGCCCTGCTTCGCAGCCGCGAATGGCAGATTGGCAGAGAGCCGATTTTGCAGCGCTACGAGCGGATTTGTTTTGAGAAGGAACTGATTAACATTCCAGGGAAGCCGACTGCTGCTTTTATCTGTCCGGGGCATCCGCTGCTGGAGGTCGTCATCAAGATAACCCTTGAGCAACATCGAGATTTGCTGAAGCGGGGAGCGATATTAGTGGATGAGAATGATTTTGGTGAGCAGGTGCGGGTGCTGGTGTATCTGGAGCATTCGATTCAGGATGCCAGAATCAACAGCAGCGGCAAGCGGCGGGTGGTGTCAAGGCGGATGCAGTATGTGGAGATAGGAGAACCACAGAGACACAGAGAGCACGGAGAGTCGAAGGCGGAGACGTCACCAATAGCACCGCAGAAAATATTGGCGGAACCCCAGAGACACGGGGAGTGCGGAGGGTTAGAAGTGGTGGCACGGAATGCAGGATATGCGCCTTACCTAGACTATCGTCCTCTGACCCCTGATGAGCGCACCCTCCTGGAAACTCAAGCCCCTCTGTGTCCTCCGTGCCTCTGTGGTTCAACTCTCGAAACCCAAGCCACCACCTACGCTATTACCCACTTGGTTCCTCAACATCTCCAAGAAGCCCGAGAACACAAGGAAAAACTCATCGACAAAACCATTCGGGCTGTGAAAGAGCGGCTGACCCAAGAGATTTACTACTGGGATCAGCAGGCAGAACGCTTGAAACAACAAGAACTAGAAGGTAAGGTGAATGCTAAGATTAACTCCACCAAAGCGAGAGCCAGAGCCGATGAGCTAGAGTCTCGCCTGCAAAGACGATTGACAGAATTGGAACAGGAGCGCAAGCTCTCGCCTTTGCCGCCCGTCGTCGTAGGGGGAGCATTGGTCATCCCGATTGGGTTGTTACAGCGGCTGCAGGGCAAGCGACAGCCAGCAGCAGAGTTGTTTGCCAGAGAGACGCAGCGGGTGGAGCAACTGGCGATGCAAGCGGTCATGGCAGCAGAGCGAGCACTAGGGCACGAACCACGAGATGTGAGCCAGCAGAAGTGTGGCTACGACATTGAGTCCCGCGTGCCAGCGATCGCAGATCAGCCCAGCCGCATCCGGTTTATTGAAGTGAAAGGACGCATTGAAGGTGCAGAAACCGTCACCGTGACCAAAAATGAAATTCTGACTGCCCTCAACAAGCCAGAAACTTTTGTGCTGGCCTTAGTACAAGTGCCCAGATCAGCCGACTTCCCAGAAGGAGATGCATTTAAGGTGGCCACGCCAAAAGGGAGCTACAACGCGGGCGATAGCGGTTGTATTGTGCGCTATGTGAGGCAACCGTTTCAACGAGAACCAGACTTTGGGGCAAGTAGTGTGAACTATGAATGGCGGGAGTTGTGGGAGAGGGGGGAGAAACCTCTGTGATCTCTGTGCCTCTGTGGTGAATTCTGGGAGTAAACCACGGAGGCACGGAGGACACGGAGGAAAAACTCTGTGATCTCTGTGTCTCTGTGGTGAATTTTGAAACTAAACCACGGAGGCACGGAGGGCACGGAGGAAAAACTCTGTGATCTCTGTGTCTCTGTGGTGAATTTTGAAACTAAACCACGGAGGCACGGAGGGCACGGAGGAAAAACTCTGTGATCTCTGTGTCTCTGTGGTGAATT
>NZ_JACYLP010000043.1:0-19044 GCF_015272455.1 Thermoleptolyngbya sp. C42_A2020_037
GCGCGAATGAGTAAGAACAGATAAGGGGGATTTTGGGTTTTGGATTTTGGCGGTTCAATCCCCCAATCCAAAATCCAAACTCCCCAGTCTAAAATCCCCAATCCCCAATCGAAAATTTCAAACAGGGCAACTGCACCTAACGCTGCATCGCGCCTATTCATCAGCCCCACTTATCTGAAGCCTTTGTAAAGCCATCTGCCTAATTCCCAGAATCAGGGATATTATGCGGATAATCGTCTGCCTATCTACCCAATTTGGGATCTTAGACAGATCTCAATCAGCCTATCTACCCAATTTGGGATCTTAGACAGACGGATTTCAGCCTAATTGCCCTCTGCGGGGTAGATAGGCAGACGGGATCAGTCTAATTAATAGTTGGACTGCTTAAATCTTGGGTAGGGACAGTAGGGCAATACTATTTACGACTTGTTCAGTAGGCGGTGGTGGTTGAATGGAGTTTGTATCTAACACAAGGTCAGCGAATTCGTCTTTTGTCGAAATGCTCTGGCATACCCACAGCGATCATGCTGACACTTTTACGTCAGTAGCTGCCAGCAATTGGGAGATGGTGATCGCAACCGTCAACGGCGAGACCAGGATCACCGCGCGAGGTCCAGAGACCAAAGCATCCCAAGCTGATTCCCCCGCCGCCAGTGAATTCTTTGGCATCACCTTTAAACTTGGTACATTCATGCCTCATCTTCCTGTCAAAACCCTTGTGGATAGACAGGATATGACCCTTCCCGAAGCGTCAAGCAATTCCTTTTGGCTGTATGGCTCCGCGTGGGAACTTCCAACCTTTGACAATGCCGACGTGTTTATCGACAGGCTTATTCGTCAGGGGATACTCGTGCGCGATCCGGTGGTCGAGGCGACAATTCAGGGACACATGCCTGACCTATCTATCCGTTCTTTACAGAACCACTTCTTACAGGCAACCGGCTTAACTTACAAGACAATTCAGCAAATTGAACGCGCCCATACTGCCGTCTCGCTACTTGAGCAAGGCACACCTATTTTCGACACTACCTTCGAGCTAGGCTATTTCGATCAGGCACATCTGACTAACTCGCTGAAACGCTTCATTGGGAAAACGCCCGCGCAAATCGCTCAGAAAAGTGTAGTTGAATAATTTGCGTTTTTTTCCAAGACCCTGTCCTATTGCTGCACTATGGTTGCGGTATAGATAGTGAGCGGCAGAAGGAGAAAGAACATCATGCGAAAAATCGTCGTCACCGAATTCCTTTCACTAGATGGCGTTATGGAAGAACCCGCCTGGACTGCTCCTTACTGGAATGATGAAATTGCGAAGTTTAAAGGCGAGGAGCAAGATACCAGCGACGCACTGTTGATGGGACGTATGACCTATCAAGGGTTTGCAGCAGCTTGGCCAGAGAGTAAGGATGAAGGAGCAGACTATATGAATAATGTGCCTAAATATACGGTGTCAACGACTCTGGACAGGTTGGAATGGAATAACTCAACGCTGATTAAAGACAATATCGTAGAAGAAATCACCCAACTCAAGCAGCAAGACGGTCAGGACATTCTGGTCTACGGCAGTGCCACGCTTGTGCATACACTCATGCAGCATGATTTGGTAGATCGCTATCGGCTGCTGATCTACCCGGTGGTTGTGGGCGAAGGCAAGCGCCTATTTAAAAACGGTACGACTGTGGCTTTGAAGCTTCTGGAATCACAATTTTTTGGTTCGGGTGTTTTGGCACTCGTCTATGAACCGGATCGAGGATAAGCAGTGTCATACGGACAAAAAATGTGCCTACAGTGCCTTAACGTGTATGTAAGCACTGATTGTTACATCTGTATAGCTCCTATTAGGTAAGTGCCAGCAGTCCAACACGTCATGGCAGCGGACGGACGAAAGCCGCTGGCACTTAGTTCAAGGATATCTGCCGCCGCTGCATTTTGACGTTAGCCTGCTATCTTGTCTTTGGAGGCATAACTCTGGAGCATGATTAGGAATAGCTGGCTTCTCCGTTCCTGTACGTAGTACAAACAACCACTTTCTATGTCTGGTCAATTTTCTGATGAATATGCATTTACATTAGATAGCCTGTCGGTGGCGCTACAGAACTCTTACGACAACCTGAAGGAAGTAACTCTTTCCAAAGAAGACTTGGATTACTCCAGAGTGGTTGTTAATCGGTTACGAGCTTTTTACTGCGCTCAAGACAGCATCAAGAAGTTCCTTGATAAGCGAGTTGCACAAGCTGGCGCAGACTTTTTTGTGGAAGCAATCCTTTTCTCCTTGAAACTTTTTAATGAGGTTGAAAGACTAAATTTGGAAATTGCCTCAGAACGTGCGATACAGCGTAAGCGCAAGGCAATCCGGCCTGATATCAGTATTTGGAGAGGAGATGATCTACTTGCTGCTGTTGAATGCAAGACTCAGCTTGGCTGGAGGCGAAATGGCTGGGCTGACCATTTTGACGACCGTGAACAAAAGCTGCAAGAAATTTTTCCGGGTGCAAAAATGTTTCTGCTAATCATGACAAATTGTAACTGGTTAGGTTTCGGGAACGACCCAAGATCAGGTCAACAGCTACTCTGCCTTCTCAAAGACTGCTGGCCGACACAGATTTCCCAAAGCTTCGACCCGACGATACTAGAGCACCCGATTGAACGCCTCCTTGAGCAAGTTAAATGTCTGTAAGCCAATATTTGTAATGGTTCTAAGCGAACATGCTTAGGCACTGGCAACTGTGCTAGGGTTTAATATAGATTTCGAGATAATCTTATGACTGCTTTAGCTCAAGAAATTCTCGACAACTTTGATCGGTTGCCTAATACAGAGCAGATGGAGATTGCGCTAGAAATCTTGCGGCGAATTATTAATTTTGATTTTCCACCTTTGACAGACGAAGATCTAACTTTGAGTGCAGAGGAGTTATTCTTAGCCTTAGATCAGCAAGAACCAGATTATGAGTAGCCCTGTTCGTGGTGAAGTGTGGTTGGTGGATCTGGGCTATGTTGCAAAGGTTAGGCCATGTCTAGTGGTTAGCATTCCAGTTCTGATGCAAGATCGAGCTTTGGCAACACTGGTTCCTCACACGACAAGTCCAAGAGGTTCCCGCTTCGAGGTTGATGTGAAAGTAAGGTTTTTGAAACCGGGAGCCTTTGATGTTCAGAATCTCGTTACCATCCCCCATGCCAAACTGTTGAGGAAATTGGGTGAATTAGACTCAGAGCAGTTATCCCAGGTTGAAGATGTCTTGCTTTTCTGGCTGGGGCTCGAAGATATAGACCTTGATGAAGAGTCGTAACAATCTGGTCTCTGCTGCCGCAGGCTAACACTGCGTTGGTGCGGACGGCACAGAGTTTATTGGTGGAAGTTCAAGCTTGTCTGCCGCCGCACAACTTCACCGTTAGCCCCCAGCGCTCTGGTTCAGTTAGCTTACGGGTGAGTGGGCGATTCGCCCCCAATTGCGAAAGTTCAGTGCTTCGAGACTTCGGTCAACCCGAACACTCCCAACAGCTTTCGGGTAAGATGCCAACGTTGAGCGGTCATAGGTTTGGGTCAGTAGTTCGAGGTTCCGAAAGGTGTCGGGGGGCGATCGCCGAAAGGTGCAGGTGCTGAGAGATGAGGGCGATCGCCGAAAGGTTTGGGTGCTGAGAGATGAGGGCGATCGCCCAGAGGTGTTGGTGTTGGGAGATGAAGGGCGATCGCCGAAAGGTTTGGGTGCTGAGAGATGAGGGCGATCGCCCCCTCATGCAGTTGGCAGTACTCATCGACAAGTCGAATTGTGGATCGAGCCTCTCTCGAAGCAGATATAAAGACTAATGCAGTTCTGCACTATGCTACGTTTCGCATGATGCGGTGAACTGTTTGGGCGTAGCCTCCAGCCGATGGTAACCGGCACTGGTAAACTACCAGGACTTACGCAGTTGGATGATTTCTCGCAAGCGCAGCCTGTGAGAAATCATCCAAAATTCAGAAAACATATCGCAAGTGCGTAAGTGCTGACTACTTTTGCTCTGGGTGGGCTTTTTCGGGTGGGGTTGCGCCGAGGCGGTTGATGATGCGGATCATCTGGTATAGTCGCCCCAAGTCGCGCTGGTTGAATTCAAACACCAGTCGGGGCAAGTGGGCAATTTCTACTGCGTCGGCTTCCTGAGGCAGCGCAGACATTTGGGCGATTTTGCCGCGCACCAGGATATCGCTGAAGTTTGCGTTGAGATAGTCCAGTTCTTCTTCTGAAAGCGCCTGATTCAGCCGTAGCACCAGGTTGGGGCCGACATAGCGACTGGAGTGATAGACCCGATAAAAGCTGGCGATCGCCTCACAGGCGGCATCCACCCGGTCGGTAATTGTATACAGATGCAGGTCGTCGGCGCTGATCAGCCCTGCCTCCAGCAGTTGATCTTTGATGTAGCTTTCCCAGCTTTGCCAATAGTCATCTCCCGGCGTTTCCAGCAGCACCAGCGGCAGCAAGCCTGACTTCCCGGTTTGCATCAGCGTCAGGCACTCAAACGCCTCATCCTGTGTGCCAAAGCCGCCAGGAAACAGCGCCAGCGCATCGCTTTCCCGCAAGAAAAACAGCTTGCGGGTGAAGAAGTATTTGAAATTCACCAGCTTGTCGCCACCTTCCAAAATTGGGTTCGACCCCTGCTCAAAGGGAAGCTGGATATTTAGCCCGAAGGATTTGTCTGTGCCTGCGCCCTCGTTGCCGGCCTGCATAATGCCCGGCCCGCCCCCCGTGATCACCATAAAGCCGTGGAGCGTGACGCAACGGGCAAAATCCATCGCCATCTGATAGGTCGGGCTGCTGGGCTTAATGCGGGCAGAGCCAAAGATGGAAATTTTTCGGACATGGCGATAGGGGTGAAACAGTTCAAACGCTCGCCCCATATCTTGCAGCGCCGCGCTGAGGATCTTCCAATCGAGGCGGTCGGCATCGGTGCGGGACAGTTGCACAATGGTCGAGAGCGCCTGCTGAATCAGATCTCCATGCTCCATAGAAGGTAGGTCATGGAGCAGTTGCTCAATTTGGTGCGACAGCGACTCCGAGGCAGCGGACTTGGACAATGAAGACATGCAACTTTCCAAACAGCGCGAATCCCTATTTTACGAGATCTTTGTGACTCGCGGGCGTTGCGGCTATGGCGGGAAAAGGGAAGAGCGAAGCGGGAAGAGGGAAGAGGGAAGAACGAAGAGCGAAGAACGAAGAACGAAAAAATTAAAAGGAGATGGTTATCTTCTTTATGGCTCTTGTAGCTGCCGTCGCAGTAGATCTAGGGCGCTGCATGCGCTTAGCCAGCGAATCCACTCACGGCCGCGGCTTGCGCCGAAGAGGAAGCGGTGGCTTGTGACCTGGCTTTTGGGCCCGGCGAGGCCGATGTAGACCAGGCCGACGGGCTTTTCGGTGCTGCCTCCGTCGGGCCCGGCGATGCCTGTGATGCTAAGGCCCCAGGTGGTGCCCAGGCGCGATCGCACGCCCTGGGCCATTTGTTCCGCTACCGTCGCGCTGACGGCTCCAGATTGCGCCAGATCGTCGGGATTGACCCCTAGCAAGGAAACTTTTACTGAGTTGTCGTAGGAAATAACGCCGCCCCAAAAGTAGCGGGAACTGCCGGGAACAGTGGTCAAAAAACTGCCCAGCCCGCCGCCAGTGCAGGATTCTGCGACCGAGAGCGTGTGACCGGCGATTTGCAGAGACCGCCCCACCACCGAGGCCAGGGTGTCATCGTCCTGACCGTAGTAGTCGGCCCCAGCAATCTGCTGGATTTGCTCAACGACGGGGGCGATCGCCGCCATTGCCGCCGCCTCAGACTCGGCCTTGGCAGATACGCGCAGCCGCACCTCGCCTTTGCCCGCGTAGGGCGCAACGGTGGGATGGGTGAGGTCAAACAGGGGGGCAACTTTCTCCGCCAGCGCCGATTCCGTAATGCCCCAAAAGCGCAGCGTGCGGCTGTAGATCGGCGCTTGCCCAAAGCCACGACTGCGGAGAAACGGCACTGCCACTTCTCGCCACATGGCCTGCATTTCGCTGGGCACGCCAGGAAAGGTGAGGATGATTAGCCCCGGACGCGCCTCCCAAATCATGCCGGGGGCCGTGCCCGTGCGGTTTGCCAGCACTGCCGCTCCTTGGGGAAGCAGGGCCTGCTTGCGGTTGTTGTCGGTCATCACGCGGCCGCGGGCGGCGTATTTTTGGGTGATGTCGTCCAAAACCTCTGGCCGTTCCACTAGGGGGGCCTGGAAAAAGTCGGCGATCGCCTCGGTGGTCAAATCATCCGGCGTGGGCCCGAGTCCGCCCGTGAAAATCAGCAAGCGCGATCGCTCACAGGCAATGGCGATCGCCGCTTGAATCCGCCGCACATTGTCCCCCACCACGGTCTGGTAATAATGCGGAATGCCCAGCGCCGCCAGTTCCTGAGCCAAAAACTGGGCATTGCTATTGAGAATTTCGCCAAGCAGTAGCTCTGTGCCAACGCAAATCACCTCCGCCCCAAAACTCTGGGCAGGATGCGCCGCACCAGCCGAAAGGTCACTCATGAACCGTCCTTAACCACACTATCCTTGGGAGCGGGCGTGCTTGCGGGCCTGCCATGCTGCGTAGGTGAGCAGCAGCGTGGCCACGATGGCATAGGCCAGCCCGCTGGGGATTCCAGAAAACGCCAGCGCCAGACTGCCCACCCAAAACGTCAGCGCGTAGATCACCAATACCGTCATGCGGTGAGGCAGTCCTGCCTTCAGCAGGCGGTGATGCAGGTGGCGCTTGTCAGCTTTGAAGGGCGACTTGCCGCTGCGGATGCGATCCAAAATGACCGCCGACATATCCAGAATCGGCACAGCCAAAATCACGTAGGGCAGCAGCACCGCCACCGTCGTCACGCTTTTGACCAGCCCAATCACGCCAACGCCAGCCAGCGTAAAGCCAATAAAATACGCACCGCCATCGCCCATGAAAATCTGCGCCGGATTGAAGTTGTAGCGGAGAAACGCGAAACTCGCGCCGCCGAGCGCCGCCACAATCAGCGCTGCCGCAGGCTGGTTCATGAATAAACACACCACCAGCATCACCATCGAAGCAATGCCCGCCACACCGGCCGCCAGCCCATCCAGCCCATCGATCCAGTTAATCGCGTTGGCCATGCCCACTAGCCAGAGGACGGTAATCGGCAGACTCAGCCACGGCGCTAACCCCACCAGCCCATCGAAGGGAACCGACAGAAAATCAATTTGCACGCCTGCAAACCAGGCTGCCGTGGCAAAAACCGTTTGCAGGACGAGCCGCACGCTGGGCGACAGGCAGAACAGGTCGTCGGCTAGCCCAATCAGGAAAAAGGCCAGGCCGCCGATGACCACGCCCCATACTTCGTACTCCTTATCGGGCGGCAGCACCCCAAACCCGCCCATCAGCCAAACCACCACCAGCGCGGCGACGGTTCCCAGAAAAATGGACACGCCGCCCAGTCGCACCATCGGGCGCTTGTGAACCTTGCGGCCACCTGGCATATCGACTCGCCCGCTGCGGATGCCCAGCTTTTTGACGATCGGCGTTGAAACGAGGACAACCGCGACAGCGACGAGAAACGCGATCAGATGATAGTGAATATAAGGCGGCATCTGAAGTTTGGGAGGCGAAGTGCAAAAGGACTTATGGTTAACCTACGCAATGTTGTACCCCAAAACTGGGCATATCAAAAAACTTTCGAGTGAGCACCGCCAGGACGCATGTGTTAGAGGAGATGAGGGCGATCGCCCTCATTGAGAAGGTCGAGAGACAGGCTGAGCGACAGACTTGCTAAAACATCATTCAGAATACCGCATCCCACTCAGATTAAGACATTTAAACTTGCTTCGCTCTAATTAAACTCTAATTAAGCTGGCATTGCCCAAAACAACATCGCCCCAAGAGCAACTCTCAGGGCGATCGCCATTCGGCATCCTTTCTATCTGTTCTATTGAGTTTGTTCTATTGAGTCTGTCCAAAGCTGCTGGGCTGTAGTCCAGGCAATGGCGACATCGCGAAACTTTATTCAGGATTCAGGGTGACTTGGGGCGATTCGAGGACAATTCGGGGGCGATCGCCCAGAAACTCCAAAGCCTTACTCAGGGTTGGACTCTGGATGATGGTTTCGGATTTGCTCCGCCTCCGGGCAATCTTCCGACACCAGCGGTTCCGAATCGCCTCGCGGCACCGTCGCCAACTTTTGCATCACCGAGCCAATGCTTTCCAGCCGAATCATTTCTTCCCACGAACACATCTCGTCTTCTTCTTCCGTTTCGTAGCGCAGCGTCACTAGGTCGCCTTCGATGTCGAGAATTCGCGCTCGCTCAATCCATCGCTGCTGATCCCGCAAGAAAATCCAGACTTCCCGACCATCACAACAGAGTTGATAGATCTTGCGGTGTAGCATGAATCGCTTCTCCTGAACTGATAACAATCGAACCGTAACCCTGCCGCGACCTCATCTCTAGGTCACAGCCCCTACATCAAGCTAGCAGGTTAGGCTGGTACAGCCCCAATACTCACTCAGGCCCAGACTCCAGCCAGATATTCCTACCATCTGAAAACTTTTAATTACGGGCTGTCTGTTCATCTCGATGCAGTTTTGCAAAAAGAACAGCCGCGAAAATCCTAGAATCTTTGGACGCAAAGGAGGATAGAGAACTTGCCCAGTCCAGAAAATTTTTGAGTTGGGGTAGACCATTAAACTTTACCAATGCCCAAGGCCAGGTCTTGTTAATGCAAATTAAAGCCTGAACGTCTGCACTTGTGAAGAGGGCGAAGTCACTAAGTATCGCTCTTTGCTGTTCTTCCCACTATTTTAGCGATTGTTTGCCAGAGTGAGAGGTCAGTTGGAAAACCGACCTGAAATCCAGCTTAATCCGCTTGGGGACTCAATCCGAGCCAGTTCTCAGGTTCTTTATCGCATCCTTAAAATTCCAGAAATTCCAGAAAGACCCGACCAATCCCTACGCTCAGGACTAACGCGCTTGCAGCTAGCGTTCTAACTCCAATCATCCCTTCTGGGCTAAAACTGCGAGAAGTCACCCAACTGTATCGGTCTTAATCCCTACTCCTTAATAGACTCCGGCAGCATAGGGCGGTTTTCGTAGGGCAGCGGAATGTATTGCACGGTGGGGCGGCCCATCGACGGCTGCGGATACAGATCCATCAGGTTGTAGATGATCTTGGGTAGCCCAGCAACGACGTGCAGCCCAAGTTCCTGCGCTTCTTCTACCGAAATCGGGTAGTCGTGCGTCACCTGCCCCGTCGTCAGCGCTTCGATAATGCGGTCAATTCTTTCAGGCTCGATTTTACGCTTGGGCACACAGTCTTCGAGCAGCGTGCGGACAAACTTTTGCACCTGGCGGATGGCTTTGCGGGCGATGTCGGCGGTCACGATGGTCTGGTCGTCAATTTCGCTGATGGGTTTGTCTTCTAGCACTTTCAATACGCTGGCGGCGGGTGTGCTGCCCAACTGCGGATCGACCGGGCCCAGCACTGCATTTTCGTCCATCACGATTTCATCGGCAGCCATCGCCAGCATCGTGCCGCCGCTCATGGCGTAGTGCGGCACAAACACCGTCACCTTGGCCGGATGGCGCACTAGGGCGCGGGCAATTTGCTCGGTCGCCAGCACCAGTCCCCCTGGGGTATGCAAGATCAGGTCGATGGGCACATTGGGTGGGGTCAGCCGGATCGCCCGCAGCACTTGTTCAGAGTCTTCGATGCTGATGAAGCGAGACACGGGAACGCCTAGAAAACTAATGGATTCCTGGCGGTGGATGAGCAAAATGACCCGACTGCCGCGACTGCGCTCGAACGCCTGGATTGTCATGAGTCGTCGCCGCTCGATGGATAAGCGTTGAATCAGCGGGGAAATGGAAGAAATCAGGAAAAAGACGATCAAAAGATTAACAAGGCTCATGGTAGAAGGCTGAGGGAATGGAGAAAGTGAAAAACTGAAGATTCAACAAGCTGCACACCGGAAAACTGGAGGTGTTTGAGCGATTTTTCCATTTCAGGATTTTTCCATTTCAGACAGGTTGCCAGATGATCCAATGAATTTAGTTCTTACAGGCTATTTTGTAACGAAGTGGAACTTGGCGCGTGTCTCAAAGGTCATAGCAGAGGTGAAAGAAAAAATAAACTTGCTCAGAAATCAACGCTACGAATGGCAGATGGGCGATCGCCCCACTCTATACCTAAGGCCTCAAAGCTAACCCCAAACTTCGCTTCAAGCCCTTTTACAACCACGCTACACCATGAACCCTCTCCATCCGATTTACGAAATTCTGGCTAAAGAAATCGTCGCGGTATACGACAACCCCCAATTTCAGCCGCAGGTTGATGCATTTCTGGCGCAGGCAGGCTATACCATTGACCAAATTTTCAACGACCCCACGACGGGCTTTCAGGCATTGGGGCTGAAGTCCACCACGCCGGGGAAGCCACCCGTGCTGGTGTTTCGGCAGACGAACGAACTGTTGGACGATTTGGCCAACCGAGATCCCAATGGGGTTGGGTTTGCCCAGTTTCAAGCAAATCAAGACGATCTGGAAGACTGGCTGCTGGACACCTTTGCGGCGACGGGCGTGCGGCCCGACATCATCGGCCACAGCATGGGCGGCGGCATTGCCCAAATCGCAGCGGCTGAGCTAACGGATCTGGTCGGGGAAATCGTCACATTTAACTCACCGGGAACCAGCGGGGCGATCGCCGCTCAGTTCCTCGCCGCAGGCGGCGCAGACAAGACCGTCACCCATTACGTGGTCAAAGGCGATTTTGTGTCGCTGGGCGGGCAGGCGTTTATCAACGGCAAAGTCGTCTTGCAGGCCTACACCGACCCTGCGATTAACCCCATCACCCTACTCGACAAGCATGGCCAAATCCGCCGTCTGCTCAGCACGCCACCCGCAGGTTACACCACGACAGACCTCTCCGTCGCCGAACTCAGCAGCCCCGCGTTTGGCTTCATTGGCGACTCCGATTTCAACGAGTTTCTGGCAGCGCTCAATTTTGTCAATCCGGGGCTGGCGGCTCAACTGGTATCTCGTGCCAGCGTGGAAGCCCTCCGCACCTCGCCCAGTTTCTCCTTTTTGGGGCTGGTGCTGGGCGCACGGGCAGCCCTAGCTCCCGAACGCGACAACTTTTTGGTGGGCGACGATGCCGACAACACGGCCAACGGCGCAGGCGGCAATGACCAGATCTTTGGCAACGGCGGCAACGACCTGCTGCAAGGCGGCGCAGGCAACGACACAATTTTCGGCGGCGCGGGCAACGACACCTTGCTGGGCAACAATGGCAACGACTCGCTCAATGGCGGCAACGGAGCCGATCAGCTGGTTGGCGGCGCAGGCAGGGATACGCTGATTGGCGGCAACGGAGCCGACACGCTGATTGGCGTGACCCCAGACTCGCAGCGGCCCGGGCGGGGCGAGGTGGATGTTCTCAATGGCGGCAATGGCCCGGACTTGTATGTGCTGGGCAATGCCAGGGGCGTGTTTTATGACGACGGCAACCCCAACCAGGCGGGGCTAAACGATTACGCGCTGATTACGGGATTTGGCACGGGCGATCGCCTCCAACTCAAGGGCAAAGCCGCCGACTATCGCCTACAAAACCTGGGCCTCAGCACGCAAATTTTCCTCCGGCAAAGCAGCGGCCCCGACGAACTCATTGCCATTGTGCAGGGGGCGCGGCTCAACCTCACGAGCAGCCAGTTCACCTACGTTGCCTGAGGAACCGAAAATCAAGAACGGCGGCGGCCCCGCTTGGGGAGTTGGGTGGAGAGCAGCAGGCAGACCATGCTGACGGCAATGGAGACGAGTAGCGCAATTTTCATGCCTTCGACGGCGGCCAGGCGGGCCACATCGGGAAGCTGCGCCATCACGGGTTCGGGCAGCACTCTAGCCAGTGCCTCGCGGCGCTCTTGCTTAGAAAAGGTCTGCACCATCCGCTGCAAAGCGGTAATGGCGTTTAGTCGCTGCTCGCTCGAAAGGCTCAGCCCCATGAGTTGCGCGACCTGATCCACCACGTCAATAGAGGCCGAGGTAATCAAAATCGTGCCCAAAATGCCGCGCCCCAGGGAACTGCCCAACTGCTGGCACGGGTTGTAGATCCCGGTTCCTTCGGGTTTTTCCCGCTTTGAGGTGGTGGCGTAGGTGAGCCTGCCAATATAGACCGAAAACAGTCCCGACCCCACGCCCATGAGCATCAGCGCGGGCAGGATGCTGAGGGTCGTCATGTCGGGGGCGATCGCCCAATACATCGCCAGCAATCCCACAATCAGCAGCGATAGCCCAATATGCACCAGGTATTTGGGGAACAGTTGCTGATCGATTTTCAACCGCTTGAGCAGCAGCACCACGACCACCACCATCGTCAGGGTGTAGGGCAAAACGGCGATCGCCGTCTGAAATGGGTTGAGCGGCAAGATAATCGGCAGCGATTGATACAGGTTGAACTGAATGCCAGATGTGACCAGCGTATGCAGCATCGCCGTCAGCAGACCGTTCACAAACACGGCGTTTCGCAGCAGCCCCACGCGCATCAGCGGAATGCCAGCGGGCTGTTGCTGCTGCTGTCGCTGCCAGACGGCAAAAAAGCCAAGGCAAATCACCCCCACCGAAATCAGCGTGGGAACGATAGACACGGCAAAGGGCGGAATTACCAGCCCCGCAATCGAAAAGACCTGCTTGGGCTTCCACCAGCCATATTCTCCTGCCAGCCCCACACCCAGCAAAATACTACCAAAGCCCAAAAAAGACACTAACCCGCCCACCCAATCGATCGGCACCTTGCGGGGAACCGAGGTAGAGGGCAAGCTTCTGCCCATCACCAGCACCAGCACAAAGACAATAAGCGACGGGGTAAACGACCAGCGCCAGCCAAAATGAGACGCGATGAAACCGCCCAGCAAACTCCCCGACAGACCGCCGATTACCGAGGCCAGGATGAAGGAAACGGTGGCCTGCTCCTCCTGTTTGCCGTCGTAGGCAAAGTCCATAATGCTCCAGGGAGCGCTGACCAAGGGGGTCGCCGCCAGCCCCGTCAGCAGCGAAAAGCTGACCACCCAGAACCCAATCGTGGGGCTGAGGGCCATGGCCACAATGCCGAGACCATAGAGCAACAGTCCGCCCAGAAAGATTCGCTCTCGCCCATAGAACCGACATAGGTTTTCGCTCGTCGGCGCAAAGGACGCAGTGACCAGTGAAAACAGCACCAGCGCACTCTGGATATAGCCGATGCTGGTGTTCAACTCCCGCACCAGGAGGGGCATGACGGGCGAAATGACGCTGATGTTGTAGGCAATCAGAAACAACGTCAGCCAGAGCGCCCAAAACTCTTTTTTGCTAAGCGTGATAGATGGATTAGGAGCGTCTGTGGCCATGTCGTATCTTCACAGGCGAAGAAATCAGTATAACCATCGAAGAAATCAAGATCGCCTCGGAAGTCATCGCGTGGAATCTTTATTCTGAAACGATTTCATCATTTTCGGCGATCGCCATAGAATTTCATATCATTTCGTCAGTTCAAAAGCCAGAACCTATACGCACAAGTAGTTTCAGCTTTGCCGAGCTTTCTGAAGGATTATGGGGCATTGTATTGGAGCAGCGTCGTTTTCAGCTTTGCATGAAGATATGGTGCGATCGCAACAAAACCGCCAGCCACTCGCTGCGATCGCCCATCTGCTTCAAACCATGATGCGGTTGAAAGGACTCGTAACTTTATCGCAGGAAAGGTTATGAATCTTCTGAAGGGAGTAACGACTGAAGAAATATTAGTAATTCGGGCAGTTTGTTTTGAATCACATCCCAAACAATATCAAGATCAACCTGATCATAGTCATGAACAATCACATCCCGCATTCCTGTAATTTCTCGCCAGGGAATCTCTGGATATTGTTGGCGAAAGTCCTGAGATAATCGTTTGGCTGCTTCGCCGATGATTGTAATTTGATAAAGTATTGCAGAGACTTTTTCGTCATTTATTTGAAGACTGGCACGATCGCAATCAGCGGCATAGCGCATAACTCGTCTGGCTGCTCGTTCAATATCAATTAAGGATTCGTTATCGCGTGGCATAGATAACCTGTGCAGATTCCAGGATGTTTTTGCGTCGCAGCCAGTTCTCACTACGTTCAATCGCTGCTTTAACAATAAAATCGACTTTGCGGTTGAAGATGGTTTGTAGCTCGTCTTTCATTTGCAATGTTTCAGATAACCCTCGCTTCGCTTCTGGCGCGAAAGTGACTAACACATCAATGTCACTATCAGGACGAAAATCATCTCGCAGAACAGAGCCAAACAAGGCGAACTCGACGATCTGCCAGCGATCGCAAAATTGTTGAATCTGTTCCATCGGCAACTCAATTGTTTTAAGCTTCATAGCAGTTACTATCTCTCTGTCAGATGTCGATAGATATTGAAATAGATATTGAAATAGATATCGAAAGTTTTCTAGCTTAACTGCACGACGGCTTGATTTTCGGTGAGGGTGCGGTTGGTGAGCAGGTCATCGACGGTGATGCGGAGGAAGCGATCGCCATCCACCCAGAACTGCACCTTGATGCGATCGCTCCCTGGAGAGCCAGGTGGGTCGAGGCGGGCAATGGTGCGGGCGCGGTCGGTGTCGTTCAGCGGCTTCACCTGGGCCGTGCCCCCCGTGACGCGGGTGACAAGGCGATCGCCTTCAAAGAAGACTTCCGTCGTGGTGGTGTCTGCGCCCAGTTCCCCAATGATTAGCTCGATGCTGGGCTGGCTGTCCATCGACGCGCCGAGGGTTAGCTCGACGGGCTTTTCCATTGGGTAGGGCTGCCCCTCGCGGATAATGGGATGCCAGCCGTGGCGGCGGTTGCGCCGATCCCAATAGCGCACACCGTAGCTGTGATAGAGATAGTCCTTCACCTCCACGCCCTGGGCAATTTGCAGCGCACCGTGGGCGATCGCCTCGAAGGGCTTCTCAGAGCGGATTTTGTCGGCGGGGAAATATTGCCGCACCCAGGCCTGCACGGCGGGAATCTGGGCCGTGCCGCCCACCAGCAGCACTGCGTCGATGTCGCCGCTTTCCAGTCCCTCGCGTCGTGCCTGCTGAAGCACCTGACTCATCGCGTCGTCCAGTCGGTCAAAAAAGCCGTTTGCTTGCAAGATCTCCTGGAGGCGATCGCGGCTCAGGTGTAGCTCCACGCTCTCCAGCGTTTCGTCGTTGAAATAGGCCTCCGTCGCCTCTGGTTGTTCCGAAAGCTGAATCTTTAGCCGTTCTGCCAGCCGCAGCGTCAGCGAAGAAACGGGCAGCCCCTGCTCGGTCGCAAAGTGATCCGCCAGCCAGTTGTCAATATCTGCACCGCCCAGGTTTTGCCCTGCCTTGGCCAACACGCGAGCCGTTTTGGACTTTTGCCCCGATTCTGCCAGCGTCTTTTGTCCCCATTTCAGCAGCACGCCCAGGGGTTTCGCGCCGCTCGGCGACTTCTCCAGCCGCACCAGCGACAGATCCAGCGTGCCGCCGCCAAAATCTACCACCAGCAGCGTGCTGCCACCCGCCAGCCCATAGCCCAGGGCCGCCGCCGTCGGCTCGTCTAGCATCCGCACCTGCTGCACGTTCAGCGACTCACACGCCCGCGCCAGCCACAGCCGATACGCCTCAAAGCTATCCACGGGTACGGTGAAGACCAGCGTCTCTAGGTCAGGGTCAGTGTGCTGAAGCTGCCCAATCACCTGCGCCAAAAACCACTCGCCCACCTGCTCAAAGCTGACGCTGCGCCCGTCCAGATCTGGCAAAAAGCCCTGAATCTCTGCCCCCACGCCCCGCTTGAAGTTGCGAAAAAAGCGCGGGTCGCGAGACAGATCCAAGCCGCGATCGCGCACCGTTTGTCCTGCAAGCGTCTTGCCCGCCGCCGCATCTTCGACATACAGCAGGCTGGGCACCAGCGGCGGATTGCCCCCCAGTTGCAGAGAAAGGCGGTCTAGAACAACGGTTTCGGGTTGCTGCGTGGCGGCATTCCAGCGGGCGATGACGGTGTTGCTGGTGCCAAAGTCGATGGCGTAGGGCATTGAGCGAGGGTCAGGAGTTGGGCGTTTGGGATAATCACTCCAAAATTGAGACTACCAATTAAAGAGAGCTGGTGCTAGGGCTTATGTTGTCTAGTGCAAGCCGTCCTTCAAAAAGTCTGCAAAGCCTGCAATTTTTTCTTAGCGCGGGGCGATCGCACTCACGAATTCCTTAGACCTCCTGCGTAGATGGGAGAGAATGTGCCAGTTAGGGCTACCCGATTATGCAACGGCTCCGTCAAGCTGCCAGAGCTTTGCTTACAGAGTGCGAAAAATTGCCTCTTGGAAATCGCCCCAAAAATCGCCCACATGGTCGTATTCGCAATGTAGAACCCGGCTCTAGCATAGGCAGAAGCTTTGCCTTAAAGCACTTCCACTCCAAAGCCTTGCCTTTGAATTTCGTGAATCCAAAACCATCTCTCGGCTCCGTTTCGTCCAGGCGAGAATCGGGGCTAATCTATGCTTTGCTGGCCTATACCGCGTGGGGATTGCTGCCCATTTACTGGAAAGCGTTTGGTTCTATTTCTTCAATAGAAGTGTTGAGCCACCGCTTTTTCTGGTCGGCGGTGTTTTTGATCAGCGTGCTAATCGCGCAAGATCGGCGGGCAGAGTTGCAGGCCATTGGGCGATCGCCCCGCACGCTGGGCATTCTGCTGGTCACGGCGCTGCTGCTAGCGTTTAACTGGGGGCTATATATCTATGGCGTGAATAGCGATCGCGTCGTGGAAACCAGTCTGGGATATTTTATTAATCCCCTAGTCAGCGTGCTGCTGGGCTTTGTAGTGCTAAATGAGCGGTTGCACTGGGGACAGCAACTTGCTGTTGCGCTGGCGACGCTGGGGGTAGTCTATTTTATCTGGCAGCTTGGCACTGTCCCCTGGATTGCACTGTTCCTGGCGTTTTCCTTTGCGCTGTATGGACTTGTGCGAAAGATCGTCCCCGTTTCGCCTGTGGTCGGGCTGACAGTAGAAGCGTTGTGGATTGCTCCGGCGGCTATCTTATTTATCAGCTTTGGCGACGTAACGGGCACGGGGCATTTTTCTGATAGCCTGGGGCTGATGCTGCTGTTTATGGGCTGCGGCATTGTCACGTCGTTTCCGCTGCTGTGGTTCAATAATGCGGCCAAGCGGCTGCAACTTTCGACGCTGGGGTTCATGCAATACCTTGCACCCAGCTTGCAACTTCTCCTGGGCGTGTTTCTCTATCGCGAACCCTTTACATCTGCCCATGCGGTCACCTTTGGCTGCATCTGGCTGGCTTTGCTGATCTATTCCACGACTTCCTGGCTGCGAACTCGAACACAGAGGATATGAGCAATCCTGACCTCCGCATCTGCTTTGTCGGCGACTCGTTTGTGAATGGCACGGGCGATTCGACGCTGCTGGGCTGGACGGGGCGCGTCTGCCAGTTTGCCAGCCAGCGGGGCGTGCCGTTGACCTATTACAACCTGGGCGTGCGGCGAGAAACCAGTGCCGACATCGGCGTGCGCTGGCAGTTTGAGGTGATGGCGCGGCTGCCAGAGGGCTGCGACGGGCGGGTGGTGTTTTCCTTTGGGGCAAACGATACGACCTGGGAGCAGGGCGGCGTGCGGGTAAAGACGTCGGACTCGCTGCGGCACACGGGCATGATTTTGCTGGTGGCCAAGCGGCAATATCCAGTGATAATGGTCAGCCCGCCAGCGATCGCCGATGAGGCGCAGAACGAGCGCATCGCTGAACTGGTAGGCTATCAGCGGCAAATCTGCGAGGGCTTCGAGATCCCCTACCTGGACGTGTTCACGCCCTTGCGGCGATCGCCCGTGTGGATGGCGGAAGTGCGATCGGGCGACGGGGCCCATCCCAACGCGGCGGGCTATGCCGAACTGGCGCAACTGGTACTCAGTTGGCCAGCCTGGTGGAAGCTGGAGTAAATAGGTTAGTTGCGGTCTTCCAGCCAGTCCAGACAGGACACCGCAACGATCGCTGCCTGCGTGCGATCGTGCAGATTAAGGCGGCCCAGGATATTAGAAATGTGGTCTCTGACGGTGCCTGGCGAGAGAAACAGAGATTCGGCAATTTCTCGATTGGTCGCACCCTTGGCAATTAGCAGCAGCACCTGGCGTTCTCTTGCAGTGAGTTCGGCAAGGCCAGGCGGCAGTTCAGCAGAGGGTTTGGTTGCGCTTGCAGAAACGGTAGCCATCATCTTTTCTAAAATGCCGGGGCTGAACTGGGTATAGCCGCGATGAATCATGCGGATCACCTCCGCCAGTTCTTCTGAGGGCGTGTCTTTGAGCAAGTACCCTTTCGCGCCAAATCGCAGCGCCTCTGAGACATATTCGGTATCGTCAAACGTCGTCAAGATTAGGATTTTGCTGCTGGGAAACTGCTGGCAAATTTTTTGCGTGGCCATCACGCCATCCATAATCGGCATTCGGATATCCATCAAAATCACGTCGGGCGCTTGATCTTGGGAATGCAGACTGGTCAACTGTTCCAGCGCCTCTTGCCCGTTGCTGGCTTCGCCGACTACGTGCAAGTCTGATTTTGAGCGAATCAGCGTCTTCAATCCCCGCCGAATAATGTCCTGATCTTCAACAATTAACACCTGGATCATAAGTTCGTTTTAACCAGAAGTGTTGAAAGATAGATTAAGCGACGAAAAAAGGGGACAGAATGCAGTACTCTGTCCCCTAGCAAACAAAAAATGATGCCTGACGATAGCCTCATTTCCGAAACTTGTCAAATCGATCTTGATGCAGCTTTGTCCGCATGACTATCCCGTTTTTTCGGTATTTACAACTGGAACTGAGCCGTCGCTGCTCAATGGTTCATTGGAGCTACGATCTGCTGCCCGAAACACTCGTATGACTCTTGCAAGCTAAAATGTAAAGTTTTCTATCTGGATTCAACACTTCTGCTTTCAACACTTCTGGCAGACGGCTTTACAAAGGCTTCAGATAAGTGGGGCTAATGAATAGGCGCGATGCAGTGTTAGGTGCAGTTGCCCTGTTTGAAATTTTCGATTGGGGATTGGGGATTTTAGAT
>NZ_JACYLP010000034.1:0-135733 GCF_015272455.1 Thermoleptolyngbya sp. C42_A2020_037
TACTACATTCTGCCCCCATTTTTTGTATGTTGAGCTATCTTTCAACACCTCTGCTCTGAGATAAACTAATCTCTAAGAGTGTCAATGGAGTCACCATACAAATCTACATGGTATTGATTGCCTACTTGATTCTTCAATTGATAGAAATTCCAGCGTTTTATGGTCATCAGTTACTCGATAAGTTGCGCTATTTGCAACTTGAATTGAGTCGCCGCTGTTCAATCGTCCATTGGAGCCACGATCTGCTGCCTGAGACACTCGTAGGAGCTTCATAGGGTCAAATGTAAAGTTTTATGTCTCAATTCAACACTTCTGCACCAGCGCGTAAGTCTAAGAGTATCTGATGATAGTTCTGCGAGAGGTAGATCAGGCAGTGCTTACCCCGGTTTTTGCATTTTCTTAAACCTGGGTTAATCTAAAACCTTGATAAAATTGCCGGGCAATCTTTAAAGACTCGCGGTATTATCCAATCACCGTAGATTTTTCAATCGCCCTCTAGGCTTGCCTCATTTGATATGCCAATAAACTAAAGAGAAAACGAGAGAAAACGCCTAAAGCAAAGATTCCAGCTTGCTTCAGGCTAATTAAGCATAACCAAATCTTGTTCAAGGCTAGTTCATCGTACTGTTCGAGCTTTAGTCCTATGTAACGTTATTTTGTCTGTCGTTCGTTCAGACGTTCGCTCAGAAACCTCTCCGTCTGTTAAGACTATATTTTGTCAGGGGTTTAGCTTTGTAAAATGCTTGAACAAAATTAGAGTAGAAATCTGAATTGCAGGCTTGATCAATCGCTGAAGGCAGACTGAGCAGTCGATTGAACAGCTAGCGAGTCATTAAGCCACAACTGCACAGAAAACAGGATGTTCAGTCATGTGCTGATTGCTCCGGTTTGAGCCTAAGTCCTCTTAGAAGGGCAGCTTTAAGCAATTTTTGGCGGATCGCCATTCTAGTTTTTCCATTCACCTGTAGGGAGCATCCAAGCCATGAGAACACCAAACAAATTTACCCATTCGATAAATTCTCCAGCCGTTTCAAGAAAGTTGGCTCTAGCTAGTGCGATGCTCTGGAGTGCCACCTTGGTCTTTGCTGCACGCCTTTCGGCTAGCCCCACCGGGCCCAATACCTGGAGAGTAACGAACAATAATGACAGCGGGCCGGGTTCTCTGCGTCAGGCGATCGCTGATGCGGCTGCCACCCCCGGTCTGGATCTGGTAGATCTGACAGGGGTGTCGGGGGCGATCGCGCTGAATAGCACTCTGCTCATAGCCGCAGGCAACGACCTGCATCTGCAAGACGACGGTAACACAACCCTCAATGGTCAAAACCTCGTGCAAATCATGACTATTGGCAGAGCCAACGTGAAGATTTCAGGCTTGACCTTTGCCAACGGACTGGCACAAGGCGGCAACGGCATCAACGGCGGCGGAGGTGGTCTGGGCGCAGGCGGGGCGCTATTTCTCGATACAGGGAGCGTTGTCACGCTGCATAATAGCCGCTTTATCAACAACAGAGCCGTCGGAGGCAACAGCATCATTCTTGGCTCCACAACCAATCGCCACTATAGCGGTGGTGGCCCGAACTATGAGCCCGACGGGATTGCAGGCGGTATTGGCGGCGGATTAAACGGCAGCAATGGCGCTGGCGGGGGCCATAGCGGCGGGCGTAGTGGGCGCAACGGCAACCCGGGCGGGAAAGGGGCAGATGGTGAATTTGGCAGCGGCGGCGGTGGCGGCGGTGGTGGCGGGGCTGCAACCGGCCGCGGAGTTGCGAAAGACCATGCAGGCAGCGGTGGTTCGGGCGGAAACGGCGGATACGGTGGCGGCGGCGGCGGGGGTGGTGGTGGAGGAGAAGACCGTGATGATTTGTCTAGAGCAGACTATGGCGGTGGTGGCCCGGGCGGCGCAGCGGGAGCCTATGGTGGGGTGGGTGAAGCAGGTCAAGCTGGGAACACCGGCAGTAAGGTTGCCGGTCGGGGCGGCGGGGGCGCTGGATTGGGGGGTGCTATTTTTGTCCGGGAGGGGGCGACACTAATCCAAGACTTTGGAATTACCTTCCAGGGCAACAGTGTAGCAGGGGGCACGAGCTTTCCTATGTTCCCGGTAGAGGGCGCTGAATCGCGCAACGGCAAGGCGGCGGGTCAGAATGTTTTTTACCAGAATGGGCAAGGTGACTCAGAGCGACTGCTCTTGTTGCGAGACAACACAGCGGCGATCGCCCCAACGAACTTGACGGCACAAAACCTGACTGAAGTGGCCAATCAAGTCGTCAGAAATCCCGAAATTGTCCGCCAATTAGCACACCTGGCCCACGCTCTGGGCTTTGCCTATGCCGCAGGCTCCAGAAGCCAGTACGTGGGGGATGATTTTGAAATCATCAACACGGGCACTGTGTCCAGCCCCAGCTATGTCCTACGCGCTCGCTATAACGGCACAGACTCCTTTGCTTCCGGGCTAGGCGCAGACAAGCGGCTATCTATAACGCTGAGCAACTTTCAGGTAGCCATTCATCCGGGATCATTTCGGTATGGCACGCCGCGATCCGGTCTTGGTACGCCAATTATCGCCACCTCCTATACTGCGACCAATGCTGACCCATCCCCTGGCACTATCCGCAGAAACCTGACCTACAGTGTTTCTGAAGCTGTGCTCCACAGCACTACTTACAAGTTCACACAGGGGCTAAAAACTACGCTGAGTCTACAGATTCCCTTCACTGTGGATCAGAAGACCGAACTGAGCATTGCTGCGGAGCAAGGCTGGACAGATAGTCGGACGGAAACTCGCACGATTACAGATTCATCCGAATACAGCGCTCCTATCTCACCCCGCTCAGAAAGAACTATTGATGTAGTGGCTATCCAAACCTCTTCTAATGTGGACTATAGCGCGATCGCCAAAGTCAGCTTTGATATCTCCTACAGCGGTACGCTGAGATCCAGTGACAATGCCCGAGAAGATGGCCCTACCGGTCGCCCTGAGGTTATTATCAAGCTCAGCACCGATCAGCTTGAAGGTATCAATAACGCTGATTTGAGTAACGTCACAGACAATCACGGAAAGCGGTACATTGCCAATAAATTCTTGACCCCCTACGCTGAATACACCCGCAGTTTCTTTAAGGCAGGTATCCTGACACCGCTCAGCGGCACTTTTACCAATGTGGCAGGCACATCTGTTTCGATTGTCGCTCGTCCCGAACGCTCTCTCGATGCTACACTTCCTGCTGTTGTAGGCAACACTGCAAATCCATCCGGCGCAGTGTTGAGTCAAATCTTTAGCCGACCCATCAATGCTGCCTCAGTCTTGTCTGTGCCAAACAATGCTACCCAGGGCGTATGGCAATTTTCTAACGATGGTACAACTTGGCTACCTGTGCAAACTGGACAGTCTCTATCGGGTAATGCCTGGGTTCGGTTTTTGCCTACGGCCAACTATCGCGGCACCCCTGAGCGACTAAGGGTGAAATTTGATGTCGATCCCGAGCGGTTTGAGCGATGGATCAGTGTTATTGTCTCTGGGCCCAATGACGTTAATTCGGTGCAGTGAGCTTCGTTGAAGTTTTCCGCTGCTGTTCTGCCGCTGCTGTTCTGCAACGGAGTAGTGGAAAACTTGCCCCAGACACACTCGCCCCAGATACAAGAGCATGATCAGAGAACACTAAAGCGATCGCCTATCCAGTCTCCTCTATCTGGGTAGAGTACCGAATCCTCAATTTTCGGCGATTGGCGACTTATGTCTAGCTTTGGCAATCAGGGCAGAGAAGGTGAGGGCGATCGCCCCTCCTCCCGATTTGCTGTATGGTGCGGCTAGATTATCTGTGGCTAGATTTAGAAGTAGACTGGTTGGTAAGAAATTAATTGGCAAATTGGCAAATTGGCAAGATTTTCAGCCACTCCCAGTCAAGAACTTGCGACCGACCCCAACGCCCTATGCAAGCCGCCGACACATCCGACAGTTTTCAAAAAGCAGTCCTAGAGCGTTTGGATAATCTCAAGGTTGAACTAGACAGCCTCAAGGTAGATGTGGACGGGCTGAAGCAAGAACTGGGCCAGACCAATGTGCGCGTGGAAGCGTACCAAAAAGCTTCTAATCAAGTCGTGAACCCGGCCTTTGGGCTAATCGCGACTGCAACGCTGACGATTATTGCAAGTACGGTTCTGCGATAGAACCCGTCAATAAAACCCGTCAATAAAATTTGACCTTTTTAGCACCACGCATGAGATTGGCCGAGGCCCCGCAAACGCTTGACGGGCAATCCAAAATCGCAAATCCAAAATCGCAAATCCAAAATCGAGAATCGATATTAGGGTGTTGTACTACCGACTAAATCCGGCTGAAAGGGCTGCATGAGGATTCCCAGAATTTGCCCAATCTGGCTGATGTAATACTCTGGTGAATCAATCCAGACGGTCGTTCCCTCTAGCATTAGGAAGCGCCAGTTGGTGCCGCTGGTCACGGCTCCATAGATGCGGGGAATCGGCTGATCTCTTTCGGCATTAAAGATTTGGGCGGCAATCATCGTGGCGATGCATTGCCCCAGTCCGCCGATAATATCCTCCCGCTTTGCCTCGACGACGGTTATGACGGGAGCCTCTATGTAGAGCTGCTCTGCGGAGGCGGACAGAATGAAATCACAAAAGCCTTGCAGGCCTCTGGCGGCATCGACATTAAACTCGACGCCGGAGAAGAGGGCGATGCGGTAGTGCATCTGACGGCGGACTTCGGCGAGGATGGGCGCGATCAAGAATTCGGAGCGGGCTTTTTCGGTGCCGATACTGGTGGCGAGGGTGGTGAATTCGGTGAGGGTTTGGGAGAGGGCGGGGGACGGCGAGACAGCGGGAATGCTGGCGAACAGGCTACCGCTTTCTTGGGTGGTTAGCCCAAAGGCGGATTTGACTTTGGCTAAGGTGAAGTCGCTGTAGGCCATTAGGAGTATCGCCTGCCTGGGTTTACCTCAATCTTATCGCCCATCAAAAGGCAAAGTTGATAAAAAGCGGGATAGCCCCTGGCAATGAATGTGCATTATTGACTAAAGCTAAACCGATCCCCCTAAATCCCCCTTATCAAGGGGGACTTCCGGACGGCGGCTCGGTTCCCTGCTTATTAAGGGGGCCAAGGGGGGGATCTCATGCCACGCCAACCTCGCCAACTCCGCCCCAGCTTCTGCTACCACGTCACCATTCGCTGCAACAACCGCGAGTTTCGCCTCACGAAACCCGAACGCCGCGAAGTGCTGCTCTACGCCATCCAGAAATGCCAGGACAAGTATGGCTTCAAGCTGTATGCCCTGTGCATCATGAGCAACCATGTGCATTATCTTTTGGAGCCACAGCAGCCGGAAGACCTGCCGAAAATCATGCACTGGCTGAACTGGTATAGCGCCATGTGCCTGAACCGAATGCTAAACCGCACCGGGCACTTTTGGGAGAAGCGATATCACAGCACGGGGTTTCCGATTAGCGACCGGCGACGGGCACTGAATACGCTGCGCTATATCCACGCCAACCCCAAGGCAGCGGGAATGCAGCAGGGATTTTTTTATGACTACAGCAACTACGGCAGCTATGACCGACTGACCGACGACGGGCTGACGCAGTGGCATCCGGCGTTTTTGGCGCTGGGCAGAACGCTGGATCTGTGTGCCGCTATCTATCGCCAGTTTTGCAAGAAATATAAACCGAAGCCGAAGCCAGAGAAGCGCAACCATTGGGGAACCAAACTGCTGGCGCAAATTAAGGCGCGGAGCAAGCTCAAGAAAAAGAGCAGCCCCGGACAAAAGAGCCTGTGGGACGACTGGGAAACCCCCGCAGCAGAGATCCGGCAGGTGGCGAAAAAGTTTGTGTTGGCCAATTGCTATGACCCGGAGGTGATGAAGCTCCAGTTTGAGGAAATAATCGACTCAACGTAGAAAAAACGTCAGGTGCCAGGTAACGGATCGCCAGGAGGTGGATTATGCGGTAGAAACAGGTTGGGTTACAAAACTTTAAGAAAGGCTGAAGCGCTTATCTGCTACAGTCTACAAGTCTTCGCGCGAGAGAAGAGAACCCGCCACCCGCCCACTCGCCAGCCAATGAGAGGAAATTCAACTGGAGAGGAAATTCTCCACTGAGAGATTTTTGAAGGTCGAATGTGAGGTCGCTGTAGCTCAACCAGTCGTCGTCCTTGCGCCAGCCGACGCGATCGCCAAACTTTTCCCAGTCGTCATTGTAGTCCATCGGGCTGCCGCACTCTTCCCAGATGCGCTTTTGCACGCTAAAACCCCACTTGCCGCCGCTGTAGTGAACCCAGAGGCGATCGATCGTCTTTAGGTCTTCGCAGGGAAAGTTTTCCAAATCTTCTCGGTCAAATAATTGCCCTTCTTCCTTGCCGACGGTGGTAATCATTAGCCGATAGGTTTCTTCATCCGCTTCGCGCCACTGCTGAGCTTTCAGCAGCGCGTCAAGCTTGGCATAGCGCGTGTTAGATACCGTTTTTTGGAGAGCGTTGAGTTCCGTGTTAAGGGCTGGATCGAACTGCTTGGTGGTTTCCAGAAGGCACAGATGCGCTAGGTCAAACGCGCCTCGACGGATCATTTCTCGAACTAGCGTGGTGGGATTGACCTGAGCGGCATAGAGCAAAATGGTTGGCTTCCACCAACCGTCATCAAAGCGCTCATACAACTGGCTTTCTTGACTTGGTTGCTGCTGAGCAAGCCGAGCGATTTCTGTGGCGGCTAAATACTCTTGAAAGCTGAGGTGCGCGAATTCGTATTCTTCTTCCTGCTGCACTAGTAGTTCGCTAATTTGCACAACTTGTTCCAGAAAGTCTTCGGCTGCAATCGTTTCGCCCTGCTGCTGCAAATACTTATTTAGCGCTTTTAACAAGTCCGATCGCTTCACGCGCTCTTTTCTGGCGTGCATCATTGCCAGGGCAAGACGTTGCAGGATGGTTTGAGCCTCGCAGCGAGTCAGGGGGCTTTACTCGAAGGTTCGTCAGGCATGGGGCTGTGCGTGAACAGATGCCTCTTTTTTAGCCTATATCGCTAAAAATTAGGGATGTCCGAAGAGAGGGTTTTGGTGCTGCTGGCTTCGTGAATGAGTGCAGAGTGCAAGCGTCAAGGGGCGATCGAGGTGAGAGCGATCGCCCCTCTCCTGATTTGCCGCATGGTTCGGCTAGATTAGGTGCGGCTAGATTAGAAGTAGACTGATTAGTAAGAAATTGATTGCCAAGATTTTCAGCCACTCCCAGTCAAGAACTTGTGACCGACCCCAACGCCCTATGCAAGCCGCCGACACATCCGACAGTTTTCAAAAAGCAGTCCTAGAGCGTCTGGACACCCTCAAGGCAGAGGTTAACGGACTCAAGCAAGAACTGAGCCAGACGAACGTGCGCGTGGATGCCTACCAAAAGGCATCGAATCAGGTAGTGAATCTGGCGTTTGGGCTGATTGCAACGGCAACGCTGACGATTATTGTCAGCACGGTTTTGCGATAGGAAGCCAGCGAGAGAACGCTAGGGTAGAGGCGAGGAATGGGCTGATCTCTTGGCAGCAAAACTAAAAATTCCTGCCAGCAGCACCCAGTTCAGCACGTTGACCCGCGAATCGTATAGCGGCACGTCGAACAGCGCAAAGCCGACGCTGCTGAAGAAGCCTAGGAGATAGCCGAACAGAATGCCGCGCTCTGGGGCTTGGAAGTTTCGAGACAAAAATTGCCGCACACCCCGCGCACAGATCCGCCCCACCAGCAGCGTCAGCAGCAGCATTGCCGGAATGCCCGCCTCCACGGCCAGGGTCAGCCACAGGTTGTGGGCATGGGAGATGTCCTGAAAATCCGACAGGGCCATCAGGTCGGGCGTGAGGTACTGCGGATATACCAACTTGTAGTTGCCCAGACCCCAGCCGAGCCAGGGATGGCCGCCAATCATCTGCACTGCTGCGCCCCAGAGTTTCACTCGCGGATCGTCGGCCCAGGTGGATAAGTCGAGCGATCGCCCGCCAATGCCAATCACCGCTGCTCCACCGATTAGGACGACTAGCCCACCCAGCGCCGCCGCCACCGTTTTCCAGCTCGACCGCGCTACCATCAGCGCAAAGCACAGCAGTTGCAACACCGCCAGCAGCAGGGCATTGCGAGAACCTGAGCAAAAAATGCCCAGCAGATTGAGCAAGGTCGCGCCGGAAATCAAACGCAGGGAAACGGGTTGGAGGGCCTCTGCCCCAGCGTTTTGTGCGTCGGGTTGGTGGTTTGACCAAACGGACTCTGCGGAGTCTGGCAGACTGTGTGGCACAACGGCCTGATCCAGCGCCAGCTGATAGAGGATCAGCCCCAACCCCAGCGCCATCACCAGCACCAAAAAGCTGCCCATCGCATTGGGATGCTCGAACATCACCATTGCCCGGCCTTTATGAGGGGCGGATCGAATCCAGCGAAATAGCGGAAAATGCCGCCACCAAACGGGCATTCGGGGAATTTTGATAATGTATTCCACCAAGCTGATCAGGTTGATGGGAATGGCGACCAGAATCAGCCCCAGCGCAATCTGGGCAAGCCGTTCAACGCGGTTCAACAAGTACGGCAGAATGGCGAAAAACAGGAAGTAGGGCAAAAAATTCGCCAGTTGCAGCAGCGCTTCGCCCCGATCGTAAGCAAATATCGCACTCAGCAGCAGCAGCCCGCTCAGCAGCAGCAACCCGCCGCCTGTAAACCTGTCTAGCCCTGCCCGCCGAAACCGCCGCCATAGCCGCGCCGTCACGGCCACCATGCCCAGCAGCCCCAGGTAGGAGACGTAGGGCATCGCCATCAGGCTGACCCAAAATAGATCCCACACAGAATTCCATACAGAGTTCCATACAGAGCGCAGGGAGAGCGATCGCCCCCAAAAGCGCATTGGTTCGCGCCTGGCTCTCTGTCCTGCCACGTCAGTACGCCCCTTCGCCCGACAGCACCACCCACACCGTCCGCATCAGGATATACAAATCCAGCCATACCGACCAGTTGCGGACGTAGTAGGCATCCAGATTCACCCGCTCTTTATAGGACAAATTATTGCGCCCCGACACCTGCCACAGCCCCGTCAGCCCCGGCGTGACCTTTGTATACAGGGCAAATTTTTCGCCATAGCGCGGAATCTCCTCATCCACAATCGGGCGCGGCCCCACCAGGCTCATTTCGCCGCGCAGGATATTCCAAAGCTGGGGCAATTCATCCAGGCTGGTCTGCCGCAAAAACCGCCCGACGCGGGTAACCCGCGGATCGCGGCGCAGCTTGTGATCCCGTTCCCAGGAGCGGCGCAGCTTGGGGTGAGCGTCCAGATAATCCTGCAAAACCTGGTCGGCGTTTTGCACCATCGAGCGAAATTTCCACGCCTTAAAGGGTTCGCCGTTTTGCCCGATGCGGGTTTGCCCGTAGAAGATGGGGCCGGGCGAATCGAGCCGAATCAGCACCGCAATCAGGATGATAAACGGCAGCACCAGCAGCCCGCCAAACAGGGTAATGACGCGATCGAGCGCAAACTTGACCAGGCGCGGCCCTGGCAAGAGCAACTGCTGCCGTACCTCTAGTCCTAAAATGCCGCCCATGTCCCGCGCTTCGACCCAGAGGCTAGAAAAGTCGAATAAATCGGGAATGACCAGCAGGTGCGCGAAGGTTTGGGTGTGCCGCTCGATTACATCTAGCAGGCGGACGCGGGGCACACCAGGCATGGCCACAATGGCGTAGGGAATGCGGCGCGATCGCGCAATTACGGGAGCCAGATCAATGCCGCCCATCACCGGAACCCCGTGCAGCGAGCCGTGCTTGGCGGGGTCGTCATCCAGCACCACCACCGGACGCAGCCCAATGCGGGGACGCTTTTGCAGCGTGCGAACTACCATTTCGCCCGTCTTGCCCGCGCCCAGCACCACCACCGGGTAGCCCCACCAGCGCTTGCGGGCAAACCAGTGCCGTGTGAGCGATCGCCCAATCAGCACCAGCACGATAGACAACAGCCACGCCATCACAAAAATGCCGCGTGAGTAGACCTCACCGCTCTGCCGCAAAAAAATCGTCACACCCAGCAGAAAATACACCAGGCTCGTGCCAATGGTGACGCAGCGAAACTCATCGACCGGACTCTGGGCCACGCCGGGGTATAGCCCAATCGCGGCATACACCACCACAAATAGCCCCATTAGCGGCAGCAGTTGCCAGTAGAGGAGCGGCTGAAACTTGCCATCCAGAAACCAGCGCAGATAGACGCTGATCGTTCCTGCCAGACTCAGCATCAGCAGATCGGAGCCAATCATTCCCACCAGCGTTGGAACGGTGCGGGTGGAGATGCTCAAAGCAGATAGCGCCGGACGTAGGGTTCGGTTAAGTTGCATTGCGTTCCGTTACTCCTCACGCTATTACTTTAGGGGATCTTTACCTCATCCCCGCTGAAATTTTGCCCACTGCTGATCTACAAATTGCGCCAGCTCGGCACGAAAGCGTTCTGGGCTAAACCGTTCGGCGTTTTGGCGCGAGTCGTCAGGGTGAAACTGGAAATCGCCCGCTTCGAGCGATCGCACGGCCTTGACGATCGCCGCTACCGTCTGTTCCGGCAGCAGAATCCCCGTCTTACCGGGAATCACCGTCTCTGCTGCCCCGCCCCGCCCATAGCCAATCACGGGCGCACCCGCCGCCTGCGCTTCTACCATCGCAATGCCAAAGTCTTCCTCGGCTGGATAAACAAACGCCTTGCAGCGCTGCATGTGGTCGCGCACCACGTCGTCGGGCTGTCGGCCCAATAGACGCACTGTGGGCCCCGCCAGGGCCGCCACCCGCCGAAATTCTGATCCGTCGCCAATCACCACCAGCGGCAAGCCCAGTTGTGTAAACGCTTCTACCACCAAATCCACTCGCTTGTAAGGCACAAATCGCGACAGCGTAAAGTAGAAATCTTGCCGCTTTTCCTCCGGCGAAAACTGATCCACCGCGACGGGCGGATAGATTACCCTGGCGGGCCGCCGATACGTTTTCCAAATTCGACGAGCCACAAACCGGGAATTTGCAATGAAATGATCGACGCGATTGGCACAGGCAACGTCCCACAGGCGCAAGTAGTGGAGAATCCCCTGGGCGATCGCCGCCTTGGGCCCCCGCAACCGGGCCTCCTGAAAATACTGCTGCTGCATTTCCCAGGCATAGCGGATGGGCGTATGCACATAGCTAATGTGAAGCTGATCGGCGCGGGTGATCACGCCCTTGGCTACCGCATGGTGGCTCGACAAAATCACGTCGTAGGGCGACAGGTCAAACTGCTCGATTGCCAGCGGCATCAGCGGCAGATAGGCCCGAAAGCGCGGATTGGCAAACGGCAGATGCTGCAAAAACGAAGTCGTTACCGGGCGGTGCTGAATAAAAAAGCGCAGATCCTCCGGCAAAAAATCCACCAGGCTAAACAAATCAGCTTTGGGATAAAGCTGCAACATCTGCTCGCACACCCGCTCCGACCCGGCATAGGTGACCAGCCACTCATGGACAACGGCAATCTTCATGGCACAGTCTTGGGCGCGGGATAAATCATGGGGTCTGGGCGTGGCGTGGTTTGAATCGGTGTGCAAGGGGCTGGCTCGACAGGTTTCGCGATGCGAGTTCTCCTTCTCTCCACCGACCCACTACACCCAGAGACGTAGCGCCTTAGAGTAGAGTATTATCATGCATCGAGTGTGAATAATTGCAAATTGCAACCGTCCCAACCCAGCAGGCTGCCCCAACAGAAACCGGAAGAAACCGGACACAAAGCCAGCGGCTAGGAAGATTGTAGACAGCGAGTGTGGCGTTTGAATGAGGAGCGTTTTGGCCTGAGCCTATGGCAACACTGAAACCAATTCGACAGCGGGGTGTGAAGTTCGCCTTCAACCAGCACCAGCTCGAAAACTACCGCGATCTACTGCTCGTTCTGTTTCAAAAAGAATTTAAAGTCCGCTATAAGGGCAAGTTTCTGGGCTATCTCTGGTCAATTGCCAGCCCGTTGGCCTTTGCGATGGTTTATTACATCGCCTTCAGCGGCATCATGCGAGTGGCGGTAGAAGGTTATCCGCTGATTCTGGTGTCGGGGCTGTTTCCCTGGCAGTGGTTCCAAAACTCCGTCGGCTCCGCGCCCAACCTGTTTGTGGGCAATGCCAGCCTGATCAAAAAGCTCAACTTTCCACGCAATATTCTTTCACTGTCCACCATTCTGAATCACATGGTGCATTTCTTGCTGTCGCTGCCTGTGATTCTCATTTTTATGGTGATTTACGGCAAATCGCCGACGCTGGCGTGGCTCTATGGGCTGCCTGTGATGATGGTGGTTCAGCTTTTTACCGTCTATGGATTGGCGCTGGTGCTGGCAACGCTCAATCTGTTTTTGCGAGACATTGAGCGGCTGACGCAAATCGTGATGACCTTCGTATTTTACTTCACGCCGATTATTTTCACGGCGGATATGATTCCAGAGCGATTTCGCCCGCTGATTCCGCTGAATCCGGCCGCGCCGCTGATGATCAACTGGCGAAACCTGTTTCTCCACGGCTACCTCGATGGACATTATCTGCTGATCAGCGCAGGCTATGCAGTGGCGTTCTTTATCATCGGCACGCTGGTCTATCGCAAGCTCTCATGGAAGTTTGCGGAAGTGCTGTAGGCTATCCAAAATCGCCAATCCAAAACCCAAAATCCTAGAAAGTGGCGTTCAGTTGGCGCTTAGCGGAAGGTGGCGATCGCCCCTCCAGCCAGCCAGCCCGTCGTCCAGGCGCTCTGGAAATTAAAGCCGCCCGTTATGCCGTCGATATCCAGAATTTCGCCTGCGAAGTAGAGGCCCGGACAAACGCGGCTTGCCATCGTTTTGAAATCAACTTCCTTGAGCGACACGCCGCCGCAGGTGACAAATTCTTCTTTGAATACGCCTTTGCCCGTAATCGCGTACTGACCCTGGGTAATTTCCTGCCAGAACCGATGAAGCTGCGATTTGGATAGATCGGCCCAGCGCTGGCCGGGCGCTATCTGAGCGCGATCGCCCAGATAGTTCCACAGGCGACGTGGCAGGGGGAGTCTGGGTGGCGCTGTGGAGCAGACGGCCCGCTTGCCCCAGTCGGTCTTGGTCTGCTGCAAGCTCTGCCGGACTTGCTCTGGGGACTGGGCAGGCAGCCAGTGGATCTGGGCGATCGCCCGATAGCCGCAGTTGTGCAGCGCTCTGGCTCCCCAGGCGGATAGCTTTAGCACAGCGGGCCCGCTCAGGCCCCAGTGGGTGATCAGCAGCGGCCCGATTTGGGTCAGGGGCTTCTGGTCGGGGCATTTCACCGTCACCTGCGCCGACTCGACCGACACGCCCGCCAGTTCGTGCAGTGCTGGCTCCGGCACGTTAAAGGTAAACAGCGAGGGTACGGGCGGTTCCAGGGTGTGCCCCAAAGCTTGGGCGATGCGATATCCCTGAGGACTGCTGCCTGTCGCCAAGAGGAGGCGATCGCCCCGCAGTGTTCCGCCCGCCCGCAACTGCACCTCAAAGCCTTGCTCGTCGCGCACCACCGCCGTCACCGCTGCACCCGTTTTTACCTGCACCCCCGCCGCCTCGGCCGCCTGCACCAGGCAGTTCACAATCGTCGCCGAGTCGTCGGTGGTGGGAAACATGCGCCCATCGGCCTCGGTTTTTAGCGCTACGCCGCGCCGCTGAAACCACGCCACCGTGTCTCGCGGCTGAAACCGGGTAAAGGCTCCCCGCAGCGCCTTGCCGCCTCGCGGATAGTGCTGCACTAGCGTCGCCGGGTCAAAGCAGGCGTGGGTAACATTACAGCGGCCGCCGCCAGAAATGCGGACTTTGCCCAGAGGTTCCCGCGCTGCCTCCAGCAGCATCACCCGGGACAAAGGACAGGACTCCGCAGCGGCGATCGCCCCAAAGAAGCCCGCCGCGCCGCCGCCAATGACCAGAATCGTAGGAGATGTAGAAGTAGAAGAAATAGAAGAAATAACTGAGTCAGCCCAAAGAGGACGAAGATTAGTGTATCGCTATGGGGCAAAGATCAGGGAACGGGCTTAGCCGCTTGGGTCAGACTCGGTTTTTGCTCGACGCAAAAGTCAAATACCCTATGATCGAAGACATTCGGGCGCTGCGACCACTGGAGGCGATCGCCATGACGTTTACCCAAAAGCTGACCTTTGCCGACTATCTGGCGCTGGAGGACTCTGGGCGCGAAGAAAAGCTAGAACTGATTAACGGAGAACTCATCGCCTTGCCACCAGAAGCCTGGTCAAACAACGACATTGCCATGTTTGTGTTTTTGCAACTGGTGGCGATTGGAGTTCCGTTTCAGCGCGTAAAGGTGCATAGCTGCGAACTGCAAACGCCTGTTTTAGAGGCGGGCGATGCGGCGAATCGCTATCCTGACCTGGTTGTAGTGGAGCCAGTGCATCGCGCTCATCCTGAGCAGCGCATGACCATTACGCTGGAGATGCCGCCGCCGCTGTGGGTGATGGAGGTGGTCAGCCCAGGCAAAACGAACCGCGATCGCGATTACATTCGCAAGCGGGCGCAATACGCAGCAGTGGGCATTCCCGAATATGTCATCGTTGACCCAGAGGAACAGGCGGTGCTGGTGCTGCGGCTAGAGCAGGGGGAATATATCGAAGCGGGACGCTACACGGGCGAGTGCCCCCTCCAGTCGCCTACGTTCCCAGTGCTGAACCTAACCGCAGCCCAGATCCTCAGCGCTGGGCAAGAGGGCTGACCGCGTGTAAAGCAGGTAAATGCAGATAACCAGGAGGGCGATCGCCATGACGTTTACCCAAAAGCTGACCTTTGCCGACTATCTGGCGCTGGAGGACACAGGCATTGAAGGACGCGCCGAACTGATCGAGGGAGAACTGATCGCCTTGCCACCGGAATCCAGAATCAACACCGAAATTGCAACCTTTGTTTTCTCATCGCTACTGGCGATCGCCATTCCGCATTATTTGCTGAAGCTCTATTCCTGTGAGGTGCAAACGCCTGTGCTGGAACCCAGAGATGCGGCCAATCGGTATCCCGACCTAGTGCTGATTCGAGAGGAACACCGAGCCTTGTGCGATCGCCGCATGACCATTACGCTGGAGATGCCGCCGCCGCTGTGGGTGATGGAGGTGGTCAGCCCAGGCAAAACGAACCGCGATCGCGATTACATTCGCAAGCGGGCGCAATACGCAGCAGTGGGCATTCCCGAATATGTCATCGTTGACCCAGAGGAACAGGCGGTGCTGGTGCTGCGGCTAGAGCAGGGGGAATATATCGAAGCGGGACGCTACACGGGCGAGTGCCCCCTCCAGTCGCCTACGTTCCCAGTGCTGAACCTAACCGCAGCCCAGATCCTCAGCGCTGGGCAAGAGGGCTGACCGCGTGTAAAGCAGGTAAATGCAGATAACCAGGAGGGCGATCGCCATGACGTTTACCCAAAAGCTGACCTTTGCCGACTATCTGGCGCTGGAGGACACAGGCATTGAAGGACGCGCCGAACTGATCGAGGGAGAACTGATCGCCTTGCCACCAGAAGCTGGATTAAATCTGGACATTGCTGCGTTTGTTTACATAGCGCTGGTCGGGCTGGGGATTCCATACCCGCTCATCCAAATGGGACGCTGCGAAGTGCAAACGCCCGTTCTCGCGCCCAAGGATGCGGCAAATCGCTTTCCCGATCTGGTCGTGCTGCGACCGGAGCATCGCGCCCTGACTCGCCAGCGCATGACCATTACGCTGGAGATGCCGCCGCCGCTGTGGGTGATGGAGGTGGTCAGCCCAGGCAAAACGAACCGCGATCGCGATTACATTCGCAAGCGGGCGCAATACGCAGCAGTGGGCATTCCCGAATATGTCATCGTTGACCCAGAGGAACAGGCGGTGCTGGTGCTGCGGCTAGAGCAGGGGGAATATATCGAAGCGGGACGTTACGCGGGCGACTGCCTCCTCCAGTCACCCACGTTCCCAGCGCTGAACCTGACCGCAGCCCAGATCCTTAGCGCGGGACAGTAGCTCTGCCGCTCCTTACTTGCCTTTAGCCCAGCGTTACAAAAAGTCGAAGTAATCCAGTCCTTCCAGAATACCCGCAGCGCAGTGACCATCTGCCAGATAGCGGTGCGGCGCAAGGTTTTCCTGATGCCACTGGCGCAATTCGGGCATGGCATTGCCGACGATAATGCCGCGCTCTTCGCCCATCATGAACATGGACAGGTCGTTGCCCGAATCGCCACAGGCCACGGTGCGATCTGGCTCAAAGCCCCACTGCTGCCGCAAAAACACCATCGCTAGCCCTTTGTTGGCGCTTTGGGGCAAGATGTCGAGGTGGCGGCCGCCGCTGTAGACCAGGTTGATTTGCAGCCCTTGGGACTGGAGGGCAGATTCTAGCTCAGGCAGCAAATCAGGGGCGATCGCCGCGTCCAGAAAATAGCTCGCCTTAAACTCGTTTTGCTCCTCTGCGGGCTGAAGCTCCAGATCGGCAAAGTGCGCGACTGTAGACAGAACGCGATCGCGCGACCAGCCATTGCTCAGCTTTTCCCACCAGAGGGAATCGGGGCTGCCGTCGGGATAGGTGATGGCCGTGCCGACCCCTGTGACTACGGCATCCGGGGGCAGCAGGGGCTTTTCCGTCAGGAGTTGCTGATACAGCGAGGGCGATCGCCCCGTCGAGTAGACAATCTTGGTGTCGTGGGTGCGGCGATGCCAATCGAGCGCCTCGTTGAGCTGCGCCATTGCTTCATCATCGCCTACCAGCGTATGATCCAGGTCGGTAATGAATAAAAACTGCGTCACGGCTCCTCTATCCTCCGGGGTTGACCGCTCCTACCATAGCTCGAAGCGGGAATACTATTAAGATAAGCGGCGCACATTGCTCTCCTCCTCATCCTTTCAGCAGAAAAAACCGTGTAAAAGCCAAGTCAAACGCCAGAAGTTCTGCCTAGCCACCCCCTGGATGCTGGGCTGGCAAAACCCAGTTTGCTCGATCAGCCCGCAGCGAGACCCTAATGCAGCAAAGAGACGTTTCTCACGAGTCCAATCGCGACTCTTCTGTTTCAGAATTCACATTCGCCAAGCCAGAGCTAATCCAAGAAGAGTCTGCTGACGGGTTGGATCAAGCACCACAGGTCATTGGGCAAGGTTCAGAGATTAGGCCCAGATTGCAGTCTATTCAGGATTTTTGGCGATCGCTCCAGACGGGTAGCTTGGTAAACGCCGTACTGCGCTATTTCGATCGCCATTTATACCCCCAGCTTTCGATTGCCGACCGGGTTGAAAAGGTAGACACAGCATCTTCGCCTGCCCCTGCTGATGTGCAAGCTAATGTCCAAACGGAGGCTGAGCAGGCCTCCTGCCAGATGCTCCATGCTGCCGATTCGGATCAGCCCAAAGCCTCTAGCGGGTTCCGCGCTAAAGTAGTGCAAACCTTTGGGCGATTGCCCCGCTTGCAGGCCAATGCTCCTGTGCCCCTGTGCTGGGCCGCGACGACGCTGCGGCAGCCCTACGCAAATCTGGGCGATGCGCTCAGCCCGGTGATCGTCAGTGCGCTATCGGGCTTGCCGATTGTGCATCAGCGGTTCGACTCGGCTTCTGAGCGTCTGGCCAGCGTGGGCACGATTGGGCACGGGCTAAAGAACGGTTCGGTTCACCTCTGGGGCACGGGCATCGACGGCAAGCGGCATCCCTACCACCGCCACCTAACGTACTATGAGCGGCCGGAAAATACAGAATTTACGATTCACGCGCTGCGCGGCCCCTTTAGCGCCAGAGTGTTTGAAAAGCAGGGCATTCCCGTGACCGATGCCTACGGCGACCCGGTGATGCTGTTGCCCAAGATCATGTCTCCTGCCACGGAAAAGACCCACGAACTGGGCATCGTGGTACATATTTCTGAACTGCGGGAACTGAAAGACGGGGCTGCGGTGCGAAACGATCTGGGGCGCTACTACATTCCTGAAGACCTGCGCGATGCGGTCAAAATCATCACGACGCTCACTGATGCCAACCTGACGGCGCTGGAAGACCGCGTGCGCGAGATGACCGCCTGCAAGCGCATCCTCAGCACCAGCCTGCATGGATTGGTGATTGCTGAAACCTACGGCATCCCCTGCGCCTACTTTCGCCCGTTTGGGCGGGGCCCGCTCCAGGTGGATTTGATGGACGAGCAGGTGTTTCTCGACCATCGCGTGCGCGACTATTACGCAGGCATGGGGCTAAAGACGCTGCAAATCTTTTGCCGCGAACGGAAGCGCCCAACCAACTGGGAGCGGGCGATCACCGCTATTGACCGCATCTGGCAGCCCGTCGAGTGGTCGCCCCAGCGCTTGCTGGAGGCCTTTCCCCTGCCCCTGGCGGTGAATCCAATGGAGGTCGAAACGTTGGGCGATCGCGCTTTACTAGAGCGCATCCGATTGTAAAAACGCGAATTAAAAACGCTACAAAAATGCAAAGCAAGCGGGCACTGCCCGCTTGCTTGTTTTCCGCTTGCTTGTTTTCCTAGATCTGCTCTCTTTAGAGCTGCTCTCTTAGAGCTTCGTACCGCAATTTGGACAGAAATTATTGTCTGGCTGGTTCTCTGTGCCGCAGCGATTGCAGACTACAAGCGCCTGCTCCGGCTCTGCCTTGGGGCGTTCCGGCAGACCGATCATCTGCGAGTTGCTCTTGCCAGGGGCCACCATTGGGTAACAGTTCTCGTTGCGATTCACATGCACATCCATCAGCACCGGGCCAGGATGGGCCAGCATTTCGGCGATCGCCCCTGCCAGTTCCTCGCGGCTGTGAACCACCATCCCTTTCACACCATAGGCCTCAGCCAGCTTCACAAAATCCGGCATACTCGGCTTCATTTCTGAAGAAGAGTAGCGCTCCTCATAAAAAGTCTCCTGCCACTGGCGCACCATGCCCTGCCAGCCGTTGTTAATAATCACGGTCTTTGCCGCAATGCCGTACTGCGCCAGCGTGCCCAGTTCTTGAATATTCATCTGAATGCTGGCATCACCGCTGATGCAGATTACCTGCTCCTCTGGCAGCGCCATTTTCACGCCCATCGCCGCAGGCATTCCAAAGCCCATCGTGCCCAGCCCTGCGCTAGAGATCCACTTGCGCGGCCCCGTCTTGAGGAACTGCGCCGCCCACATTTGATGCTGACCCACATCGGTTGTGTAGTAGGCATCGGGTGCTTGCCGACCCACTTCTACAATCACCTCCTGAGGCGACAGCATATCCGGATACTGGGGCACTACCAGCGGATAGTCGCGTTTCCAGCGGTCAATGCGGGCCAGCCACTCCCGCGTCTGGTGTGGGTCAGGAGCAACGCTGCTTTCCGTATCACGCCGCAGCAAATCCGTCAGCACATGGCGCACATCACCCACAATCGGCACTTCTGGCGCACGGTTTTTGCCCACCTCTGCGGGGTCTACATCGATATGGATCACCTTGGCGCGAGAGGCAAACTCATCCAGCTTGCCCGTCACTCGGTCGTCAAAGCGGGCCCCCACCGCAATCAGCAGGTCACACTCGCTGACAGCGTAGTTCGCGTAGGCCGTGCCGTGCATTCCCAGCATCCCCACCGACAGCGGATGATGCTCGTCGAACGCGCCCTTGCCCATTAGCGTCGTCGTGACGGGCAACCGGAACCGCTCCGCCAGCGCATGAACCTCCGCATGGGCATCTGCCGTAATCGCGCCGCCGCCGACATAGAGCAGGGGTTGCTTCGCCTCGCGAATCAGCTTCAGCGCCTTGAGAACCTGGTTTGGATTGCCGCGCACAGTGGGGCGATAGCCCGGCAGTTTCACGCTTCCTGGCTCAACGGGCAGATAGTCAAATGCTTCTAGCCCTACATCCTTGGGCACGTCAATCAGCACCGGCCCCGGACGACCAGAGCGGGCAATGTAGAAAGCTTCTGCCACGATCCGCGCCATGTCTTTGGGATCGCGCACGACGTAGGAATGCTTCACGATTGGCAGCGTAATACCAAAGATGTCTGTTTCCTGGAAGGCATCGGTGCCGATCGCGCTGCGAGAGACTTGCCCCGTCACCACTACCAGCGGAATCGAGTCCATCTGCGCTGTAGCGATGCCCGTTACCAAATTTGTCGCGCCGGGACCAGAGGTGCCAAAGCACACGCCTACCTTTCCCGTTGCGCGGGCATAGGCATCGGCAGCGTGGGACGCACCCTGCTCATGGCGCACGAGAATATGGCGGAGTGCGCCTGTCTGCTCAAAGCGGTACAGTTCGTCATAAATCGGCAGAATCGCGCCGCCGGGATAGCCAAAAATATGCTGAACCCCGTGCCGTACTAGGCTGTCCATCAGAGCGTAGGCACCAGTGGCCCGAGTGGGCGCAGCGAGGGGGGGGGCAGAAACACGAGCAGCGGAAGCGACCTTGGACGGATCGGGCAGAAGTTCTCGCATAGCTAGGCTTTCTATCTGTATCGATTGATGCATAAGACCGGATATCCCAGTCTAGTTCTGATGTTGTAATCCTGTCGAGTGACCTGAGCAGGTGATTTTTGAGGATTTTCTGGGGATCAATATAGACTCGGTTCTAAAGGGGTTAGCAATCTCTGAAAGTGCCGTCGAAGACCGATCATCGGGGCGATCGCCCCCGCCTTGGCTCATCTGCTCCGTATCTGCTCTGTAGATCCGTTCTACAGCCGCTAAACGGCGAATTTTCAGGATGCTCAGCGGTTCCAAGAGCAATGTTTGAAACCTGTTTGAAACCTGTTTGAAACCTGTTTGAAACCTGTTTTGAGGGCGTTTTCGTAAGCATTTACCGCTTATTTTCGAGCGTGCCAAATTCCATTAAATTTGGCGACAACCTGTCAAGGATTGGTGACTATTGTAACGATTGGAAACCTTTCCGCATTTGGGGATTAGAGTTGGGGATTGGAGTTATGGCAGGGGCGGCTCAACAGAGGAGCGAATACGCCGAAGCAGCGTGTTGAATGGCTCCCAATCGTCCAATTCGGCGATCGCCCCCCACACGGCTTCAATTTCTGGACGGATAATCACCACGGTCGGGTTGTGCCGTGCCAGTCGCGCTCTTACGTCAGTCAAAGCGGCTTCAGGAATCTGGTTCAGCGCCCGGTAATAGGCGAGTCGCCACGCCTTGAAGGTGCTTTCCAGCGCGTCGGCATTGCTAGACACCGAGTCAGTAAAAATCAGCGCCGCATCTGCTCGCCAACTGGGTGAAAACTGCTCCCGCAGCGCCCGAAAGAAGTCGTGATAGCCAATCTTGGTTGCCTGCAAAAACTGGATCGTCCGCCCGATTAGCTCATGCCCGATTTCGGTGGGCAACTCGTCGAACCCCAGCTTTTGCAGCATCAGTTGGCTGTAGGCCACAATGTAGTGCGCTTCAAACGTCGCCAGGCCCGCTTCCAAGTCTGCTGCATCCATCACCTGTTTCAGCGGCTCCTGCAACAGTTCTAGATTCAGCTTGCAAATCCCTGGCTGGTTGGCGTAGGCGTAGCGCCCCATCTGGTCAAAATAGGCTGCGGTAAAGCGGGGATCAAACCGCTCGATGAAGGCGTAGGGGCCATAGTCAAAGCTTTCGCCCGTGATGGCCATGTTGTCGGTATTCAGCACCGCATGGCAAAAGCCCGCCGCCATCCACTGGGCCGCCAGTTCTGCCACGCGCTGCACCAATTCGGCATAAAAGCGGGCATCTCGGTCTGGCTCCTGGTTCAGGTGCGCGTAGTAGGTGTCGATGACGTGATCGAGCAGTTTGCGGATCAGGTCAGGGCGTTCGAGGTAATGCAGCCGCTCGAAGGTGCCAAACCGAATGTGCGATCGCTGCATTCGCACCATCACGGACGAGCGGGTGGGGGATGGCTCATCGCCCCGCCACAGAGCCTCCCCAGTTTCAATCAAGCTGAGGCAGCGCGACGTTCGCACGCCCATGACGTACAGCATCTCCGCCGCCAGCACCTCGCGCACGCCGCCCTTCAGCGTCAGCCGCCCATCGCCGCCGCGAGAATAGGGCGTAGTTCCCGATCCCTTGGTTCCAAGGTCGTATAGGTTGCCGTCTACGCCGCGCACCTGTCCGTATAAAAAGCCGCGCCCGTCACCCAGATCAGGATTGTAATAGCCGAACTGGTAGCCGTGATAGCGCATCGCCAGCAGCGGAAAGCGTCCCGCAAATTTGCCGAACGCTTGAATAAAATGCTCATCTGCGACCTCATTCGGATGAAGCCCTAGAGTTTCAAGTAAGTCATCATTGCGAAACCGGAGAAGATGCTGGGGAAATTGGGCCGCATCCACGGGATCGGCATAGTCTTCGCCAAGAGATTCAAACGCAGGCTCAAAGTCGAGGGTTAATAGCGGGTTTTCTGGCGGATTGTCGGACGTGTTTTCAGCAGTGCTTACAGGATTAGTCATCACAAAGCGGACTTTGCTTACAAAAGTTAATAGAAAGACGACGAAATTTGAAGGTTATTTGCTTCATTATCCCCAGTGCAAAGTCCGGCAAACAATTGTCTGATAAAGTTTTTGGCTGATTTTTGGCTTGTTTCTCTGCCGCCACCAGATGAACGACTTGCCACTGCTTTTGTGGGAGTGTGTTAGGGTTAGGTGGGATTATTTTCGGCTGTGTACTCGCGTGACGAATGGCTCTCCGAATCTAACTCTCTGCAACTTTTTTTGATTCTGGAAGGAGTCCAAATGTCCATTTACATCGGTAATCTGTCCTACGAAGCAACGCAGGAAGAAATTACCCAAGTTTTTGCTGAATACGGTACGGTAAAGCGCGTTCAGCTTCCCACCGATCGGGAAACCGGTCGCCCTCGTGGCTTTGGCTTCGTGGAAATGAGTACGGATGCGGAAGAAGAAGCGGCAATCGAAGCGCTGGATGGCGCAGAGTGGATGGGTCGCGATCTGAAGGTGAATAAGGCCAAGCCTCGCGAAGATCGCTCCTCTGGCGGTAGCTGGGGTGGCAACCGGGGCGGCGGCGGTGGCAACTTCTCTCGTCGCTACTAGAGCTTTCCTACTAGAGCTTGCAAAGGTCTGGTTTGTAGTCTTGCATTTTGCCAGGTTTTAACTTGCCGAAGCAGGTGTTTCTAAGCCAGTTTTTGCGCTAGGGCGCAGCGCAGGTTTCCTAATTTCTAGTATTTGCCTGTTTGCTTGGGGCTGCATGTTGAAGCAAATGTGCGGTTCCAAGCAAGTTTTTGTCTTTGGGGGTTGTGGGTTTGCTGCGGCAGTGAGTGGTGCTTGTTATGTGGGGCGATCGCCCCATCGCGCTTGATCGTTGTGTCTACCTTAAGTAACCAGAATCAAGACCAGGATCAAAACCGGGAGAGAAGGATTTTGCAAACAGGCTGATTGAGATTTTTTCTAAATCTCCAGTCTGAACATTTAAGAGGAGATGGAATGGCCCAAGTTGTACTTGGAGAAAACGAAGGAATTGAATCGGCCCTCCGCCGCTTCAAGCGCAAGGTTTCTCAGGCAGGAATCTTCCCAGATATGCGGAAAAACCGCCATTTTGAAACGCCGATTGAAAAGCGGAAGCGCAAGGCGTTGGCAAAGCGAAAACTACGGCGGAAGCGCTTCTAGAAGTGCTGTTGTGAGAAAACGGGTTGATCTTTTTCAAAACCCCTTTTCTTGAGGTCGATATTAGGCTGAATCTAAACCAACTGATGCTGTGGGTCGTTGCGGGTTCTTGTCCGCACGCGCACAGCATTTGTATTTGGAATGGGCATTTGGAGTCAATACATTTAATGCATTAGAGATTACCTTTGAAGTAGATATTTTGGAGTAGATATTTGGAGCTTGTGCGATCGTAGGGGTAACATGGTTAGCTGACGGCAAAAGGAAAGGCAGACATGCTTCTCTAAAGCAGCATGTTTGGATGCAGGGCGGGTCGGCTTATGATTATTGCGATCGCCAATCAGAAAGGCGGCGTTGCAAAAACCACGTCTACGATCGCGCTGGCGGGTCTGCTGGCGGAGGAAGGGCCGTGCCTTGCAGTAGACCTCGACCCACAGGGCAACTTGTCTACGGGACTGGGCGTAGATGCGTCGTCGGTTCCCTACACGACCTACGACGTGATTACCGCGAAGGTTGGCATTACTGAGGCGATCGCCCCGACTCGATTTGGACTCAGCCTGCTGGCTACAGACATTTCCCTGGTCAAAGCAGAAAAAGACTTGCTTTCTCAGCCCGATCGATTTTATGCCTTAAAATCGGCGCTGGAGCCTGCCAAATCTCAGTTTGAGCAAATTTTAATCGACTGTCCGCCCAGCCTGGGTTTGCTGACGCTGAATGCCCTGTCGGCTGCGGACTGGCTGCTGATTCCCGTGCAGTGTCAGTTTTTTGCCATTAAAGGGCTAGAGGGATTGCTGGAGACGATTGACTCAGTCAAGAGCCGCCTGAATCCGAATTTGCGGGTGCTGGGCGTGCTGCCGACGATGGCAGAAACAAACACGGTGATTACGCAGGACGTGCTGAAACTCTTGCGATCGCAGCTTGAGGGCGTGCGCGTATTTGACCCCGTGCCCAAGTCAGTGCGCTTCCCAGAGTCGAACATGGCAGGGGAACCGATTCATGTCTTTACCCGCGAGTGGCGCGTGGTGCAGCCCTATCGCGAAGTGGTGCGCGAACTGCTGATGCTGGAGGAGGCGTAGCGCGTGGGCGTGTTTGGGCAGGCGTATGAATATGCACTGGAAAACTGGGACGCGCTGCTGAATGCGTTGCAGCAGCATTTGTGGCTGGTGGCAGTGCCGCTGGCGGTGGGGCTGCTGCTGGGATTGCCGCTGGGGTTGTGGAGTGCGCGATCGCCCGCTGTCTCGACTGTCCTCATCAATGGCTTCAACGCGCTGCGGGTGATTCCCAGTCTGGCGATCTTGTTTCTGGCGATTCCCTATTTTGGGCTGAGCTTTCAATCGGCGGCGATCGCCCTGACGCTGCTCGTGATGCCGCCGATTTTGATCAGTACCGATGTCGCCTTTCGCACCATTGACCCGATGATCCGCGAAGCTGCCCACGGCATGGGCATGAGTCCGGCGCAGGTGTTGCAGCAGGTAGAGTTTCCCCTAGCGTTGCCTGTGATTATTGCGGGAATTAAAACGGCGCTGGTGGAGGTGATTGCCAGCGCAACGCTGGCGGCGTTTATCGGCGCGGGCGGGCTGGGAACCTTTATTGTGCGCGGCTTTGCGCTATACGACAGCGCCATCTTGCTGGTGGGCGCAGTTCCCGTGGCGCTGCTGGCGTTGGCGGCGGAACTGGGCATGAGCGCCTTGCAGAGGTCGGTGCAGCCCCCCACAAGCTAAATCAGGCTTCTTCAGGATTGAGCTGCATCATTTCCCAGGTCGTGTAAGTGCCGATAGGACTCCAGATCAGATACGGTAGCAGCAGCCAGGCCGCCGGCCGCGACAGCGGCAGCAACATGACAAAGAGGGCGATCGCCACCACCAACCCCGCCGCACCCAGCCATAGCCCCACGCGAATTCGCCGCACACTCAGCATTACGGGCGTATAAAGCAGGGTCACGATTTCCAGGAGCAAATAAACCACCATTAGTCCCCAAGTTTTGGAAGTGCCCGGTTCGCGCTCCCAGATAATGTAGGCAGACCAGGCGGCGCAAGTAAACACCGTCGTCCAAATCACGGGGATAAATTTCTCAAACGTGAGCCAGTCGGGCCGCCGCAGCCGCCGAAACCACCCGCGCCCCCGCGAAGTGGTCACGCTGCCCAGGGCAAACGCCAGACCCAGCATCACCCCGCCAATCACCATCCAAGATCGAATCATGGAACCTATAGGATTTAATAGAACTTGGGGCGATCGCCCCGATGATGCCCCCTCCCGCTGCCCATTCTAATGGGTTCCGCCAGCTGGGTTCTGCAATTTCCTTAAAATCTGCCGTTTGCCACACAAGGCTCTAGGTCTAGCGACTTAGTAAGTTATAGGCTCATCATAGAAATCGGGGTACCAGAACCATCGGTTACATCAATAGGTGGACTACGGAAACCGGGAGCTACAGGCTGTATTAATCGGTGGGGCAAACAATTAGTCGAAGATTGACCGGAATTAGTGCTTAATTCCCTCAGAGATGTCCCTTTAGAGATGCCTCAGCCCTTCTCCTATTTTCGTTAGTCAGTTAGGATTGTGGGCACACTAGGGCTAACTTAGCTCTTTGATAGCAGCTTGCGCGTCGTCAGGGTTGTTTCTGCTAGCTTGGGCTGATCTAAGTTGCTCGTGTTGACTTAACCGATACATCCGGCTTCTAATCGCTGGACAGGATACTTAAGAACGCATTTGCTTTGCACCAGGCCTCGCTGATCTTCGGCAGCAATACTCCTTGCATCATTGGAGTGTAGATAGGGGGACGACCCCAAAGGAGAACTTGCTGATCTTCGGCAGCGATACTCCTTTCATCTCTGTGATTGCCTAGATTCAGTCTGTCGTTGCTCTCGTCTAACCTAGATTAAATCTGGAGGTTAATGTGAGTCTCTTCGAGAAAATTCGAGGTGAGTTTGTAGACATTATCGAGTGGTTGGACTCTACCAACGACACGATGGTCTATCGCTTCCAGCGATACAACAACGAAATCAAAATGGGGGCAAAGCTAACCGTGCGCCCCGGACAAAAGGCAGTATTCGTCAACGAAGGCCGTATTGCTGACTGCTTCGAGCCGGGGATGTATACGCTGTCAACCCAGAACCTGCCCATTCTCACGACACTGATGGGTTGGCCCTATGCCTTCAACTCTCCGTTCAAGGCAGAAGTTTACTTCTTCAACACTCGAATTTTCACGAACCTCAAGTGGGGGACTTCTAACCCCATCCTGCTCCGAGATGCTGATCTCGGCCCTGTTCGCTTGCGGGCCTATGGCACCTATAACGTGCGGATTGTCAAGCCTGAGGTTCTGCTCCAGGAACTCGTCAGCACCGATGGACTCTTTCAGGTTGATGAGGTCAGCGATCATATCCGCAATATGATTATCACGGCCTTTACCTCCGCTATCGGAGCAGCCCAAATCCCTCTATTTGACCTTGCATCTCGCTATAGGGAGATTAGCGACACTATCCGCTTGAATATGCAGCCAGAGGTGCAGCAGTTCGGTTTGGATCTCACTCAACTGCTGATTGAAAATATCTCTCTACCGCCAGAGGTGGAAACTGCTCTCGACAGGCGGGCTTCTATCGGAGTCTTGGGCAATATGCAGCAATATACCCAGTATCAGGTTGCCAACTCTATTGAACAGTCCGCCCAAAATCCAAGCGGCGGGAACTCCTTCTTGGAGTTGGGAGTTGGGCTGGCAATGGCGCAGCAGGTAACCAATGCGTTGCACCCCAACGCTGCTCCGCCCCAGGCAGCAGCCCCACCGCAGCCAACTGCTCAGCCCCAGCCGGCAGTTCCACCCGCAGCGGCTCCACCGCCCCCCCCGCCCCCCGCGTCCCAGTGGTACTTGTCCCGAGACGGGCAAACGTTCGGGCCGTTTTCAGTGAATCAGCTTCTTCAGCAGGGGCTGACGGCTCAGACCTATGTGTGGCGAGCAGGGATGAGCGGCTGGCAGTTTGCAAACGCAGTTCCAGAACTAGCTGCTTTGCTTCCACCATCACCGCCGCCTAGCGTATAGACTCTGGGTTCCGTATTGTTTACCGCTGATTGTTTGCCGTTGAACATGTTCAGCGCCAGTGTTGCCTTAACCGTGTATTAAACCTGCGCCATACCTCCTCTTAATCATGCAGAGCCAACCCTCCAGCAAGTCGCAGCTTTCCTGTCCGGGTTGCGGCGCGTCGCTAGAGTTCAATCCTAAACGAGGACAGATGGAGTGCCCCTATTGCGGGCGGCAAGAGGCGATCGCCCGAAACAAGACTTCCCTACTGGCAGAGCAGTCTTTTGAGTCTCATCTCAGTGAAAAGCATACTCAACTGGCCGCTTTATCTCAGCAGGCAGTCGAAGTGCAGTGTCCAGGGTGCCGCGCTCGATTTACGTTTGAGCCGCCGACCGTGGCAGGGAAGTGTGCATTTTGTAACACCAATATCGTGGCGCAACCCCACACCGCTAGCCCAGTGGTCAGTCCAGGAGGGGTGGTACCGTTTAAGGTTGGTCAAAGGCAGGCCCGAGAGAAGGTGAGTGAGTGGCTGCGTCAGCGCTGGTTTGCGCCAAAGGCGCTGAAACGCTTGTCTCAGCACGCAGGATTGCAGGGAATTTACCTGCCATTTTGGACCTATGATTGCAAAACCTGTAATCAATATCGAGGGAAGCGGGGCGATCGCTATACCAGGACTGAGACCCATACAACTACCAACGATGAAGGGAAAATAGTTACAGACACTCGCGAAGTCGAAGAAACCCGCTGGACACCCGTGTCAGGACGTTTGGATTATGCCTTTGATGACGTTCTTGTGGCGGCGGCTGAATCAGTTGACCAAAACCATTTACAGGCCGTCGAGAGATGGGATTTGTCTGAACTGGTGCCTTACAACGCCTCTTACTTGTCAGGGTTCAAGGTGCAACGATATCAGATTAACCTCAAAGAGGGTTTTGAGCGGGCGAAGAAAAAGATGGAGCCGGAAATTCGCCAGGCTGTAGAGTGCAAAATTGGCGGCGATGAACAGTGTATCGACTCTATTTCCACCTCCTACAGTGACATTACCTTCAAGCACATCCTCTTGCCAGTATGGACAGGGGCCTATGAGTTTAAGGGACGGCGCTACACAGTCGTGGTGAACGGTCAGTCCGGCAAAGTCTGTGGCGATCGCCCCTTTAGCTGGCTCCAGATTGGATTGGCGATTTTCGTTGCGATCGTTATATTCGGAATTTTAATCAGTATCCTATAGTTACTAGGGGCAAGTGTTAGAACAGCTAGAAGTCGCCCCAGCCTGGAGCGAACTAGCGTTCTGCCCTGTTTGCACGGCGCTACTTTGCACAGCGCTACGAAGCAATTCCTGCAACAGGATCTAGTGGTGAACGAGTAGCGTGCAGAGGGGAAGACCCGATGCTAGAAGCCATAGCCAGGGGAGGCGATCGCCCTCCACTGAGCTTGCCAACTCACCCTCAGCATTGGGCAGCAGCGCCTCAATCCGCTCTGTCAGGCGGCAGGGTAACGCGGCCTCGCCAAAAGCCGCGCAGGGAAAGTCAGCCACCGTCAGTGGCGACCTCACCACCTGCACCAGCGACTCTGCCAGCAGCAGGGGATCGACGCGCTGAGCCGCCCAGCAATCGGCGCGGAGTTCTCGCAGTCGCAGCAGTTCTTGCCAGAGGGCTTCGGTATGGGGAAGCCAGGCCGTAAGACCGCGCAGCCAGCCCAGCCAGAAAAACCAGAAGGTGTCGCGATAGTGGGTGTGGGCCTGCTCGTGGGCCAGCACAGCGGCAACTTGCTCAGCGGAAAGGGTGTCCAGCAAACCCCGGCTGACCACGAGTTCGGGCTGCCAAAAACCGACCTGTGCTGCAAACAGAGCCGGGGTATCTAGCAAGCGGGCGGTTGTATGGCTAATCTCAACCACAGGCAGCGGCTGTAGCGATTGGTGCGATCGCCCTACCTGCCAGCCCAGCCGCAGCAGCATTCCACCTGCAAGGGTCAAGCTACCGACCGCTAGAACCCAGCCCAGAGATCCAACAGACAGCCCCAGCATATGCCCCTCACGGCCCATGCAAAAAACGGCGACGACGGTACACAACAGCAGCAGCGGCGCAAACAGAAACGGCCCTAGCGCCGCCGTCCACCGATGGGCAGGCGCGACGGGACGGTGCTTAGCAATCAGGCGCGAGAGAACAGCGAGGGCGATCGCCCCCAAAATCAGCATCAGGTGCATGAGCCACCCTCCCGCTTTTGCCGTGCGGCCTTCAGCCGTTGAGTAATGGCATCCAACTGTTCCAGGCTGGCAACGTCTAGGTCATCTGCAAAGGCCGCCACCACGTCGGGATTGCTGACGGACAGGAAGCGATGCAGATGCTCGTGTGCCTGAAGCATCTGCGCCTCTTCTCGCGACACCAGCGGCCGCCAGTGAAACGCCCGCCCGTGGCGATCGCACGCCAGCCAGCCCTTGCCCGTTAGCCGATTCAGCACCGTGGTCACAGACGCATAGGCCAACTCCCGATTTGGGTCTGCCAAGATGCGATCGTGGATCTCCTTAACTGTTGCCGATTCTAGCTGCCACAGGATTTCTAAGATCTCGCGCTCCAACGGCCCCAGAGAAAGCTGGCGGGGGCGAGGTTCGGGTAATGCCATACGCACCTAAATTCAGAAGTCTAAATCTGCTGATGTCAAATGATGTTAAATACTGTCGAACGGTGTTGAACCAGAGTCGAGACGAATGCCGAAATGAGCTTGAAAAACACCTTTACCGTCCTCAGTTTAGCCTAAAAACTATTTCCGTTTTGTCAACGGGATGTCAGGACTTCGGCGCAGTATCGCTGCTGCAAATTTGCAGCAAATTAAGCTAAAGATGAGCTTGAAAACAGATATTTTTGGGATGAGCATTCGGAGGACAAGTGGTGGCTTGCGCTATTGATCTGAGGATGGTTGACAAAGTTTATTGCATAAACTTATGGCTCGTATAGGAATAGATAAACTCACTAAGAAAACTAAAAGAAGATTAAGTAATCTATTGATCGGCAAGGAGTGTTTGTAAACTCTTGTAAAGGAGTGGGGTGAACTATTGCAGGCAGTTTCAGCGCTGTGGCGATCGCCGTTACAGCGCCAAATTTTGCTGAACTAATGCTCATTATGGAACGAATGTCAGTTGAAATGCTTTTAACGGAATATGCTGCGGGAAGACGCGATTTTAGCTATCTCGATTTAAGCCAATCTGACCTATTTGAATGCAATTTACAAGATATCAATCTTCAGGGCAGCAACCTCAGGCAAGCTTATTTGGCCTATGCCAATCTCAGCCGCGCAAACTTGCAGGGAACTCAACTGCAAGCTGCGGAATTGGGTAATGCGCGGCTACAATCGGCCAACTTGAAACAGTCGGCGCTCGATCGGGCAAACCTGTCGCGCAGCATTCTCTGCTACGCAGATTTGGCAGAGGCATCGCTCCAGGAAACCAATTTCCAAAGTGCCGACTTGCGCTACTCTAACTTGGCTGCGGCAAACTTGCAGGCGGCAAACCTAGTGGGGGCAGACCTCCAGCAAGCCAAGCTAGAGGGGGCGAATATTGGCCAATGTAATTTGTTTCGTGCCCAGTCGGCAGATCTGGATGGGGCGATCGCCGATGAGGGCACGATTTTCCCAGATGGGCATCGGGGGAGTGATAGAACGATGGGTTGACCGGTAGATCTCCAACCCGCCATTGCTCCCAGCCTTTCTAGAACAAATCTAAAACAAATCTAAATCGGTCACTGCACCCTTGCTGCTCGACGAAACCAGCGTGGCGTATTTGGCCAAAACGCCTTTGGTATAGCGTGGCTTGGGCGGCTGCCACTGGGCGCGGCGCTGAGCCAATTCCTCATCAGAGACGTTGAGTTGCAGCAGGCGAGCGTCTGCATCGATGGTAATGCTGTCACCTTCCTGCACTAGGGCGATCGTGCCGCCGACATAGGCTTCGGGGGCGACGTGGCCGACCACCATGCCGTAGGTGCCGCCAGAGAAGCGTCCATCGGTGATCAGCCCTACAGAATCGCCCAGTCCTGCGCCAATAATGGCAGACGTGGGAGCCAGCATTTCCCGCATTCCGGGGCCGCCTTTCGGCCCTTCATAGCGAATCACCAGGACATCGCCTGGATTAATTTTGTTGGCCAAGATCGCGTCCAGACACTCCTCTTCAGAGTTATACACGCGGGCAGGGCCGGTGATTTTGGGCTGCTTGACCCCGGTGATTTTGGCGACTGCCCCTTCAGTAGCCAAATTGCCCTTGAGGATGGCCAGGTGTCCGGCAGCATACATGGGGTTGCTCCAGGGTCGAATCACGTCCTGATCGGGGCGCGGCTCGTCAGGAATATCCCTCAGACGCTCGGCAATGGTTTCGCCTGTGACAGTGATGCAGTCGCCGTGCAGCAGTCCGTGATTCAGCAGCATTTTCATGACCTGGGGAATGCCGCCGGCCTGGTGCAGATCGGTGGCCACGTAGCGGCCGGAGGGCTTCAGATCACATAGCACGGGCACGCGCTGGCGAATGCGCTCGAAGTCGTCGAGCGTCCACTCGACCCCAGCAGAATGGGCGATCGCCAAGAAGTGCAGCACTGCATTCGTAGAACCGCCGACGGCCATCACCACCGAAATGGCGTTTTCGATAGACTTGCGGGTGATAATGTCTCGCGGGCGCAGGTTCTTACGAATCGCCTCCACCAATACTTTGCCGGCCAGTTCTGTGTTCTCTGCCTTTTCGGGATCAACCGCCGACATGGTGGAGGAATACATCAGGCTCATGCCCATCGCCTCAAAGGCCGACGACATGGTATTGGCTGTATACATGCCACCGCAGGAACCTGCACCCGGACAGGCGTTGCGCTCCACCGACATCAGCCGCACCTCGTCGATGCGTCCGGCGCTATACTGCCCCACCGCTTCAAAGGCGCTGACAACCGTTAAATCTTCTCCTTCCAAATGTCCTGGCTTGATCGTGCCGCCGTAGACAAACACCGCAGGAATGTTCATGCGGGCCATGGCGATCATAGCACCGGGCATGTTCTTGTCACAGCCGCCGATCGCCAGCACACCGTCCATGCTCTGGGCGTTGCAGGCGGTTTCGATCGAGTCGGCAATCACATCCCGCGATACCAGGGAGTATTTCATACCCTCAGTGCCCATCGAGATGCCGTCGCTGACGGTAATCGTGCCAAACAGTTGCGGCATTCCCCCCGCAGCCCGAATGCCTGCCTCTGCTTTGACTGCCAGCGGCGCAATGCCCATGTTGCAGGGGGTAATCGTGCTGTGGGCGCTGGCAACCCCCACAATTGGCTTGTTGAAATCGTCGTCGGAAAATCCGACCGCCCGCAGCATTGCCCGATTGGGGCTACGCTGCACACCTTGCGTAATCACCTGACTTCTGAGGGTTTCAGACATTCAACTGGTTCCTTAAGACTTCAAAACAGTTCGGTAAAACCATTCGGTATGAGGCGACACCGGAACTTTCATTGTCCCAAACCAGGGACATTTTTGGCGGAAGATCGATATCTACCTGACAACAGAATGCAGAGGAATGCAGATTCTCGGCTGCTGGCGGGCACTCTAAGAGAATCAGTTCCCTGAATAGCCTGCTCAGCAGTTTATGCTAATCCGCTGGCTCCAGTCACCGATGGGCGATCGCCCAATCCACCCGCCTGCCTACTGCTATGATGTTAACCTTCATGAACGTTGATGAACTCCTGAGCCACTATGAAGCAGGGGCACGAGATTTTCGCGAAGCCAAACTCAGTCAGTTCAATCTGAGCGATCGCGATTTGCAGGGCATCAACCTACGGCGGGCAAACCTCAGCGGCGCAAATCTACAGGGCGCAAACCTGCGAATGGCAAATCTGCGAGAGGCAAATCTCGCCGGAGCCGATTTGCGAGGCGCAGATTTGACCATTGCCAACCTGATTGGAGCAGAGTTGTATCAGGCGGATTTGAGCAAAGCGACATTAACCGATGCCGGCCTGCGAAGCGCAAAACTGACGGAGGCAAACCTGAATCAAGCGGTGCTGATAGGCGCAAACCTGGCAGAGGCGCTGCTAGATCGAGCCAACCTGACCGAGGCAAACCTGACCGATGCCAGCCTCAACCGGGCGAAGCTGATTGCAGCCAACCTGACCCGCGCCACGTTGGAAAATGCAAATTTGACCAATGCTATTTTGAACGAGTCGCTGATGGAGCGGGCAAACCTGACCGGGGCCATCTTGCACGGAGCCAGCCTGGAAGAAGCCGACCTGCACGAAGCCGAGCTAAGCCGCACTCGCCTCAGCAGCGCCAACCTGATCAACGCCAGCCTCAGCCAGGCTAATGTGCGCGGCGCAAACCTAAGCTGGAGTTCGCTGCGGGGGGCAAATTTGTCTAAAGCAAACCTGTATCGCACCAAGCTGAACTGGGCTAATCTGAGCGAAACCAATCTAAGCGAGGCAGTGCTGATCAGCGCAACTGTTTTGCAAACCAATTTCCAAAACGCCAATCTGCGCGGGGCGATTATGCCAGATGGGTCATCGCATAGCTAAGTTCTGATTCTGACTGCTTTGCAACGCCTGTGCGAGAAGGGTTTGAGGTTAGAAACAAACTAGAAACAAACTAGAAACAGACAGGGAGCAATCTTGGGCGATCGCTCCTTGTTTCGAGGCTTTAGTGTGACAGATGCAGATCAGGTAATCACAAACTCCGGCGTGCGCTGTTCCGTCAGGCTGCTAATAGTTTGCCGCAGTTCGGCGATCGCCTGAAGCTGGTAATCACTGGTTTCCTGAAACTGGTTCAAAATTTGCCCGATGGATTCCAGCTTTTCGCGGACACCACCCGTGCCGCCCTGAGCCAGCGCCAAAGCATCCTGATAGGCATTTACCTTGCCCCACATCTCGCCCACAGCAGCTTTCTGCACTAGCACCTGCTGCTCTAGCTCCATTGCTCGATTCCAACGATCTTCTTGCGCCTGAGACTGCTGATCGACCGACTGCTGAGCTTGCTCGACGGCGGCTTGCAGTTCCTGTACCTGGGCTTCTGCCTGCTTGAGTTGAGCGGCCAAGTCTTGGCGGAGGGTCTCAAGCTGCGTCAACACAGGCGCAATATCGACAGTCTCTTCTGATGCGTCCGCAGTCGCTCGGCCCTGACGCTTGTCCAGCACAGTCTGATGCTGTTTTAGTACGGCCTGGCGCTCTTGCAGGTTGCGGCGCTGTCCGACGAGCGTTTCTTCCAGCATCCGGTAGCGGTCTTGCTCGTCGGCAAGCTCTGCTTCTAGGCGCAGGCGATCGTACTCGCTGGCTTGCTGGATCTGTTGCTGCAAGTTTTGCATTTCCTCTTGCTGTGCCGTTAGCTCCTCTTCCTGGCTATTGACAAAGCGAGACATTTTTTCCAAGTCATTGGTCAGGTCGCGGACGATGTTTTCCAGTTCCTCAATAGGCATGGACTCCAGACCGCTGATATCGACCTTTGCGCCAACGGTAAAGCGATCCGACACATCGGCGAGATGGCAAAACTGCTGGTGCAGGCTGTCCTGCTGTTGCAGTTGGGTGGTGAGGATTTGCACCTGCTCTTGTTTGAGTTCGAGCGATCGCCGCAAAGCTGCCAGCTCATCCCGCGCCTGATCCAAACCCGCTTTCGACTGTTGCCACTCTTGCCATAGGGCTTGCACCTGCTGCACCTGCTGATCGAGCGCGTCCTGCGCCTGTTGAGCGGCGTTGCGCTGTTCATCCAGCATTTGATAGTGCTGATCGAGCGTGGTTTGCTGCTGATTTAGCAGGTCAAAGGAGGTCGTCACCTGCTCTCGGGCTGCTTCGGTCGGGGCGATCGCCCCTGCCAGTCGGTTCAGCAATTCTTGCAGCTCTTGAGCTTTTGCATCATCCAACACGGCCGCTTGGGTAAACTGAGCCTTTTGCTCATCTAGCCGGCCCATCTCGCCCCGAAGCTGGGCCCAGGCTCCTTCTAGCTCCTGGCTCTTGCGCTCAAATTCCTCCTTCAGCGCTTCAACTTCCTGCCGCTTGCTTTCAATCTCTTGGCGCTGTTGCTCCAGCCGCTCAAAGTCCTCCTCCATTTCCTGAAGCTGCTCCTGTCGGGCTTCCATCTCCATTTCCCGACGGTTTAGCTCTTGGCTTTGGTAGGTCAGCGATTCTTTCCACTGCTGAATTTCTTCTTCCTGAGTTTTGTAGCGCTCCTGCGCCCGCGAAAAGTTTTGCAAAATCGCAACCAACTGGCGACCCGCCTCGGCGTGGCGCTGCACCTGCTTGGTGCCGCTTAGTTCCACCATCACCAACACGCCGGCCCCATAGGTCACGTCGTCGGGCGCAGGGATGACCTCTTCACCCGGCACTGCGCTCCAGCTATTTTCAGAGCGCTGGCAGGCAAGCAACCGCAGCTCAGCCTTACTGCTGCCGATAACTCTGCTTTTTCTCTGTACTTCCGCTAAATACAGCACGCCAGTCGTCCCCTTACTTGTATCGTCTACGGTTTGGTTTACATCAGGCAGTTGCCAGCAGTGGCAGGATCGAAACCCGTCAAGATGATGATCGGGTTCGGGTTTATGTTGGGCGATTCACTCGAATGAGAGCGCTACAGCGCTATATACGTAGCTACATAATTATGAGCCTAATAATATGAACCTAAAGCGGACTGAAGCGACTGGGCTGGGATGCAGTAGCGGGCAATCGCCCCGTCCAAAAGACAAAGAATGAGGTAAAGATCTTGCCCTGTAGAGCAGCATGTCGAACCTGAAACGCCAGAGAGCTTGCTGAACGAACCGCTCGTCTAGCTCGGCACCCACCCGCCCGCAAGCTATTGCTTCAGATGGGTCTAACAAGATAAGAAGGCTGTCTCCATCACTGTTTCCATCAAATGTAGCATCATCATCTCCTCTGAAGTTTGATTCTAGTTTGCAATCCAGAAAATGCAAGCAAAAAATGCAAGCAAAACTGAGTAGGTCAGTCCAACCCGCTCCCCTACCGCGCTCAGACTCTTTACAGGCAACATGAGAATAGGGCCTCCAGAGGAGAACTCTAGCCGACTCTCACCCAGCATGGAACCCCAGAGCGCTGCAAATTCAGCGAGAGGAACCTGGCAAAACCTGCCCCCAGAACAGACCCAATCAACCAAAATCTGGCAAATTTGGCAAACCTGGCGGATTTATCCCGTCCCAACTGAACTATACCGGAGTCATGGACTGGGCATCCTTCGGTGAGGCTGGGCTGAGCTACCTAGATCGCTTGGATATCTGGCGATCGCCCTAACGCCTATCCGGGCTTGTGCCTGAAAGACCTGCTCTAAGATCTAGCTTCCCTGCCTCCCTCTATTGCTCCTTGCCCTCGGCGCAAAGCCTGCAATTCCTGATAGTCTAGAGTGCCCAAGTCAGGGCTAGATTAACGCCTTCAGACAAAATCTAAGCGAATCAGCGAAGCTCAGGATTTGGCTGCTTCACCCGCTAGCAGCGCCAGGATAGTGAAACAATACAGATATTCTCCGGATATTCTGGGGTTTGTCTACTTTGATAGGCAATTAGGGAATCATACTGGATGACAAAGGCAGAAAAGCATTGGGCATCATGTCAGAATTGACTTTCAACGGTTGACCCAGGCCCACTTCAGCGCCTGCCCAAAGCCGCGAACCGCCCGCAGCAGACCAGCCCAAGCCCAGCACTGACCTTGAGGGGGTGATTTGGCGATATGCAGGGGAACTTGAATGAAATTGATATCCGCAGCATTCTTCAGCTTGTGGAACTGGGTCAGCGCACGGGCGAACTGTTTGTAGAGTCCTACGGGCTGGGTGGAATGCTGCCGGGAGGCGACACAAATACTGCGCCAATCGTCCTGCGAAACCGTCTCGCCAAGACCACGCCCTCGCAGTCCTGGTTTGTCTTTTTTCTAAATGGTCAAATCATCTACGCAGGCGATGCCCGGAGCGATTTGTCTCGCCTGCGCGATTACCTCCGTCGCTATCAGTTGGAAGCATCGCTGAATGGGGTAGACACCGGAGGGGCGATCGCCACTACAAACACTCCCGAATACGGACATCTCTGGGCCCTGCTGGAGCAACGCATCCTCACCCCCGCCCAAGCCCGCAGCATCATCCACAGCATGGTGCGCGAAACCCTGTTTGACCTGCTCAGCCTGCACCAGGGTAGCTTCATCTTTGAAATCGGTTCTCCCCTCGCCCCCCAACTCACCACGCTGGAAATTGGCCCGCTACTTGCCCGCATCATGACTCAGGTACAGTCCTGGAAAAAGTTTCATCCCCATATCCAATCCCCCGACCAGGGGCTGATTGTGGTCGATGGCGATCGCCTCCGCGACTCCGTAAAAGAAACCACCATCGCCGCCCTCAGCGACTGGATGGACGGACAAACCTCCATCCGGCAAATCTCTCGCTACCTCAACCGTGACCTCATCACCGTCGCCAAAGCCCTCTACCCCTATATCAAGCAAGGCATCGTTCAGCTTGCCGCCCCTACCCCCAACACCCTGCCCGCAAAGCCCAAGCCCACTATTCAAACCCCCGTCCCCCGCATCGTCTGCATCGATGACGGCACCTCCATCCGCAAAGCCATCGAGTCCATCCTCCGCAGCCACGGCTACGAAGCCACCTCCATCGGCAATCCCCTCAAAGCCCTCAGCCTAGTCTTTCAGCTCAAGCCCGACCTCATCCTCTGCGACATCTCCATGCCCGAACTGGATGGCTATGAAATCTGCGCCATGCTCCGCACCTCCACCGCCTTCCGGCAAACCCCAATCATCATGCTCACCGGTCGCGACGGCTTTATCGATCGCGTCAAAGCACGCATCGTCGGCGCAACCGACTACCTCACAAAACCCTTCGGCGAACAAGAACTACTCACACTGGTCGAAACCTACATTGGCCCAGGGCTAGAAAACCCTCCCAACATTGAAAGACTCCTGGCAGAAGACTTAGAAAATGCGTTAGAACTTGATATCAAACCACCCCCCACCGATGCTTCTTCATTCCCACCCCATCCCGCTTAACCCGGCACAGGAGCCTGCAAAACATCCGCGAAGCAGAGGTTTGCCAATATTGTTGATGTTTTGTCAAAATTCTGCCAACACAGAGGTCAGGTGTTTTGCAAATGCCAACCTTCGCTATCTTTAAAGGGCACCGCAATAAAAGGGCATTATTTTTATTAGTAAGTTTCCTAGTAGGCTTCTAGAATCCACTCAGTGTTTACCCCAGCGGTTTTCGCGAAATCAACACTATGGTTGCAAAGTAAGGCGTTATGAGTAGAGTTTTGGTTGTAGAAGACAGCGTGACCCAGCGGGAAATGATTACTGACCTGCTAAAAGGCAGCGGACTCGATGTCACCGTGGCTAGCGATGGTGTAGAAGCGCTAGAACAAATAGAAGGTCATAGTCCTGACCTAGTGGTTCTCGACATCGTAATGCCCCGCATGAACGGATACGAGGTCTGCCGACAAATCAAAGCCAATCCCAAAACTCAAAACATCCCCGTTGTAATGTGTTCCTCTAAAGGGGAAGAATTCGATCGCTATTGGGGCATGAAGCAGGGTGCAGATGCATACATTGCAAAGCCGTTCCAACCAACCGAGTTAGTGGGCACGGTCAAGCAATTGCTGCGGGGATAGCTCAGATGAACCAGGTAAAGATAGGTTAATCGTCCATGATAGGCAATCCAGATTTTTTCACAGGCAGAGGGCAAGATCAGGTCGCAGAGTTTCAGGAACTAGACAGTCCTGAAGGAGAGCTACATCTGAGGTTCTTCATGACTTCGGGCGACGAGTTTGCCCTGCCCGCCGTAGGAATCAAGGAAGTGATTGCCTCGCCGCCCGATCGCATCACCCCCATTCCGAATGTCTCTCCCCTCCTGTTGGGTACTCTAAACGTGCGAGGACGCGTTGTTTGGGTTGCCGATCTGGGTCAGTTTCTGGGAGACTCCGCGCCACTGAGTACCGATCGCTCAGAAATCTACGTCATCGCGGTTGAAGACCAAGACACCATGTTGGGGTTGGCTGTTGACCTGATTAACGGCATGGACTGGCTTCCCCTTGACGACATTCAGGTGCCAACCAACCTGCCCGACGGCATGGCTCCCTTTATTCGAGGCGAATGGGCCGTTGGAGACGCTCAAGATCGCCATTTAAGACTGCTAGATCAAGTCGCAATTCTGAGGTCGGCCCGATGGGCTGCTTGACTCAGCTTCAATCAGTTCGATAATTCACTCGACAACCCATTAGACCGAGGCACATTCGGAGACGCGCACAGGCTTAAGGAGAAGGCACATGGGATCAAGCACTGGATACGCACAGGAATATCAGCAGGCTGAAAGAGCCTACATGCAAGGCAAATACGACGATGCAGCAGCGGTGATCGATCGCCTTGTAGAAGACTATCCCGATGACCCCAATGTGCGGCTGCTGCGTGGACATATCTACTGCTATGGTCTCCAGCAATACGAAATTGCCCGCGAACAGTATGAGTCTGTGCTGGCGCTGACGAACGACCCGGAATATGTCGATTACGCCAACAGTGGGCTAGAAACCATTCAGCAGTTTAGCGATGCTGGTGCGACGGTTGCCCCAGATGCCGGATTTGACGACATTGACGGTGATTTTGTTAGCACAACTGACTCCCAAACTTACTTTGAAGAGGGTGGCGATCTAGGCGACTTGGATAATGCTTTTAGCTTTGATGGGCTGGACTTCAATGGTGCAGAAGACCCATTTGCTAGCCCTGAAGGGATTCCGTCGCCCTTTGACAGCCCATTCGCAGGCGACGACGCGGGCGGCGACTTTGGGCTGAATGACCCCTTTGCGGCATCAGACGATCCCCTGGCTGGGCTGGCGAGTCCGGCAGATGCAGGGTTAGGGCAGCCATCGCCCTATGTCTTTGATGATCCCGAACAGTCGATGGAGAACTTTGCAGCGGCTGGATTCGACGATCCGGCGGCGAATGCAGAGCTATCTTTTGATTCAGGGTTGGAGGGCGAGGTGTTTGAATCTTTTCCATCGCCTTCTGCCAGCGGCGGTTTTGCAATGCCGGCTGAATCGACTGGGGAAGACACCCTGTTCATGATGTCTGATGAATTTGAAGCCTTATCCTCTGAAGAGGATGGTGAGGCGACTTTCGGGCATGGGCAGTCACAAGAAGCTGATCCGTATGCTGCCTCAGCAGATTATAGAATGCCAAACTACAGTACATCAGATGATAGTCCGTCGGACTACGGTACATCGGACTATGGCACACCGGATTATGCTCCTCCGGCCTATGAGGCGAATAGCTACCCAATGCCAAGCTATGGTAATGGCAGCGGCGTTTTTTCCGCCGACTTGGATGATCATACATTTGTAGATGTTGGCAATAGCTATGCGCTGGACGACCTGGATAGCCTGGACGATTTCTCAACCAACGAGGACCCCCACAGCAGCGGCAGATCAGTTGGAGGGGCAGATTTTCTAGATGAGTTTGATGAGTTTGATGATCTAGGCAGTCTGCCCGACTTTGATATGTCTGACCATTCGGCTGGCTTTACGAGTCCTTCAGTCGGCGGCGAAAGCTTTTTGGTCTCTGGGCGGTCAGGCATGGTGTCTAGCGAGAGTGGATTTGACCTGACTGACGGAGGAGCCGATCAGTCGGTGATTCGAGAAGACGAGATCTTTAGCATTGCTGGTGTGTCTGATGCGCTGCCGACCTTTGCTCAGGGCGATGGGCGGAGTGTTGAGGTCGAGGTAGCCGAGCAGCAGGGCTGGCTAGCTCCCTTGGCAAATGCGCCGCTCGATAGCAAGAAGTGGCTGATTGGCTTGGCGACGGGTATCACATCGGCGATCGCCGTGGCAACGATCGGCTTCCTGGCATCCAACTTCCTAGTGCCCGAAGAAGACCGACCGACCATCATTCCAGCAAGCCAAAAAATGGGGCTGGTGATGGCGGTGGCGGCGGGTCTGGTTGGTGGCGGTACGGCAACGGCTCTGAGCGCTGCGTCGAATCGTCAGATTAAGCGCTCGGTGACCGATTTGCAGTCGCAGTTTAATGCAGTGTCGCAGGGCAATCTGAATGCTCGTGCAACGGTGTATTCCGAAGATGAACTGGGTCAGCTCTCGTCTGGGTTTAATCAGATGGCGCGGGTGATTTTGACGACCACCAGCGAAGCCCAGCGCAAAGCGGAGGAGCAAGAGCAAGCGAAGGAAGACCTGCAACGTCAGGTGATTCGCCTGCTGGATGATGTGGAAGGCGCGGCACGGGGCGACCTGACGGTTCAGGCAGAGGTGACCGCAGACGTGCTGGGTGCAGTCGCCGACTCGTTTAACCTGACCATTCAAAACCTGCGAGAAATCGTGCAGCAGGTGAAGCAGGCGGCGCGGCAGGTGACCAAGGGGTCTACTGAAAATGAGATTTTTGCGCGATCGCTCTCCTCGGATGCGTTGCGCCAAGCTGAGGAACTCGCCGTCACGCTGAACTCTGTGCAAATGATGACCGACTCGATTCAGCGGGTGGCGGAGAGCGCCCGCGAAGCCGAAGAGGTGGCGCGTTCTGCATCGACCACCGCGCTCAAGGGTGGCGAAGCGGTGGAGCGCACCGTGTCTGGCATTCTAGAAATCCGCGAAACGGTGGCAGAAACCACCCGCAAAGTAAAACGACTTGCGGAGTCATCCCAGGAAATCTCCAAGATTGTGGCGCTGATTTCCTCCATCGCTTCTCGCACCAACCTGCTGGCGCTAAACGCCAGTATTGAGGCGGCGCGGGCAGGCGAAGCAGGACGAGGCTTCGCAATTGTGGCAGACGAGGTGCGCCAGCTTGCCGACCGGGCTGCCAAAGCATCGAAGGAAATTGAGCAAATCGTGCTGCAAATTCAAAGCGAGACTGGCTCGGTGATGACCGCGATGGAAGAAGGTACGCAGCAGGTGATCGAGGGCACCCGGCTGGCAGAACAGGCAAAGCGATCGCTCGAAGACATCATTCAGGTGTCGAACCGCATCGACGTGCTGGTGCGCTCTATTACCACCGACACCATCGAGCAAACCGAAACCTCCCGCGCCGTGGCTCAGGTGATGCAATCGGTGGAATTGACCGCCCAGGAAACCTCTCAAGAAGCACAGCGCGTGTCGGGTTCGCTGCAAAACTTGGTGGGCGTTGCCCGCGACCTGCTGAACTCGGTGGAACGGTTCCGCGTTGAAAAGTAGTGTCTTCTGCGTCTTCTTGACTGGCTTGCTCGGCACTTGATGGAGCTTTGGATGGATTCGGGTACATTAGGGTAGATTTTGAGGGGATACGCCCTCTTGCATTTTGAACCGCTCACCCCATCTTCATTTCGCGCATTTCCCCCATTTAGAAGGAACACCGCTATGCTGTCGGAACAACAACAGCGCATCCTGGGCTACTTCATTGAAGAAGCAAAAGACCATTTGAACACCATCGAGCAGGGGTTGCTGAATCTGCAAGCCACTATCGAAGACTCGGAGATGGTCAGCGAAGTGTTTCGTGCGGCGCACTCGGTCAAGGGCGGCGCGGCAATGTTGGGGCTAGACAGCATTCAAAACACGTCCCACCGCCTGGAAGACTACTTCAAGGTGCTGAAAGAGTGCCCAGTGCAGGTTGATCAAACCCTGGAAACGCTTCTGCTGGGCGTGTTTGACGCGCTGCGAGAACTGCTGGATCACCTCCAGGGCCCCTTTGGGTTGACCGATGACAAATCTGCCGAGGTGATGGCTGGGGTGGAGCCAATCTTTGGGCAGATTAACGAGCATCTGTCCCGGTTGGTGGCCCAATCGGGTGGCACACCGCCGGAGGATGTGGAGCTAGCGGTTCCTGCTGCCAAGACAACTCCTGCCCCTGCGCCACAGCCTGCGATCGCCGAGGAAAGTGCCCTCCTGCTGATGTTCCAGAGCGACGTGCCCGCTCGTCTGCGAGAAATGCTGCAACTCTTCAAGCAGGCAGATAGCGATGCTACTCGTCAACAACTTCAGTCCCTCTGTCGGACGCTGAGCGGCTACGGCGATCCGTTTGACTTGCCTGCCTGGGCAGAGCTGCTCTCTCTGGCAGAAAGGGCGATCGCCCATCCCGACAACGAGTTTCGCACCCTCGCGCCCGTCATCATCAAAGACATCAAGCAGGCGCAAGAGCGGGTGCTAGCGAGTCGCGCCGCCGACATCACGCCCAGCGAAGCCCTACTCCAACTTCAGCCCAGCGGCGATGACCTGCTGCTGGAACCTGTAGCCGACTGGCTATCCGTTCCGTCCACAACCGACGGCGGCGTAGACGATGCCGGGTTTGGTTTGCCCGATGCCGAAGTGCTGGATACACCCAATACACCCCTAGACTTCGATCCGCTAAACTTTGATGCGGCCTTTGGGGCAGCCGCAGATGAGCAGGCAGTATCGGGCGATCGCACTCACGATTTTGAACGGTCATTTGACACTGCCGATTTTGACTTATCGGATACATCCGCTTCGGATGCACCAGGCCCCTTTGCCCCCACAGATGACAGCGCCCTGGGCCTGGATGTGTTGGATGGGCCCAGCGGCTTAGAAGAACTAGATTTTGCCGCAGCCGATGATCCTACAGGAGACGATCAAAACGGGCCAGAAGTCGGCATTGCAGAACTCAACAGCCTGGCCGACCTGTTTGAAAACGAAGCGCCCGACCTGGGAATCGTTTGGCAAGAAGAAATTCTGTCCGAAATCGAAGTGGAGCTACCAGAACCACTGGAGCCTGACCCGACAAGCGACTTCTCAGACTTGCTATTTGGGCAAGACACCGCTGGCGAGCTGAGCGATTTAGAGCTAGAGCTAGAGGGAGGTCTGGAATCCTACGGCACTGGCGACGATTCCGGCAGTTTTGAAAGCGCAGCGGACGATTCAGACGACGACCTCTCTGCAATTCTGAATGCTGCGGCAAACAGCGCGGCTCAGTTGGATGACTCCTCAGAAGTTCTGTTTGGAGCGCAGCCAGAACCGCAGTTGCCTGCCCCCGATCTGTTCGCCATGCCCGATCCGTCTGCAATGGCTGAGGAGGCATCTCTGGATGACCTGCTGGATGGTGACCTATTTGCCGAAGAATCCTCGGCTTCAAGTTTTTCTGGATTCGACGACCTAGATACTGGGCTGCTGGATGGACTCAATGAGGGGCCAGACGATCGCTTTTTGGATTTGCCTGGAACCTCCGACCCTGACCAGCAGCTTGATGCATTAGACGACTTCTTTGCAGACTTGGGCAGTGATTTAGAGCCGGAAGCACTGACCAGCATGGGCGAGGAAGCTGTGGCTGAGGTGGATTCGTCAATCCTGTTTGAGCCGTCCGCAGCGGAGATGGGTGAGAGTGCTCCTGAGGATGGCTCTCTTGACCAGCCCCCTGCTGCCGAAGATCTTTTGGCGATGGACGGTTCTGGATCGAGCAACCTTGACATGGGACTCGAACTAGAAGAAAACCCCCAAGAAGATGCGACTGCTCAGCCAACGTCCTGGCTAGATGCACTGGATTCTGAAGATGGGCTGGCAGCGCTGACTCCGGCTCCCGCGATGTGGGATGTGGAGGCCGATCAGGATGTTACAGCTGATTTGTGGGATGCTGAGCCGTCGGCCCAATTGATCTGGGACAGCCTGGATGATCTGGAAGAAGAAGCACCTGAAACCTCTCCAGCAATCAACCCAACTGCTGACCCAGACTTGCTGGGAGTCGAAGATTTGGGGGGCTTTGACCTGAGCGATGCGGACGTAGACCGCCTAGAAGAGCCTACTGCTAGCGCTGATCTCGATGCGACAGAAGACGTTGCTGCGCCAGAAGATGAGTTGGCCCTGATCGATCTGGGACTAGACGAAGCTCTGGGTACGGAGGCTTTGGATGGAGACGAATTGTTTTCGGGGGTAGATGCCGAAGCCGCTGGCAGTCTGGATGCCTTGCTGGAAGAGTCGCAACTAGAGGAGACGCAGTTAGAAGCTCTGCAAGAGCTACAGACAAGCGCAGAACTTGCAGCAGAACTTGCAATTGAAGAGTCGATCGACGACGGAGCCAGCGTTTCCGCTGAGGAGCCTCCAGTAGAAGAACTTTCAGTAGAGGAACTTTCAGTAGAAGAACCCCTGATCTCCAGCAAGCCCTTGGAGGCGATCGCCCCCAATCCCGAAGCTGCGGCGGCCGTAGCCGACTTTGGCGACCTGGATTTGCTGTTGGGCAATGCCGACGAAACCGTCCCGCCAGATTTTGGGCTTGACCTCAGCGAAGCCAGCCTGTTTGAAAACGCATCAGACCCCAACAGCGATTTTGCTGACTTGGAAGACCTGCTGGCAGATTCCAGCCCGGTCAATGGGGACAGCGTTGGGGATGAAGCAGATGCCTTTGCAGATTTGGATGCGCTGTTAGAAGAAGAAATGGCAACAACTGCTTCTAAAACGCCTATTTCAGGGTTTGGCGTGGAAGAGGCGGACGACTTTGCGGATTTGGAAGCGCTACTCGACGGAGATGTAACTTCTGTTCCGCCTACTGCTCCTCCAATTCCCAGCGAGGCCGAAGCAGATGAGTTTGAGGACTTGGAACGGCTGCTAGAAAACGCCGACCAAACCCTGTCCGACATTCCCACAATGCGGGCGGCTCGGAATGCTGCTGCGGCTCGCCGGCCCGCAACGCGCCGCAACACCCCCACCCTGACTGACCAAACCATGCGCGTGTCAGTCAAAAACCTGGACAACCTCAACAACTTGGTGGGCGAACTGGTCGTCAACCGCAACAGTCTGGAACAAGCTGAGGAACGGCTGCGGCAGTTCCTCGACAACCTGCTCTATCAAGTGCAGCAGTTGAGCGATGTGGGTCAGCGGATGCGCGACCTGTACGAGCGATCGCTCCTGGAAAGCTCTCTGCTCTCTGGACGCAAGACCTCTGCCTTTACGGCTCCTGGCAGCGCCCCCAGCAGCAGCCAGAGCAACCACGCAACGGGCGTGAGCTTCGACGCGCTGGAGATGGATCGGTTCACGGGCTTCCACACTCTCTCACAGGAGATGATCGAGCTAATCGTGCGGGTGCGAGAATCGGCCTCAGACATTGACTTTGTGGTGGACGAGACAGATCAGATTACCCGCAACTTCCGTCAGATCACCACGCAGCTTCAGGAAGGGCTGACCCGCACCCGAATGGTGCCCTTTGCCCAAACCGCCGATCGCCTCCCCCGTGCGGTTCGCGACATCTCTCTGCGCTGTGGCAAGCAGGCAGAACTGGTGCTGGAGGGACGCGAAACCCTGATCGACAAGATGATCCTGGAGCAGCTTTATGACCCGATGACGCACCTGGTCAACAACGCCATTACCCACGGCATCGAGTCGCCCCAGGAACGGGCCGCGATGGGCAAAGCACCGACCGGGCGAATTACGGTTCGCACCTTCCACCAGGGCAACCAGACGGTGATTTCGGTCAGCGACGATGGAGCCGGAATTGACCCGGAACTGGTGAAACAGAAGGCGATCGCCCGCGGGCTAATCACACCTACCGAAGCCAAGAATATGTCTCGGCTGGATGTTTATGACCTGCTGTTCCACCACGGCTTCAGCACCCGCGACAAAGCCGACGACCTAGCAGGACGTGGTGTGGGCATGGACGTGGTTCGCACCAGCCTCAACGAAATTCGGGGCGTGATCAACATCGACTCCTCCGTCGGGCGCGGCACGACCTTCACCATCCGCCTGCCGTTGACGCTGAGTATCTCTAAGGCACTGTGCTGCATCAGCAACCGCGCCCGCATCGCCTTCCCAATGGACGGGGTGCAGGATATGTTGGATGTCCCGCGCGATCGCATCCAGATCAATAGCGAAGGTCAATCCTGTATCCCGTGGCGTGAACAACTGCTACCCTTCCAGCCGCTGTCGAACCTGCTGAAATACAATCGCAGCCTGGGTCGCGGCAGCGTCTATGGCGGCAACCAGGAAGACGATATTGTGTCGGTGGTGGTGCTGCGGAGCAACGCGGGCAGCTATCTGGCACTGCAAGTCGATCAGGTTTTGGGCGAACAGGAAATTGTAATCAAACAACTCGAAGGGCCTGTGCCCAAACCGTTGGGCATTGCTGGGGCGACGGTGTTGGGCGACGGACGCATCATGCCCATTGCCGACGTGCTGGAACTCATCGACCTGTCGATGGGTCGCATCCGTCGCGAGGCCGGTAGCTCCCTGTGGGAAGTCAGCGAAGAGCCACCCGCCGATGCAGCCGATGCAAAGCAGGAACCCACGGTGCTGATTGTGGACGACTCCATTACCGTCCGCGAACTGCTGTCGATGACCTTTGCCAAGATTGGCTATCGGGTGGAGCAGGCTCGCGACGGACAGGAAGCCTGGGAAAAGCTCCGGTCTGGCTTGCCCTGCGATTTGGTGTTCTGCGACATTGAAATGCCCCGCATGGACGGGCTAGAACTGCTGTCTCGAATGCAGAAAGACGCGCACCTGGCCCACATTCCTATTGCCATGCTGACCTCTCGTGGAGCCGACCGCCACCGTCAAATGGCCATCCAGCTTGGAGCCAAGGGTTACTTTACCAAGCCCTATTTGGAGGAAATGCTGCTCGATGCGGCGCAGCGGATGCTCAAAGGCGAAGTGCTGGTGGCAGCTAGCGGAGATAGTAACTAAAGACAGTAACTAAAACTAAACAGTAACTCAGTAGCCAAGCTAGGCACTTAAACGCTTAGTCAGTTTCTTGCGGAAGATTCAGACTTTGCTGATCTGACGTTGCATCGGGCGCTTCGGGGGTGGGGCGACTTTGCAACCAAGCAAATAGCGCTGACCCCATCACCAAGTTGAGGGTGATGATAGAAACCAGTTGCAGCATCAGGACGTAGCGCATAGGGAAATAAGTCGATTCTCGATTTTGGATTTGCGATTTCGGATTGCCTGCCAAGCCCCTGTAGGGCTTCCAGCCATGTTATGTGTTCAGGACTCTGTACATGATTCTGTGAAGCCATTTACACCAGGTTGAAGTGTTCCATGTGGATGTGCGTGGGCGGCACCTGGAGATGGTGGAGTCCGGCTTCGACGGCATCCATCATGCGGGGACTGGCGCAGATAAAGTATTGACGGCTGCCGCGATATTGGGGAATGTAGCGTTCTAGCAGCGCTTCATCAACATAGCCCGATTCCCCGGTCCAGCCCTCGTGGGGATGGCGGAGAACGAAGACGATTTGCAAATCCAGCTTGTCCCTCAGGGCTTCCAACTCCTCGCGGAAGGTGAGGTCGTCCCAGCGATCGCCCGCGTAGATCAGCAGATGGGGGCGATCGTCGCCGCGTTCGGCGTGGGTGGTCAAAATGCTCATAAACGGCGTGATGCCAATGCCCCCGGCGATGAAAACAAACCCGGCGGTGTCTGGATAGCGATCGCTCGTAAACACGCCATAGGGTCCATCCAGATAAGCCCGCGTCCCTGGCGGTACATGCTTAATTTCGCGGGTAAAGTCGCCCAGCGCCTTGATCGTAAACTCGATACGGTCGGACTGGCTGCCGCTCGAGGACATCGAAAAGGGATGCTCGCGCATGTGGAATGGCGATACGTCCAGCGTGATCCAGGCAAACTGGCCGGGTTGGAAGGTGAAGCCATTGTGGCCGTGGGGCCGCAGCGCCAGGGTCCAGCTATCGCCCCGTTGAGACTCGACGGCTTCTACCAAGTAGGGCTTTTTCAGCATCATCCACGGCTTTACTAGGCGCACGTAGACCAGTAGCCAGAGGGCAGCGAGGGCGATCGCCCCCCACAGCACCGTCTTCCAAAATAGCGACAGATAATAGCCAACCCCAATCGCGTGCGCCAGCCCCAGCCCCAGCGCCAGCACCGCCAGCAATCCGTGCAGCGTGCGCCACGCCTCATAGGGAATTTTCAGCCGCGTGCGCCAGATCGAGGTGATAATTAGCGCCACCAGTGCCAGCGTCCCCATGACGGCAAATCGGGCCCGCCACGGCGCTTCTGGGAAATTGAGCAGCGCTAGAGTTTCGGGCCGGTGAATAAATAAAATCGCCGGATGCACCAGGATAAACAGCACCGCCACGATGGAGATGTAGCGGTGAAATTGCAGAATAATGTCAACGCCGTAAGAAGCCTCGACTCGGTTGATCCGCGCCGTCAGCGCAAATTGCAGCGCCATCATCGCCAGCCCCACAAATCCCAGCGCCACCGAAAACTCAACCCAGAAGCCCCGTGCTTCATTGGACATCGGCGGATAGAGCAGCAGCACCAGCAGCGGAACGAGCGTCAGTCCCAGATAGATGGAGATCCAAAAGATAGCGATCGCAATTGGACTATGGGTCAAGATAGTCTTCATAATTAGCGGTTTAAGAATACAGGCTGAGGAAAGGCTGGATAGAGGCCGATGAGTCCGGAGTTACGGCGCAACCGTAAGATAATCTGTTTGCAAGCAGGAGTTCCTCTGCCTCAGGCGGCGATCGCCCCTCTGCTGCCCTATGCCTCTAGAGAGAAATACTCTGACCCAACAAAAAACCTGTCTGGCGATCGCGCCAAACAGGTCTTTTCAAGTCCTAACTCCAACATGCTCTCGCCTCAGTGCTGCGGAGCAGTCATCCCAGGCTAGGCTTTCTTCAGCCAGCTAAACATGGCCCGCAGATCTTTGCCAACTTCCTCAATAGGATGCTCGGCCTCGCGGCGGCGCATGGCGGTAAAGCCCGGTTTGCCAGCCTGGTTTTCCAGCACAAATTCGCGAGCAAACTGTCCCGTTTGAATTTCGGTCAGAATCTTCTTCATTTCCGCGCGGGTTTCGTCGGTAACGATGCGTGGGCCGCGAGTCAGGTCGCCATACTCTGCCGTGTTGGAGATACTGTCGCGCATCTTTGCCAGACCGCCTTCCACGATCAGATCCACAATCAGCTTGACTTCGTGCAAACACTCGAAATACGCCAGTTCTGGCTGATAGCCCGCCTCCACCAGCGTCTCAAAACCTGCCTTGATCAACGCGCTGAGGCCACCGCACAGCACCACCTGTTCCCCAAACAGGTCGGTTTCGGTTTCTTCGCGGAAGGTGGTTTCTAAGATGCCTGCGCGGGTGCCACCGATGCCTTTTGCATAAGCCATCGCGCGATCGCGTGCCCGTCCCGTCGCGTCCTGATACACCGCAAACAGCGCCGGAACGCCCTCACCCTGCTCGTAGGTGCGCCGCACCAAGTGTCCCGGCCCCTTAGGAGCCACCATCACCACATCCACATCCGCAGGGGGCACAATTTGGGCAAAGTGAATATTGAAGCCGTGGGCAAAGGCCAGCACCTTGCCTGCCGTCAGTTGCGCTTCGATCTCATTTTTGTAGACCGTTTTCATCACCTCATCCGGCAGCAAGATCATGATGAAATCCGCTGCCGCAGCAGCATCGCTCACCGTCTTCACGGTCAGCCCTTCCGCCTCAGCTTTGGCAGCCGACTTGCTACCCGGATACAAGCCAACCACCACATTCAGCCCGCTGTCGCGCAGATTCAGGGCATGGGCATGGCCCTGCGAGCCGTAGCCAATGATAGCAATCGTTTTGCCAGCCAAAACGTCCAAATTCGCGTCTGCATCATAATACATCCGAGCCATAGGGAAGGAATCTCCGTGAAGCGAGGGTTATCTGTCTTGCAAATTGGTCTTTGCAAACCGGTAAATCTTGCAAATGTCAAGCATTTGATTCTACCAAACGGAGGGGAGTGGGTGAAAGGCATGGCCCGAATCAGCGCAAAAAGAAACTGGGTCACCCATTAGGCAACCCAGCCCTCAACACAAGACAGTGCTTGCAAACAGCAGTTACTGACAGCTACAGCTATTGACCGCCACAGCGGTCAACCGCTACTCCGCAGACTGAGGCAGCAACTCCCGCTTTTCACCCGGAAGCACCTTCACCTGTCCGTCTTCGCCGACATCCACAACGGCCACATCGCCATCCTTGACCCGGCCAGAGAGGATTTCCTCTGCCAGGGAGTCTTCTAGCAGGCGCATAATAGCGCGGCGCAGGGGACGAGCGCCGTAGCTGGGGTTATAGCCCTCTTCCACCAGGCGATCTTTGAACTTCTCGGTGACCTCAAGAGTAATGCCCTGCTCCAGCAGGCGACCTGATACTTCCCGCAGCAGAATGTCACCAATCCGCTTCACCTCGTCCTTCGTCAACTGACGGAAGACAATAATCTCATCCAGACGGTTGAGGAACTCAGGGCGGAAGTATTGCTTCAGTTCCTCATTCACCAGAGAACGGATGCGGTTGTATTGGGACTCAGCCATGTCTTCCGAAGACAGGTCGAAGCCCAGACCGCCGCCGCCCTTCTCGATCACCTTGGAACCGATATTGGAGGTCATGATCAGCAGGGTGTTCTTGAAATCTACCGTGCGACCCTTGGCATCGGTCAAACGACCGTCCTCCAGGATTTGCAGCAGCATGTTGAACACATCGGGGTGGGCTTTTTCGATTTCGTCGAACAGCACCACGGTGTAGGGGCGACGACGAACGGCTTCGGTAAGCTGACCGCCTTCGTTGTAGCCGACGTAGCCGGGAGGCGACCCGATTAGCTTGGAAACGGTGTGCCGCTCCATGTATTCCGACATGTCGAGGCGAATCATCGCATCTTCGGAGCCGAAGAAGTAGGCCGCCAGAGCCTTGGTTAGCTCCGTCTTGCCGACCCCCGTAGGGCCAGAGAAGATAAAGCTGGCGATTGGGCGGTTGGGGTTCTTCAAGCCCACGCGGGCACGACGAATGGCGCGAGACACGGCTTTCACAGCTTCGTCCTGACCAATCAGGCGATTGTGTAGGGTGTCTTCCATGTGCAGCAGCTTCTCGGACTCGGTTTCCGTGAGCTTGTTGACTGGAACGCCCGTCCAGGCTGCAACGATTTGGGCAATGTCTTCCTCCGTCACCACTGGGGAATCTTCGCCGCCCGTTGCCTCGCTCTGCTTAGATTGGACGATGGCGCGGATTTCGGCGCGTAGCTCCATTTCGCGATCGCGCAATTCGCCTGCCCGCTCAAAGTCCTGATTGCGAACGGCATCGTCTTTCTCTTTTTGAACCTGGCGCAGTTCCTTATCTAGTTCCTTCGCAGCCGGGGGCATCTGAGAGTGGAACAAGCGGACGCGGGAACCCGCCTCGTCGATCAGGTCGATGGCCTTGTCGGGCAGGAAGCGGTCTGAAATATAGCGGTCAGACAGCTTAGCAGCAGCCTCCAGCGCCGCATCGGAAATCTTCAGCTTGTGGTGCTGTTCGTAGCGATCGCGCAGACCCCGCAGGATCTCGATCGTGTCCTGCACCGACGGCTCACCCACCATCACAGGTTGGAAGCGGCGTTCCAAAGCCGCATCGCGCTCAATGTGCTTACGGTATTCATCCAGCGTCGTTGCGCCGATGCACTGGAGTTCACCCCGTGCCAGTGCGGGCTTCAGAATATTTGCCGCATCGATCGCCCCTTCTGCTGCGCCTGCGCCGATCAGCGTGTGAACTTCGTCGATCACCAGAATGACGTTCCCCGCTTGGCGGATCTCGTCCATGATCTTTTTGAGGCGTTCCTCAAACTCACCGCGATATTTGGTGCCCGCCACCAGCAAGCCGATGTCAAGAGTCACCACACGCTTCTCTTCGAGAATATCGGGCACGTCGCCGCTGGAGATGCGCTGGGCCAGCCCTTCGGCGATCGCCGTCTTGCCGACTCCCGGCTCTCCAATCAGCACCGGATTGTTCTTCGTGCGGCGACCCAAGATTTGAATCACACGCTCAATCTCTTTCTGACGGCCGACCACGGGATCAAGCTTGCCTTCGCCTGCCATCTGGGTCAGATTCGAGCCAAACTCGTCCAGCGTGGGGGTCTTGGTGCGCCCCTGGCTGCCACCCGGCGTGACCTCGGCAGTTTCACCCAGCATCCGAATCACCTGGGTGCGAACCTTAGAGAGATCAACGCCCAGGTTTTCGAGAACCCGGGCGGCCACACCTTCACCTTCGCGAATCAGCCCCAAAAGGAGGTGTTCTGTACCGATGTAATTGTGTCCAAGCTGGCGAGCCTCTTCGAGCGACAGTTCTAGAACTCGCTTGGCCCGTGGGGTAAAGGGAATCTCGACCGCCACAAAGCCCGACCCGCGACCGATGATCTTTTCAACTTCAATCCGAGCGTCTTTCAGGTTGACGCCCATCGACTTCAACACTTTGGCGGCGACGCCGGTCCCTTCTCCAATCAGACCCAGGAGGATCTGCTCTGTACCGACAAAATTATGTCCCAGGCGACGAGCTTCTTCCTGGGCAAGCATGATCACCTTAATGGCTTTCTCTGTGAAGCGTTCAAACATGGCAGTCTCTATCACCTGCTGCGTGCCGGTACTGCTGATTCTAGCATAGGGTAAGTGAATCCACCCGGCTGCTCAACGGAGACAACCGACCCCAACCAAGACCCTGATCCCGAAACGAGCGCATCAAAGAATGCAAGCGAAGAATGCGATCGCACGCTTGTCGCTCCGAAGGGGATCTTGCTAGGAAAAGATACCTATGTCAAGAGGGATGGCAGAAAATCCCAGATCGCCTGCTTCTTTTTGGGTAGGGGATTGGGCGGGGATCAGGTGCCACCCATGCTGACGATGGCGATCGCCCACCCAGCCCCACCACTGCCGCAGCGTGTCTGAGAAGTCTGGCTCTTGCAGCCCCCTGCGCCAGAGAATCAGCGCGTCCTCTTCGGGGTTTTGGTAGTAGCGGGGCCGCAGGCCGACATCCGTGAAGCCAAATTTTTGATAGAGGGCGATCGCCGCTCTGTTTGATGCCCGCACTTCCAGCGTTGCCCAGTGCATCTGATGTTGCCACGCTGCCTGCATCAACGCCGTCAGCAGCAGTTGCCCCAGCCCCCGCCCCTGCTGTGCCGGATGCACTGCCAGAGTCGTGATGTGCGCCTCGTCCAGAATCATCCACAGACAGCCCAGCCCAACGAGCGAGGTTTCCCCATCTCCTGCCACAGTGGTCAGCGCCAGCAGCGTGCTATTCGGGCTGTCAATTTCTCTCAAATAACCGTCTTCCGTCCACAGGCCACCCAAACACTGCCGATCTAGCGCCACGGCGGCATCAACTTGATCTCGTGTCAACAGCGACAGATATAGCGTGTCCATGCCTATCTGTGATCCAGAAAATCCATCTTCAATCCCTCCAAGAAGGGTAGGTGCCAATTGTAAACTAGAAAAATTGGCATTCCTTCTAGCATTCCTTTGCAAACCCTCCTGTAAAGACAAGGACAGTTCCGCCCGATGGTTTCGACTCCTGCACCTGCTCTAGACAACTCTGGTCGTCAATACTTGCCTACGTTAGACCCTGCGACTGCTTCACCGAATCAAGTTCTAATGCCGCTGACTGCCCGCGTCAACGCACAGGATCATCTGGAAATCGGCGGCTGTGACGTGACAACGCTGGTGGAGAGATTTGGTTCGCCGCTGTACATATTAGATGAAGAAACGCTGCGAACAGCCTGTCGTCAATATCGAGAAGCCTTTCGTCAATACTATCCGGGCGAGTCGCTGGTGATCTACGCCTCCAAAGCCTGGAACTGTCTGGCTGTATGTGCAGTGGTAGATAGCGAAGGGTTGGGGCTGGATGTCGTCTCTGGCGGGGAACTCTACACTGCGCTAAAAGCAGGCGTATCGCCCAGCAAGATTTACCTGCATGGCAACAATAAGTCGGTTGAGGAGTTGTCGCTGGCCGTCAGCGCGGGCTGCACGATTGTCGTGGACAATTGGCAGGAGTTGAAAACCCTGGTGTCTCTGGCGGCCGATTCGGAAACTTCGGAAACTGCTGGCGGCCAGCCGATTCGCATTCTGCTGCGCCTGACCCCCGGCATCGAGTGCCACACCCACGAATACATCCGCACCGGACATTTGGACAGCAAGTTTGGCTTCGATCCTGAGCAGTTGGACGAAGTGTTTGCCTACGTTAGCCAGCAGCCTGCGCTGCTGTGTGTTGGACTACACGCGCATATTGGGTCGCAAATTTTTGAGCTACAGGCCCATCAGGATTTGACCAGCGTTATGGTGCAATGGCTAAGCAAAGCGGCGCAGTATGGGCTGCCGATTAGTGAACTGGATATTGGCGGTGGACTGGGCATCCGCTATACCGAGTCGGACGATCCGCCCAGCATTGAGGAGTGGGTGAAGGTGATTTGCGAGGGCATTATTCGCGCCTGCCAGCAGCAGGGCGTGGCGCTGCCCCGGCTGATTGCGGAACCCGGGCGATCGCTCATTGGGTCAGCCTGCGTTACGGCCTATCGCGTGGGTGGACAGAAGACGGTTCCTGGCATCCGCACCTACGTTACGGTCGATGGCGGCATGTCCGACAATCCCCGCCCGATTACCTATCAGTCGGTCTATCGCGCGGTGGTGGCCAACAAGCTGTCGGCTCCGATGACAGAATCAGTGGCGATCGCCGGAAAGCACTGCGAGTCGGGCGATATCGTGATTAAAGACGCAAAACTGCCGCCCACTGAGCCTGGGGACGTGCTGGTGGTGATGGGTACGGGCGCATATAACTACAGCATGGCCTCCAACTACAACCGATTGCCCCGTCCGGCGGCGGTGCTAGTCAACCAGGGCGATGCTAGCCTGATCTTGCAGCGCGAAACGGTAGAAGATTTGATCCGCCAGGATCGGCTGCCAGAGCGTCTGGTGCGGCGCGAGGGCTGAGGGCTATTGGGGAAGAGAAGTTAAGTTGTGCAATGGCAACTTTAGGACTGATGCAGTTAGACGATTTTTCGTGGGCTGTGCCCGCGAAGATCGTCTAAATCCCAGAAACCTAAACTTGATGACCCGGGGTGGTGAAGACAAGACTGGTCTTGGCGAGAGCAGCGCGAAGGGCGATCGCCCCTCCCCTTCCAGTCGTTATCTCGCTTGTGCGCCGCAAGATTTTCCCGGCTTGCTTTCGGGTCTGATCTCCGGAGTCATCCGTCAGGGACGTGTATCAGGGAAAGGGCAACCCCCTTGGTTTTCCGATCCCATCGGTCACTCACTGGTTCTTCTTGCCTCCCGCTCTTACAATTGGGGGGTGCGTTCTGTCCTCCATAACACAGCTTTTTAAACGGATGGGCAAGACGTGTCGCCTGGTCTGAGGTTTTCTCGACATCTCTTGTGGCGAAGGGACGTTTTTGGACGGTTTGCCACGGATTTCGGGAAACATCTGTCCCTAACCCTATTCTTAAAATCTACTTTCAGGTGCGATCGCGCCTGCCATAGTTGCAATTTACACGGGGCATTATGCCTAGCACCAATTAACTGATGGGATCTTTGCTGAAGCAATGGCTGACAAACCCTGGCTGGACTCAGTCCTTGCTGCTGCATGGGATTGATGTCGTGTTGGTACTAATGCTGACCTACATGGTACTAGTGATTATTGGCGATCGCCGCACGCTGTGGATGGTGCGCGGGCTAATCGTGCTGATGCTGGCTTCGGCGCTCAGCAAAGCCTTGAGCCTGCAACTGCTCAGCTTTGTGCTAGAGAAGCTAGTCATCGGGTCTGCGGTGGCGATGGCCTTTATGCTGCAAGCAGAGTTTCGGCGACTGCTGGAGCAGCTTGGGCGCGGCGAAATCTGGCAACTGCTGAAACCTGCGACTGAGGCAATACCCAAATCTGACAGCGTGATTGATGAAATCGTCGATGCAGTCAAAGAACTGTCCCAAAATCGCACGGGCGCACTGCTGATCTTGGAAACCAACCGCCCCATCGACGAGCGCGATTTTTCGGTTCCTGGGGTCAAACTCAACGCCGAAGTTTCAAAGGAACTCTTGCAAACTATTTTTCAAACCTCAACGCTGCTCCACGATGGAGCCGTACTGATTCGCGGGTCGCGGCTGGCCGCAGCAGGCGTAATTTTGCCCCTGTCAGAGCGCAGCGCCTCTCGGCAACTGGGCACCCGCCACCGGGCAGCAATGGGAATTACTGAGCGAGTAGAGCAATGCCTCTGTATAGTGGTATCGGAAGAAACGGGTTCAATTTCTCTGGCAGAAGGCGGCATTTTGAACCGTCCCCTGACGAGCAGCAAACTGCGAGAACTGCTCATTGCCCGCTTTTCTCAGTCGGTCGAACGTGAACCCGTTGCCCCCCAGTTGCGGAGTTTGGGCCGCCAGTTTATCGATCGACTCAAGCTCTTTTTGCCCCCTCCCTTTCGCATTTCCAAGTCGGCTTCTCGGAGAAAAAATGACAGCAAAGCCAACCGTTCTTAGAGACCTGCCCGCAGATTTGCAGCAGGAGCGACTGCCCAAACACGTTGCTGTGATTATGGACGGCAACGGTCGCTGGGCCAAACAGCGGGGCTTGCCGCGCATCATGGGTCATCGCCGAGGTGTTGATACCCTCAAGGAACTGCTGCGCTGCTGCCGAGATTGGGGCATCGAAGCCTTGACGGCGTATGCCTTTTCGACAGAAAACTGGGGTCGTCCACTGGAAGAGGTGGACTTTTTAATGACTTTGTTTGAGCGGGTGCTGCGCCAGGAACTCCGCGAAATGATGGAAGAACAGGTGCGGATTCGGTTTGTGGGAGATCTGTCGAGGCTGCCTGCGTCGCTGCGGGCTGAGATTGAGCGGTCGATGGCAGAAACCAGCCAAAATCAAGGCATTCAGTTTTCTGTGGCAACGAACTATGGCGGGCGGCAGGAGATTGTGCAGGCTTGTCGAGCGATCGCCACTCAGGTCGAGCAGGGCAAACTGCACTCCGAAGACATTGACGAGGCGCTGTTTTCTCAGCATTTATATACACAGGGGACGGTCGATCCTGATCTGCTGATCCGCACCAGCGGCGAAATGCGAATCAGTAACTTCTTGCTGTGGCAGATGGCCTACGCCGAGATTTATATTACCGATACGCTGTGGCCCGACTTTGACCGGGCAGAGTTTCACCGGGCGCTGGTGGACTATCAACAGCGCGATCGCCGTTTTGGTCGTCTTTCTTCATAAGCACCCGCATCATAAGCTTCTGTAATAGATTGTTAATAGTTTTTAGTTTTTAGATCGTTTGCTGAGTTCACCTGTCCTACTGGCTTCCATCGCGCACTCGTTCACAGACAAATCGCCAACCAAACGCCCGCCGAGTCAGCGTCGGGGCAATTTGTTTTGATCTGCCATGCCGTAATTTTCTGGAGTGAACCATGTCAAACCTGCGCGGAATCCTTGGACGATTTTGGACAAATCTGAACTGGGAACTGGTGGATTTACTCACCAATCCAGCGAAAGTCACGCTCTTATTCGTCTTCTTGCTGGCGTTGCTGTGGGTTGTTCCCAAACTCATGCCCGGTTCAAAAAACTGGATTCGGCAGCGAAAATCTCTAAAGCGCCTGCTGATGGGCGCGTTGGTGCTGTATTGGCTGATGGTTTCGCCGCTGGGTGCTGCTGCGCTCACCTATCCACTGGTGACTGCCCTGCCATCGGATTCGGGGCAAACTGCCGATGCCATTGTGGTGTTGACGCGCAACCACCGAGATGAAGGACGACGCTATGAGACAGCTGTGGAACTCTACAAGCAAGGGCGATCGCCCCGGATCTTTGTAACAATGGAGCACAACATGGAGCAGATCGCGGAACTGCTTGAGCAACAAAACATTCCGTTGTCTGTTCTAGCAGCGACCCGGTGTGCCCGCACTACCAAGGACGAAGCCGAGTCAACGGCGACCATTTTGGGGCCCCAAGGCGTAGAGACGATTATCTTGATCACCGATCCGGCTCATCTGAAGCGAGCAACGTTGACCTTTGAGGGCTATGGCTTCTCGGTCATTCCCTATGCTGAAACTGCGCCCATTCCGTCTGCACGGCGATCGCTCTTGGCGCTGCGAGAATATCCCGCCCTGGTCAGCTACCTGTTGCTGGGACGGTTTCACCCAGATTCGCCCGATGCGCTGAAAAATCCGCCCGCTGAACTGCTGGAAAAAGTCCGGGAGCGGCGATGCGCGATCGCCCCAAACTAAGCCAGCTGTTGCACCAGCAGACTAAAGTTTTCGCCTTGCGCCGCTTAGAGCGCTGATTAACTGATTAATTAGATCGCTGATTAACTAGAGCGCCAATTACCGCGATGGGTTTGCAGAAGTCCGTCGCGTTTCCGTTTGCGTCGCCTTCGGCATCCTGCCTGCATCACAGCCTAATGCATCACCGCCAAACGCATCACGGCCCAACAAAAATTGCCTCATCCAGATCTCGACGGCTCAAAGAGTATTTGAACGATCGCATCAGATCCTGTCCGTTTTCGCCTGCACCAATGTAGCGAACGGCAATGGAGTCTACATCCATCACAATTTCTGCTTCCCACTGAGGCTTTTGTACATACCAGCAATGTAAATTGTCGCGATCTTGCTGGCAACCCTGGGAAATGAGCCACTGCTCAATTTCGGGCAGCGGATGATTGTAGAGCGGCGTATCGGCAGGGGGGAGGGACATAAGGGGGTGTGAGGTGTGGGGGATGAGAAACGAAAGGGACAAAGGGGATAAAAAGGCGAGAGAAATGCCTGCGTCAATCTATCACGGCATCACTCGTGGCTTCCGGGTCAAAGTCCACTGGCTCATCATGAGAGACTTCGGGGGGAGAGACCGCAGGGTGGGCTGTGGCCTGGTGAATAATTTCGACTAGGCGCTCAGACTTGAGGCTGGCGATGGTAAACTCGCCTCGCGAAACGCCCACCGCCAGCACCAGCAGCAGGCAGGCGACAAAGGTAACTCCTAGGATGAACAGGGCAAATAGCTCACCCGCAGACAGGGGGCGATCGCTCGGATCAAGATAAGCGCTTGATCGATAGCGGCGGGCTTCGGAAACGGGACGGTTGAAATTTGCTGGGGTCTGGATGACCGAAACGCGGGAATAGCCGTTTTTCAAGTCATAGGCGGCGCGGCGCTCTGGGCTGCTCAGCGTGGCGTAGGCCTCGTTGAGAGCGTGAAACTTGGCCGTAGCCACGTCGGGCGGCAGTTCCGTCGTATCTGGGTGGTAGAGCTTGCTCAAGTCTCGATAGGCGCGACGAATCTCTTGCACCGATGCCGTATGGCGCAGTCCCAAAACAGTGTAGTAGCTGGCGGATGGTGGCGTGGAATGGGTTGCATCGGGTGATTGCCCTGGCACTGTAAATCCTCCGGTTTTGGAGCAGCCCCTAATTTTTGGTTCGTATAGCTCTAGGACTTACGCACTTGCGATTAAACTTTTTGGGTTTTGGACGATTTCTCGCGGGCGCAGCCCGCGAGAAATCGTCCAACTGCGTAAGTCCTAAGCTCATATTTTTAACTAATTTTAACCAAATGTCTGGGCGATCGCGCTAGGGGAACGCTTTTGAAGCAGGTCACGGAACCACTGCTCCGTGCGATCGCCCATCGCCTGCATCGAGTAGTGGGCTTCGGCGCGGCGACGACAGGCCGCCCGATCGATTTGCCCCAGCTTGCCCACAGCCGCCACCAGTTCAGCAACCTGATCCGGCTCCACCAGCCAGCCCGTTTCTCCATTGGTGACAATCTCCGACGGGCCGCCCCGACGGTAGGCAATGACGGGTACGCCGCAGGCGAGCGCTTCCACAGCCACATTGCCAAACGCCTCGACCCATTTGGGAGTCATGACCAGTGCCCGACAGCGGCCCAAGTCTTGCTGCAATTCTTCGGTTGAAAGAAATCCCCGGTACTCGACCGGCGCATCAGGATAGCGCTGCTGGATTTGCTGCCAGTAGGTGGGATCGGGCATTGCCCCCCACACGGAGAGCGGAATTTGGGTTTGTGCGGCGAGGGCGATCGCATCTTCCAGTCCCTTTTCGGGAGCCAGTCGCCCCACCCAGCCCAGTCGATTCTCTGGCTCGGCACAAAACTCGTAGCGCGACAGATCCAGGCCGTTGCCCAGCACGCGGAATCCGCCCGCATCTGGAAAAGTATCCACCTGGGCGTGGCTGTGGGCAGCAAGCGTGCCCGGAAACGTGCGGGCAACTTGCTGAATGGCAGCATCCATCGCCGCCGACAGCGATCCCATGCTGATCAGATGCGCCACGGGACGCTGAAAAAAAGGCGTGAGGTACAGCGGCAGCCAGTCGTAGGCAAAGTTCACCAGCAAATCGAAGTCATACTGCACCTGACGGGCATAGTCCCACATATTGCCCAGCACAGACTCTGGCGGCAAGGTAATCGGATCGGTGTAGTGCTGGGTTTGGGCACTGGTTTGCAGCTTGCCAGGAATCTGGGCGATCGCCATTGATGCAGCATCACCCAACTCTGACAGTTGGGAACCCTGCGGCGCGACGATTTGCACCCGGTGGCCCCGCCGGGTCATCTCCATCGCCAGGTTGTACAGCGTCAATTCCACGCCGCCACCTAGCCCTGTGCCCAGCGGTGCAACTGGGGTGGAAAGAAACAGCAGCCGCAGAGCGGAACAGTCGGAAAGGATTTGGGAGGTCATGGGGACGTGGTGAGGAGCGATCGCGCTTGGTCGCAGTCTTGCTGAATTTGCGCCTTCAGCGCGTCGAGGGAATCAAACTTTTGCTCAGCGCGGAGAAATGCCTCTAGGCCGACCACCAGCGTTTTGCCGTACAGATCGCCTGCCCAGTCCAGCAGGTGAACTTCTACCTGGCACTGGCTACCGTCTACCGTTGGACGATAGCCCAGGTTCATCACGCCGGGTTGCGGCTGCCTTACTGAGTCTGCGGAGGGGAAGACTAGGGCGTTGGGAAAAGCCTCATTCTGAACCCAAACTCGAACCGCATACACACCCAGCCGGGGCAAAAACTTTTCTTCGGGCAGACGCAGATTTGCAGTGGGAAAGCCGAGCGATCGCCCCAACTGCTGCCCCTTCACCACTTCGCCGACGAGCATGTAGGGTCGCCCCAGCAGCCGCGCAGCGGGCCGCACAAGTCCTTGCTGCAAATAGTCGCGGATGGTGGAACTGCTGACTCGCTCGCCGTCCAGCGTATACATGGGCACGATGTGAACGGGAATGTCGTATCGAGCGGCGATCGCCCGCAAATCTTCCGCCGTGCCCGCCCGCTTGTGCCCAAAGCAAAAATTCTCGCCCACGCTAATTTCCTGCGCCACCAGCGATCGCACCAAAATCTGCTCGACAAATGCCTCGGGCGACAGACACGACAGGGCATGGTCAAACGGCAACCGCACCAGTTGCTCCACACCAAGCTGCTTGAGTTGCGCCACCTTCTCTGCCAGCGGAGTCAGCAGATCGCGACGCTTGCCCGTAAAAAACTCGCGGGGGTGGGGGTGGAACGTTACGACAGTGGGCACAGGGGCGATCGCGCTAGAACCCGCAGCGCAAGTTGCCCGAAACTGCTGCGCGGCCAGCCAAACAGGTTCAATCACAGTTTGATGTCCTGGGTGAACGCCGTCAAAGTTTCCCAGGGCAACGACTGTCGGGGTTTTTACCGTCTCTAAGCAGGAAGTAATCCACACGCTTTACATTCTGACATAGAGCGGTTGAGCGAGGTGGAACCTGGATTGTATCTGCTGCCAAAGGCTGGAGCTAATCCCGGACTCAGGCAGAAATGCTGGCTTGCGAAGCAGCAGGCTTGCCGTCAGTCGCGTCTGCTGATTCTGCGGATGCTGCTGCTTCCGCCAGCACGTCAATTTCTAGCCCTTCGTAGGCAACGATGCTGTTGGGAAAATGCTTGCGGGTGTCTTCCTGGATTCGATCCATAAACTCGTCGCTGTGCAGCGGGTCGTGGTGGAAAATTACGACTTTCTTCACGTTCGCTGCCTTCGCAACCTTCACCGCTTCCTGCCAGGTCGAGTGTCCCCAGCCAACCTTGCTAGATTTTTCGGAGTAATATTCTTCGTCGGTGTAGGTGGCATCGTAGATCATGACATCCGCGTTGCGACAGAGCCAGAGAACGTTTTCATCCAGCCGATCGGGAAAATGCTCGGTGTCAGTGATATAGGCAACCGCGCGATCGCCCCAGTTAACGCGATAGCCCACCGACTCGCCCGGATGGTTCAGCAGGGCGTTTTCTACCAGCACGTCCCCCACCTGCACCGACTCTCCAATCTCTAGATCGCAGAAGTTCATATCCGCCCCCATGATTTGCAGCGGCACGGGGAAGTTGGGATGCAGCATCTGGTCATTAAGCCGCTGCTCGATGGTGGAGCCGTTGGGGGCGATCGCCCCATAAATATTGAATTTGTTGCCCTTGACAAAGGCTGGCACAAAAAATGGAAAGCCCTGGATATGATCCCAGTGGGAATGGGTAAAGAACATATTGATCCGCAGCGGCATCTCTCGCAGCAAAGACTGCCCCAGCACCCGCAGCCCCGTGCCGCCATCAAAGATCAGCCGCTCTCCAGCGACGCGCATTTCCACGCAGGAAGTATTCCCCCCATAGCGCACCGTCTCTGCGCCGGGACAGGCAATACTGCCCCTCACACCCCAGAAATGGATCGTAAACTGGTTTTTCACGCTAGACATTTGTGGTTCTTACTGGACTGACATCGGCCTTGCTACACAAGACCTTCTCGTTGCGTGCGCTATCACCTATGAATGCTTCGGCTCTTGAGAGTTGGTAGTTTCTAGTTGTTCGGCATTTTGAGAATGCAGGTTCCAACAATATCAGTAGTATTAGCATCAGTAGTATCGGCAGTCTCGGCAATATCTGGCAAATATCCAGCAATACTCCTGTGCTACCTGCGCCAAAGTCTCAAAAAACAACTCACCCTGTTTGCGCCATAACTCTTCTTTTACCTTGAGCCATCAGGAGGTAGAGCTAGGCTCAACACACCATTCACCAACCTATGCCCTATTGTAAAGGGGAAAGACCGTCTGGCTGCATCCTTCATCCTAGAGTTCCCTCTTTATCATGACATTGCTCTAAATTTCACAAAAAATTTTGTTTACTCCAAATTCACAAGACCAAATTCACAAAAAACTTCCAACCTCAGCACAGCATCAGGATTCTGCCATTGCTGGCTGAAATTTGCGACCGGTTCGTTCATCATGATTCATTCAGCCGAAGCTGACATCCGCAATTCATAGAAAAAATTCAGATTCCACAACCTCTTGAAATTTGATTGAAATTTGTCAAGAAACAGATGCTGTTCTTAAACTGACCGATTATCGATCGCAGTTCCCTGCGGGGTAAGGTAGGCCCTGTCCCCAAGAGAAAAGGGGTTCATGACTACCTGCATACCCTACTCGTGTCAGAAACGCTGCGACTTCACTCCATCCTGGATTTGACCCCATACCTACCAGTTTGGTCTACAGACTAAGCTTGACTCCTTATTCAACCGATAATGTCCACTCCCGGAGATGGTGTAAGCCGTGGGCACAAGAGAGGTTATATTGCAGCGGCGTAATAGTGATGTAATGCTGGCGAATAGCCTGGACATCGGTCATCATTTGATTTAGCCATGTTCCGCTGGCTTCGCCGAGCCGAGTGGCTTTGCCGAACCGAGTTTGCGATGTGACCACTAGCTCTAGGTCTGGCTGCGGCACGTCTTCCAACAACTCGCCTGCCAGCCAATAGTAGGTTTTGCCCCTGGGGTCAATTCGCTTCTCAAACTGGTCAATGTAGCGCCGGAGTCCCTGTCGAGTTATAGCTACGCCCGCAATTTTTTCAACAGGCACAGCGGGCACATTGACATTCAGCAGCATCGGCTGAGGCAGCGGGTTGGCAGTCAGGTAAGCAACGAGCCGCTGGGCAAAGTTGGCAGCAGGCTGAAAATCTTTTGAGGAGAAGCTGGTGAGGCTGAAGGCAATGCCAGTCACACCTTCAATAACACCTTCCATCGCCGCCGAAACCGTCCCCGAATACAGCACATCTGTACCCAGATTGGAGCCGTGGTTGATGCCCGACAGCACCATGTCGGGGGGATTGTTGAGTAGCGCTCCCAGCGCCAGCTTTACGCAGTCAGACGGGGTGCCCGAACAGGCCCAGGCCGTGACGCTGGGCTGGAAAACGCCTTCAACCTGCTCTGCCCGAATCGGTTTGTGGAGGGTTAGCCCATGCCCAGTGGCCGACCGCTCTCGGTCGGGGCAGACGACGCTGATTTGATGCCCTGCTTGGGCAAGGGTGTTTGCCAGGGTGCGAATTCCTAAAGAAAAAATTCCGTCATCGTTGCTGATTAAGAGGTGCATAGTGGTTTGATTGAGGGTAGACCCATTCAGAATTATGAAAGCGATTGGCTGGCTTATCCATTACTATTCTTCCTCTGCTATTCTCCGCTTTCGCCATGCTTCTGCCATGCTGCTATCGTGGAGAGCAATTGTAAGGGATGAAGCTCGGTAAACTATCGGTAAACTAGGGTAAGAGGGATTTAGCGTCGTGCTGAGTAAGGCTCTTGAAGACTCTCGCGAAGAGATTGTTCTTCTGGATTGTTTCAGACGACTTTTCCCCGATCCTTTGTTAAATATCTTTTCCAGACAACCCGCCAGATAATCCGCCAGACAACCTGTATGACCACCCAGTTGGTAGAGCTAGAAACTCAGTTGACGACGTTGCAGCAAGAAGCCGAAGGGGCGATCGCCGCTGCTGCTTCCCTCGAAGATTTAGAACAACTCCGGATCAAGTATTTGGGCAAAAAGGGCAGTCTGTCGCAAGTGCTGGGCGGCATGGGGCGGCTGAGCGCTGAAGAGCGTCCCCGCATTGGGGCCCTGGCCAACGAGGTCAAGGAAGTCGTGCAGACGGGGCTGGATCAGAAAAAGGCGGCACTGCAAGCGGCCCAGATCGAAGCCCAACTGGCCGCTGAAACGCTGGACGTGACTATGCCCGGAACGTTCCGTCCCCAGGGGCGCAACCATCCCCTGACCAGTACTATCGACCGGGCGCTCGATATTTTTGTGGGTCTGGGCTATACCGTAGCCCAGGGCCCCGAAATGGAAACCGACTACTATAACTTTGAGGCCTTGAACACGCCCGCCGACCACCCAGCGCGGGACATGCAAGACACGTTCTATCTGCCGGATGGCAACCTGCTGCGAACCCATACGTCTTCGGTGCAGATTCGCTATATGGAGGCGAACGAACCGCCGATCCGCGTGGCCGCTCCGGGGCGGGTCTATCGGCGGGATACAGTGGATGCGACCCATTCAGCGGTGTTTCACCAGATTGAAATTCTAGCGGTGGATGAGGGACTGACCTTCACCGACCTACGCGGTACGATCAAGACTTTTCTGGAAGAAATGTTCGGCGAGATTGAGGTGCGCTTTCGCCCCAGTTTCTTCCCCTTCACAGAGCCATCGGCGGAGGTCGATGTGCGCTGGCGGGGACGCTGGCTCGAGGTGCTGGGCTGCGGCATGGTCGATCCCAACGTGCTAAAGGCGGTTGGTTATGATCCGGAAATTTACACGGGCTTTGCGGCCGGCTTCGGGGTGGAGCGGTTTGCGATGGTGCTGCACCAGATGACCGACATCCGCGACCTGTATAAGAGCGATCTGCGCTTTTTGCGGCAGTTTTAGTCTGGCAAGTCACGGTCTAAGTTGGCGGTTGAACCGTGCTTGCTCTGCCGAACTTGCGCCATCAAACTTGCGCCGTTGAACTTGTGCCGTCGAACTTGCTGTGCCTGCCATGCTGTCCAATTGTGCGGTCAGATTGTGCTGTTGCAGCGAGCTGTTGAAGTGGGCTGTTGAAGGGGGCTGCCAAAACATGGCGGCAGAATGTTACGTTTATTAACGTTGGGAGCGTAAATTTCTAAGACGACCATGCGTTTACTTCGAGCGTTGCTGGGTCTGGTATTTGGGCTGTGGGTGGGGCTGATGGGGCTGTCGCAGGGGGCGATCGCCGCCAGTTCTGCTGCCATCCGCGCCTACGACGACGTAGAAGCCACCACCAAAAACTTTGCAGGGCAACAGTTGATTCAAGCCGAATTTGCCAATGCTCAGCTGGCTGGAGCAGACTTCAGCGGTGCTGACCTGCGCGGGGCAGTGTTCAATGGCTCCACGCTTACGGGGGCCAATTTGCAAGGTGTAGACATGACCGATGGCATTGCTTACCTCAGCAATTTTGCAGGAGCCGACCTGAGCAATGCCGTGCTGACTTCTGCCATGCTGCTGAAAAGCAACTTCAAGGGCGCAAAGGTTGACGGGGCAGACTTTAGCTTCGCCATGCTGGATCGAGAGCAGGTGCTACAGCTCTGCAAAACGGCATCAGGCGTGAACCCTGTGACCGGAGCCGACACGAGAGAATCGCTGGGCTGCAAGTAAAATTCTCTAGCCGTCTTGAGCTTGCTATTCTACCGCATCCCTTGCCGACCAAATGCCCTTTAGCTTGGTCGATTGGGTGACTGAAAGAACCGCTGAAGATTGCTGCGGGGCTGGTTCTTTTGCAAAAACTGGGTTGCCGCGGCAGCCTCTAGCGGGCGACTGAAGAGATTGCCCTGCATTTCCTCGCACTGGAGCGATCGCAGCTTGGCAAGCTGGTCTACTGTTTCCACGCCTTCAGCGACGACGTTCAAGTTCAGCCCCTGGCCCAGGGCCACAATCGCCGCCACAATTGCCGCATCGTCTGGGTTGGCCGTCACATCTTTAACGAAGGATCGGTCAATTTTCAGCGTGTTGAGCGGAAATTGCTTCAGATAGCCCAGCGACGAGTAGCCTGTGCCAAAGTCGTCCATTGCAATCCGCACGCCCATATCCTGTAGCTCGTGCAGCAGTGTGGTGGTGAACTCCACATTCTGCATCGCAGCCGTCTCGGTAATCTCTAGCTCCAGACCGGTTGGCGGCAATCCCGTTTCTTCCAGGATGCTGGCGATCGCACTCACCAAGTTGGGCTGCTGAAACTGCCGCGCCGATAGATTTACCGCCACCCGCAGCGGGCCGAGGCCGGCTTCCTGCCACTGCTTGTTTTGCAGACAGGCTGTGCGGAGAACCCAAAACCCGATGGGAACGATCAGCCCATTTTCTTCTGCCAAACCAATAAAGGTCTGGGGTGAAATTAGCCCAAGTTTGGGATGAGTCCAGCGCAGCAGCGCCTCCATCTGAATGATTTCGCCCGTAAAGACATTGACTTGGGGCTGATAGTGGAGGGTAAATTCCTGCCGTTCTAGCGCGTAGTGCAGGCTGCTGTCGAGGGCGAGGCGCTCTGTAGACTGGCTGGTAATCGCGGGCGTATAGAACTGATGATTATCGCGTCCGTGCCCTTTGGCCACGTAGAGCGCGGCATCGGCATTTTTCAGCAGGGTTTGGGCATCGGTTCCGTGCTCTGGAAACAGGGCAATGCCCATGCTGCATGTGATATGTAGCTCGTGGTTATCGACGTAGAAGGGGGGGCGCAGGTTCTCCGAGATGCGTTCAGCAATCCGACTGGCATCCTGGGGTGACTTCAGATTGGGCAGCAGCAGGGTAAATTCGTCGCCGCCCCAGCGGGCGATGGTGTCTTCTTCGCGCAGGCAGTAGGTGAGGCGCTGTGTGGCTTGTTCCAGCAGGCAATCGCCCACGGCATGGCCCAGCGTGTCGTTGATGGTCTTGAACCGATCCAGATCTAGAAAAACGACGGCAAACGGCTCCTGTCCACGGCGGGAACGGGCCAGCATGAGATACAGATGGCGGTTGAACATCATCCGGTTGGGCAGACCCGTCAGCGCGTCATGAAAGGCCTGGTAGCGCATTTTCTCTTCAGTACGCTGACGCTTGATCGCGCCCCCCAAACTGGCGGCGATCGCCCGCAGGCTCGATTCGTCGCTTGCAGACCATTGCCGCTCAGCACGACAGTCGTCTAGCCCGATATACCCCCAAAGCTCATCTTCGATAAAAATCGGCACCATCAGCGAAGACAGAACGCGAATCGCTGCTAGCACATTCTGCTCTAACTTGGGAAACTCTCGCGCGATTCCCCCCACAGACTTGCCCAGCAGAAACTGCTTATACCAGCGGTCTAGCCCGTGGGCGGCGTAGGGCTGATTTTGCCAGTCGGCCAGGCAAGGGGGTGTGCCTTCGTGAACCCATTCATAGCGGACGCTCATGGCCATTTCACCCGTCTCTATGTGGGGATGATTTTCGGCAATAAACACCCGATCAACCCGGGCCATCGTGCCCAGAATGGCGATCGCTTGGGAGATGGCCGTCGATAAATCCTCATGGGTGAGCAGGCAGTTCGCAGCCTGGGCAACCCCCTGCAACAGATTGTCGCGGTTCAGCAGTTCCAGTTCTGCCCGCTTGCGTCGGGTGATATTTTCCACAGTTCCTTCAAACCGAATCAGGTTTCCCGCCGCATCGTAGAGCGCTCGCGCCGATTCCGAAATCCAGATAATACTGCCATCCTTTCGATAGACCTCCAACTCGAACCCTTGAACCGTGCCCTCCGTTTGCATCAGCCGCACAAACTCTGCCCGACGCTGCGGATCTACATAGAGTTGCTGCTCGATATTGGTCAAATTCGCCATCAGGTCGGCGGGCGACTCGTAGCCATACAGCCTTGCCAGCATCGGGTTGACCATCAGATATTGCCCATCGGGCGTGCTTTGAAAAATCCCCTCCACCGCGTTTTCAAAAATGCCCCGATATTTGGCTTCGGCGGCTTGCAGGGCCGCATCTGCCCGCGCCTGCTCGATGGCGATGCCCGCTAGCGGCGCAGCAATTTCCAGAAGTGACCAGTCTGCGGCGGTTGGAGTACGTGGTGTCCCGCTGTGGATCGCGATGCTGCCCAAGACGCTGCCCTGGGAGGAGAGAATAGGCAGCGACCAGCAGGACACCAGCCCAAACGAACGAGCAAAGTCTCGATAGTCTTCCCAGAGGGGGTCTTGGTGGAGGTCAGGGGTAATCACGGGCGATCGCCGATACATGGCCGTGCCGCAAGACCCCGCACTGGGGCCGATTTCCGCCCCTTTAAGCTGTTCAACATAAGCATCGGGCAGGCTGTTGGTTACACCGCCTTCGATCCGTTGCCCTGCTGCATCCAGCAGCAAAATTGAGCCAATCAGCCCGTCCGCTTGAGATTCCATCACCTGGAGCAGTAGTTTCAGCGTTTCTGTCAGGTCAGCACCCGTCGCAATTTTTTCCAGAACCCGCTTTTGCCCTGCCAGCAGTTGTTCTGACTGTTTGCGCTCGGTGATGTCGCGGGAAACGGCAATGATTTCTTGAACCTGTTGCGTTGTCGGATCGTGTAGCGCTTTACTGCGCGTTTCAAACCAGACGTAGTGACCGTCAGCATGACGGACGCGATAGACCACCGGCCCGCTACTCACCAGCGGAGACTGGGGAAGATCTGTTTTGAGCAGACTCTCTCGGTCTTGGGGATGCAGCAGCTCCGCGAGCGATCGCCCTACTAAATCCTCTGGACGATAGCCCAGCAGCGCTTGGCAAGCTGGGGAAGCATAGCGATAGGTGCCATCGGGCGCATGGCCAGAAATCAGGTCGGTTGCATGTTCGGTCAGCAGCCGATAGCGAGACTCGCTCTGACGCAGGGCCGCCGCCGCCTGGGCCCGCTCCAAGGCCAGGGAAACGGCCGCCGCCGCCGCCCGCAGCAAATCTACCTCTGCCGCTGTCCAGGTTCGCGCCTCTACACAGTTTGAAAAGCCGATAAACCCAAAAAACTCGCCATTCACCAGCAGCGGCAACACCAGCAGCGACAGCACGCCCTGCGGCTCTAGCACGGTCCGCTCCGAGGCAGACAGTTCCGCGACAATGCCTGCGTAGGGTCGTCCTTCGGAGAGGATCTGTTCAAACTGGGTGGAATAGTCAAGATAGCGCAGCCCTTGCAGCAGTGGTCGGTCGATGTTGGGAGAGATTCCCTCGGCGCACCATTCATGCACATAGTGCATCCGCAAATTGCCGTCCGAGTCGCGGCTGTTTTCAAACACGTAGACCCGACTTGTGCCAGCAATCTGTCCTAAGCGCTGGGAGACGAGGGCATAAATTTCTGCTGGATTGTCCAGCAAGAGCAACTGCTGCTGCACGTCTACTAGCGTTGCAAGGTATTGTTCTCGCTGGGCCAAGGCTTCTTCGGCCTGCTTGCGCTCGGTGGTGTCATCGTAGGAGCCAAGAATGCCAATAATCTTGCCGTCGGCATCTCGAATGGGCACCTTGCTGGCATCCTGCCAGATCTCGCGACCGTCGGCCAGCACCTTTTTGCAAACCATGTGCAGTTTGGCCTGTCCAGTTGCCAGCACTTCGCGATCGCTCTTTACATAGCGCTCGGCCTGGTCGGCGGGCCAGAGGTCATGGTCAGATTTTCCCACCAAGTCTTCTGGACGCTCGAATCCGGCGGACTGGGCAAAGTTGCGGTTGCCGCCGCGATAGATGAGATTGCAGTCTTTCCAGAAAACGTGCTGGGGAATATTGTCGATAATCAGCCGCAGAAACGCCTCTTGTTCCCGCAGGGCCCGCTCAGTGCGCTTGCGCTGGGTAATATTTCGCACGCTGACAATGAAAATTGGGTCAGCGGCTTGGCAACCCACCGGGCTGTTTAACGAACAGGCAAACAGATTGCCCAGCCGGTTGTCCAAGATTTGATTGCTGCTCTGAAGCGATTCTGCACCGCAGTCAGCAATGCGAGCCTCAAAATGGCGCTCCTCGCCTTGCAGCAGCAGGCTGTATTCCAGGGTTTGCACGGTTCCGGTTTGCGCTGCCTGGGCGATCGCCCGCATCATCGACTGCGCGACCGCAGTGGGCAACAGTTCGTCAATCTGCCGACCTAGCTGATCGCTTGAAGGACACACCAAATCATCGTCTTGCTCGGTTTGAATATGCAGACAAGTGCCCTGTCGATCAACGATAAACAGCATTTCTGGCAGCGCCCTCAGCAGGTTGCGGTTAAGAGTTTCGCTCTGGCGCAGCGCATCTTCGGCCTGCTTGCGGCTGGTGATGTCTTCTACAATGGCAAAGGTAAATTGCAGCGCCCCTTGCTCATCGCGCACAGCACAGACCGTCAGGTTTGCCCAAAAGATGCTCCCGTCCTTGCGAATGTAGCGCTTTTCAATCTGGTAGTGATTGCGCTGCCCTTCGATCATGTCTTGTAGCAGGGCCAAGTCGATCTCCAAATCTTCTGGATGGCTGTAGTCCTTGAAGTTCAGGCTGTAGAACTCTTCTCGGCTATAGCCAAAGATCTGGGTCGAGGCCGCGTTGACATCAATAATGCGACCATCCAGCGCCGTCATGCCAATACTAATGTTGGCGTGTTCAAAAACGGCGCGAAATCGGGACTCATTTTGCCGCAGGGTTGCTTCCGTTTGGCGAAACTGGATTGCTGTACCTAGCTGAGCAGCGATCGCCCTCATCAGTTGTAAGACTTGAGAATCTTCGGCCCGTGCTTCTCGACTGGCAAACACCAGCACTGCCAACGGGCGATCGCTCTCCATCACAGGCACCGCCAGCGCCGATCGCCAGTTTGGAACTCCGTTTAGAGCGATGTTTTGAGGAATGTTTGGAGCCAAGTTTGGAGCCAGGTTTGGAGCTACGGCTGGATTGGGCTGCGTCGCAGGCACAGGCGATTCCTCTCGCGCCTCCGGAGGCTGCGTCGTCAGATCCACAACCCACTCCGCCTGCCGATGGTTCCGCGCCCGCTCCAGCAGCGCCACCCCTGCACATCCCAACAGGTCTGCGACTGGCAGATTTGTAACTGGCAGGTTTGTAACTGGCGCATCTACAGTCAGCGCATCTGGCTCTACCGAACCGTCCTGCACTGCCAGCGGACTGATCCAACTCGCCGCCCATCCCTGCTGTGCTAGAGGGTCTTGGGGAAACCAGCAGACTCCCAGCCCCCACTCGCCCGCTTCACAGACCTGCTGGAGAAAACAGCGCAAATGAGCAGCAAACTCTTCATGTCGAGTTTTCAGAATCCAGCTTTGTGGGTCAAACGAAGCCGCTAAGCGATGAAGCGCTTCTGTCCCTTTATCCAGTTTTGTAGTCGGCTCTGTAGGCGGCTCTATGGTCGGTTCTATTTCACCAAAGCTTTCAGTTTTCTGTCCTTCACCTACGCTACAGGAAACACCTGTCTCAGGAAGTAAGCGCCGCGACTGATCAGGCATCATCATGACAGATAAGGCTGGGATAAGAGACCCCTGTAAGGTGTTGCTGCATACACGGTGCAGATACAACGCAAAACCGTCCCCTCTATTATTTAAAGATGCGCTCAGTCACCCAGATTTGTATCGCTGAGCCAGAAAGGTTAAGGATCTATTTTTCTTTGTAGCCAGATTTTGTAGCCAGATTTTGTACCCAGAAACCTTCGCTAAAAGCGCCAGGATTATCTGCAAGCCTAACGGCACGAGCAATCCCTCCGCAACTGAAACATTGCGGAGAGAACAGTTCGATTGGCAATCCCTTCCGTTTTGCGGGGTGAAATTTTACTTGGCAGCCTTCTGATGGCGATCGCGCTTCTTCTAGTCCAAGCGGTGGCTTGGGAGACGCATTGGGATAGCCTTGCTACGCCGAGCCAGAGTTAAATATGACGTACCGGGCCCAGATATTGCCTGAGATAGGGCGAGAACACTTCGTAAATCAGCGTAATCGGGTGTCCGTGATGCCAGAAGAGATAGTGCCGCCCCCAAAACGGCCCCGCTTCGCCAAACGCCAGTTCCAAACTTGGCGAATGCCCATAGTAAATTCCCTGCACATCTCGGTATAGCTCGGTGCGGAGCCGCGTCAGGTTGACCCAGATCCCCAGCGAACGATTTTGCAGATATTCATCGACATGTTCAGCGTTCCACCAGGAAGTCGCATAGGCGAGGCGCTGCCCTGATGCTGTGCGGAGCCACACCTGTCGCCGCACCCGCGGCCCTGGCACTACGGAAAGTTGCTCCGGCGCGAAGTCATGATCCATGCCCACCAGCGACATATCAATTACGTCCACCTCGGTTGGTTCGCCCGTTAGCAATTGCAAGTGGCGGGTAGGGGAACCGTCTCCCAGCAGCAGCATTTGCCACGCCGGAGCCAGTTGGTGGTGGGGCAAGCCTTTTTGCACGACATCTTCTCCACCTTGCCAGAGCGGATTTAAGGCGTGCCAGGCGGTGGGCAGGGTTGGGCGTTGGGAAGGCTTGATGGCTGGAGTCAAGGCGCGTTAAGGGTAGGAGTGGGGGAGGTACGGGCTAGGAAAGCTGAACAACGACCGGCCGGCTAGCTGCCAAATAGTTAGCACTGCTGTCAACCCGTGACGATGGCGCTGGCTCCAGTGCAGTTGCCTCCTGAGACAATCGCCAGTGGCTGCCCAAGCGCAGTCGTTTACAAAACTTTAAGCTTGTACTTGCATCATAACGTGAATTGCAGAGGCGATGGACAGACGGAAATGCCCCAACCCTTTTCGTTCTTCGCTCTTCGTTCTTCGCTCTTCGTTCTTCGTTCTTCGCTCTTCGCTCTTCGCTCTTCGTTCTTCGCTCTTCGCTCTTCGTTCTTCGTTTTTTCTTCTCCCTTCTTCCTAAAGGGCGATCGCCAATCCATCTGCCCTGGGTTCCGAAGCGGCAATCAGGGTGCTGCCGTGCTTTAGAATGATTTGCCCTTTACCAAACAGGCTGACTTCGGCGCTGAGCTGGATGGCGTGATGGCGATCGCCCAACGCTCGTACCACAGAAGGCGGCACGGCCTGTTCCAGCAGCACTTGGTTGTCCCGCAGAAACCGCCAGCGGGGAGCATCTAGCGCCGCTTGGGGGTTCATGCCGTAGTCGGTCAAGTTCACCACCACCTGCACATGGCCTTGGGGCTGCATGGGTGCGCCCATTACGCCGAAGGGGCCGAGCGGCTGTCCGTTGCGGGTCAAAAAGCCAGGGATAATCGTGTGAAACGGGCGCTTGCTGGGGGCATAGTCGTTGGGGTGTCCGGGTTCCAGCGTGAAGCCCGCGCCGCGATTATGCAGGGCGATGCCCGTATCGGGGATTAGGATGCCGCTGCCAAAGCCTTCGTAGTTGGACTGGATAAAGGACACCATCAGGTCGGGTTCGGCGGCGACGAGGAACACCGTGCCGCCTTTGGGGATGCCGGGTTTTGCCAGGGGCAGGGCGGTGTTGGATATCAGGGAACGGCGATCGCCCGCGTAGTCTTTGTCCAGCAGCCGCGCTGGGTCAAATTCCAGACTGCGCGGATCGGCGACATAGCGATAGGCATCGGCAAAGGCCAGCTTCATGGCCTCGATTTGCCAATGGAAACTGTCAGCCGAATCGCGGGGATAGCGCCCCAAATCAACGCCTTCCAGGATGTTGAGCGCCATCAGCGCGGCGATGCCCTGGCCATTGGGCGGCAGTTCCCACACCGTCAGGTCGCGGTAGGTCGTCGAAATCGGCGCAACCCAGTCGGCGGTATGACTTTCCAGATCTGCCAGCGTCAAAAATCCGCCCGTGCTGGCAGCAAAGCGGGTGAGGTTCTGGGCCAACTCGCCGGTGTAAAATGCCTCGCCGCCGGATTGGGCGATCGCCCGCAGGGTTCTGGCATGGCCCTCGCTGCGCCAGATTTCGCCTGCCCTAGGAGCGCGATCGCCCGCAAAAAACACTCGCTTAAACGGTTCAAACTCCTTCCCTTGTAGCGGCAAAAACACCCGCTCTGCCCGTTGCCATGCCCGCGCTGTCTCTGGCGACACCGGAAAGCCCTGCTCCGCATATCGAATCGCGGGTTCAAACAATTGCTCGAAGGGGAGCTTGCCCCACCGCTGCCAGAGCGATCGCCAGCCCGACACCGCCCCCGGCACCGTCACCGCCCGCCAGTCGCACGGTGGCACTGTCGCCAAGTCGCCAAAGTCTTCCCGCGCCAGCCCTTGGGGACTCCGCCCCGACGCATTCAGCCCGTGCAGTTGCCCGTCCCACACCATCGCAAACGCATCCGACCCGATGCCGTTGGAGGTGGGTTCTACAACCGTCAGGGCGATCGCCATCGCCAGCGCCGCATCCACCGCATTTCCCCCCGCCCAGATCATCTCCGCCCCCGCCATCGTGGCTAGCGGCTGACTCGTCGCCATCGCGCATCGCTGCCCCAGAATGACGCGACGACTGGAGGGATAGGGATAGTGGGTAAGGGTCATATAAGAGCCTAAACGAGAGCCTAAACGTAGGAAGGAGAGTTATCAGGTTAATAGCCTGATCAGGCAGAGAGCCGTCAGATAGTAGTAATACCGCATTTTCTTGCATCGTAAAGAACTCACTGCCCCAACGAGAAGGCGTTTTCCTGACCATCCCACCAGTTCCAAAAACGCTGTAGGGTAATGGAGCGCCCCAAAAAGACCCCTCTCTTCCCTCTTCGTTCTTCCCTCTTTGTTCTTCCCTCTTCGTTCTTCCCTCTCCCCCCTTCCCATGACAGGCACGCTCTACGGCGTGGGCGCTGGCCCCGGCGACCCAGAACTCATTTCTGTGAAAGGACTGCGGCTGTTGCAGTCGTCGCCTGTGGTGGCGTTTCCGGCGGGGCTGGGGGGCAAGCAGGGCGTGGCGCAGCAGATTGTGGCACAGTGGCTTCGGCCAGACCAGGTGCAATTGGCGCTGGGCTTTCCCTATGTGCAGGACGAGGCGACCCTGAGGCAAGCCTGGGAAAACGCCGCCGCACAGGTCTGGAACTATTTGCAGCGGGGCGACGACGTGGTGTTTGTGTCGGAAGGGGATGTCAGCTTTTACAGCACCTTTACCTATTTGGCGCAGACCGTGATGCAGCAACATCCCGAAGCGCAAGTAGAGACGATTCCTGGCATCTGCTCTCCAATGGCGGCGGCGGCGGCGCTGGGTCTGCCGCTGACCGTGCGAGCCGAGCGGCTGGTGGTGCTGCCCGCTTTATACACGGTTGCAGATTTGGAAACGGCGCTGGATACGGCGGATGTATTGGTTTTAATGAAAGTGAGTTCAGTGTACGAACAAGTCTGGCCTGTGCTGGAGCGGCGCGGTCTGCTTCAGCACAGTTACGTGGTCGAGCGGGCCAGCCAGCCGACGCAAGTGATCCATGCCGACTTGCGCGATCGCCCTTCCCTAAAGCTGCCCTATTTTTCGCTGCTGTTGGTGAAGTGTGGCAGAGATTAGCGATTGCCGACCCCCGCTCCGACCTCCCTACGCTAAAATTTCAGAGGCTTTCGACGAAGCGCGTATGACCTATTACTCTGCTGAACCCTATCCCGAAAATTGGCTACAGCGGTGGTCGCAGGAGCCACTGTTCTGGGCGGCGCTGGCTTCAGTCGGGGCGCATCTGTTGCTGTGGGCGTTTTTGCCGTTTTTGCCAGGGCAAAAGCTGCCGACCGAGCGGCAAGTGCAGCGTCCTGTGTCGCTGGTGCAACTGACACCGGAGGAACTGAGCCGCGTTCCCAGCTTTGCCCAGCCAAATTTGGAATTGCCCACCTTCTCGAATCCGTCTACGACGCTGCCCCAGCCCGCTCCGGGGTCGTCCTTTAGCCTGTCGCCGCTGCCGGGGCAAACGGGGCGATCGCCCTCTGCCCTGCCGCCCTTTTTCGTGCCGCCTGCGCCGCCCCTGCCGCCGCTGTCGTCCTTGAGTCCTCGCTACAGCGCTACCAGTCGCCCCCGGACGACGCTGCCGCCCCGCTCGACCTTTACGCTGCCCCCTTCGTCCGCGCCGTCGTCGATTCCGTCGATTGTGCCCTCGCCGTCTCCGTCCATTCCATCGCTAGACCCAGAGTTTTCCACCGATGGGCCCTCGCTGCGGCTGCCCGCTGGCTCCCAAAACAATTCGCCTCTGTTCCCCACGCTGCCGTCGGTAATTGCCAGCCCCTCGCCTGCGCCGTCGATTGCGGCCTCGCCCAGCCCGACAGCCTCGCCCAGCCCTGCGGCTTCGCCGACGGTCGAGACCTCCCCAGCGCCCAGTCCGGCGGCTTCTCCGGCGGCTCCCAGTTCTCCAGCGGCTTCGCCAACCCCGACCGCGCCTGCCCTGTCGCCTGCTCAGCAGCTCGCAGCCCTCCAGCGCGATCGCCCAGAACTGTTTGCCTACAATCCTCAGGGGACGAAGCCCGATGAGGCGAATCTAGCCTACATTGCCTGGTTTGATCAGCTTGGTGTGGAAATTCCCGATCCCGACGCGGTGCGTCCCCGCGAGATTGCGGTCGAACTGCCGCTGAATGCCTGCCTGCTTCAGCTAGAGCTAGATGAAGACAAAGTGCCATCGGCAGTGGTTGGTGTGGTGGTAGATGCCGAAGGCAAACAGGTGCAACCGCCGACGCTGCTGCGGAGTTCTGGCTATGGCATCTTGAACGCCGATGCAATCGCCGTCGTGCGGACTCGCCAAATTGAAAACACCACGGGCGAAACTCGTCCCTATCTGTTTGAAGTGAAATACTCGCAGGAGAATGAGCGCTGCCCCGATCTGCCTGCGCCCACTCCGTCGCCTGCCAGCTAGAAGGGAGGCAAGTGCATGGTAGAGGCAGCGTTTTTGGAACACCTGCGGGCGATCGCCCCCCGGCTGAACGCGCTGATGGATCGGTTTACCGAGGCGCGGGTGCTGGTGGTAGGCGACCTGACGCTAGACGAGTTTCTGACGGGGCAGGTGGAGCGACTGTCGCGGGAGGCTCCGGTGCTGATCCTGCGGCATGAGGAAACGCGACAGATTCCAGGCGGCGGCGCAAATGCAGTCTATAACTTGGCGAAGCTGGGGGCCCAGGTCAAGTCGGTGGGGCTGGTGGGCAAGGACGAGCAAGGCGCGGTGCTGCGGCGCATTTTTGAGGCGGCAGGCATCGACACAGGCGGTATTTTGCTGGATGGCGATCGCCCTACTGTCACCAAAACGCGCATTTCGGGCCATGCCCGTCAGTCCGTGACGCAGCAGATCGTGCGGGTCGATCGCAAGTCCGACGCGCCCGCCGACCCAGACTTGCAGTTGGCACTGGCGGACTATATTCGGCAGCACCTGAATACGGTAGATGCGGTGGTTTGTTCGGACTATGGCGATGGCGTGCTGAGTGCCCCGGTGATCGAAGCAGCCTTGCAGCACTCGCTAACAGTGGTAGACACCCAAATCGACCTGCACCGCTTTGCTGGAGCTACGGTTTTCACGCCCAACCTGCCGGAAGCAGAAAAAGCCGTAGGCTATGGGATTACAGGGGGCGATTTGCGAAGCGCTCCCTCCAGCAATCGCCTTGCCCAAGCGGGAGCCGATCTGTTGCGTCTGACCCGTGCCCAGCACATGCTAATCACTCGCGGCGAGGAGGGCATGAGCCTATTTAGCCAGGACGGTTCCCAGCACCATGTTCCTGCGTTTAACCGGACAGATGTGTTCGACGTGACGGGCGCGGGGGATACGGTGGTGGCGGCGCTGACGCTGGGGCTAATCGTCGGCGCAACGCCCGTAGAAGCGGCAATCCTGGGCAACCTGGCCGCCAGCATTGTCGTCCGTCAATTTGGTACAGCTACGACCAGTGTGGCGGAAATGAAAGCTGCCCTCCGGAGCCTGGTGGAAGCCAGCAAGTAACCCGCCAAGAATCGAAAGATTTCTGTAGCCTGTTGGGATCTGCCCTCAAGTGATGCGATAGAGTGTAAGCACTTGAGTTGCCGTCTGCGGAGTCACCGTCTGCGGAGGGACAATCGCACCCATGAAGTGCGATGAGGCAAATTCTCGTGCCCATTGGGATTGCGGAAAAAGGTTTAGCTGGTTACCTTTTAAGGGTTCTCTCAAGTAAGATTGCTTCGGATTCGCATTACGCTGCGCCATGTCTTCTATCTTTCCTACCACTCGTCGTCGCCAGCGGCAATTTGGGCTTGCCAAACTGCTGGGTGTTGCCCTCGTACTGGGGCTCGGCTATCTTGCGCTCAGGGAGGTCAGGGCTTTGCTGCGAGAGCCAGAGGCGGTGCTGGTGTTGGGTGGGTCAACGGCGCGAGAACAGTTTGCGGCAGAGTTTGCTCAAAAGCACCCCGATTTGCCCGTTTGGATTTCGTCGGGCAGCAATCCAGAATATGCGGAATGGGTGTTTAAGGAAGCCGGAATCGAGCGCGATCGCCTCCGGTTGGACTATCGAGCAGTCGATACCCTCACCAACTTCACAACGCTGGTGGATGAGTTTGAATCCCAGGGCATCAGCAGCATTTACCTAATCACGTCTGACTACCACATGCGCCGCGCCTGGGTGATTGGCAAAATTGTCTTGGGCAGCCGGGGTATCGAGTTTAAGCCAGTGGAAGTGCCTTCAACGCAGCCTGCCGAAACGACTGACAAGGTGGTGCGCGATGCCGCCAGAGCTATTCTGTGGGTGACGACGGGGCACACAGGGGCAACCCTGGGCCGCTATTTTCGAGACTAGCTTTCCCCACTAGCTTAGCCTTGCTCTCAACGGCTACGTCGCCATGTCCTGCACTAGCACGTAGGGCTGCAAGATCAGCGCGTTAAACCGCTTGTTGCGGCTGCTACTCCAGGATTTGATTTGCTCAGGGCTGGGCTTTTGGATTAGCCCTTCGTCAATCCACCGCTGCACTAGTGTGGTGTGATCCGAGGCGATCGCCACGCCCACATCCAGCAAGTCTAGACCCGCGCCCACCAGCACCAGCGCATTTCGCTCCGCATGGGGCATGAGCCAGTCCCACTCTGCCTCGCCCATCGTGCCCGCCAGTTCTGCCCGCAAATCCTGCATTCCGACAACCCTCGCTACTCAACATGGTTGGTCTAGTTCTATAGACCGCAGTTCGATAAGATTCCCCTAAAATCAGGCGGTTCCCTTACAAAAACTCTATAGACCTTACCGAGATCTGCCGCAAAGTACAAATCATGTCACGTTCGTCGCGCAACATCCCGCAATACAAGGCCACTACACCCTAAAACTGACGTGGACGCAGAGGCGCAAACCCGCAGCCGCAAGCCAGAAGCCGTTAGGTATTTTAAGCCTTAATTCCTAGCCCTTAATTCCCAGCCCTGACTAATTTTTAGTCCAGTCTAGGTTTATTTATAATTCTTAACATAAATTTACCGCCCTAGGTCATGCATCGCATGAATTGTGTCTACACAGTGCTGCGTGACCCGCTCTAGGGCAGAGCGATCGCCCGCGGGCGGCTGAATGGGCTGTCCTATTCGCACTGTAATGGGCACTGGGCGGGGAAATCGACTGCCCTTGGGGAGAATTGCTTCTGTACCCCAGAGGCTAACGGGCAGCAGGGGAGCCTGCACCTTGGACGCAATCATCGCCGCACCCAGTTTGGCTTCGGGAATACGGCCGTCGGGAGTGCGCGTGCCAGATAGGAAAATTCCCACCGACCAGCCCTGCTCAAGCTGATGCAGGGCCGCTCGAATGGCGCTGCGGTCCGCCGAACCCCGCTTCACCGGATAGGCTCCGTAGAGGGCGATCGCCTGCTTTAGCACGGGCACGCGAAACAGTTCTTCCTTGGCCATGTAGGAGACGGGCCGCCGCACACAGCACGACAGCAGCGGCGGGTCAAAGTCACTGGCATGGTTTGCCACCACAACCAGCGGCCCGCGTGGGGGCACGTTTTCTATGCCATACACCCGACCGCGAAAGTAAAACCGCAGCATCGGTGCCACCACCGACCACTTGAACAGGTGGTAGAGAGCGAGGCTGGCCAGGGGTTCGCGATCGCGCATTTCAGGATGGTTGGGATGGTTGGGATGACGGAGGGTTTAACGGCATCACGCGGCCACGCGCTCAATATCGGCGATCGCCCCCACGTTTTCCAGCGCTACGTCCGGGCAGGTGCGCTTGATGATGCCCGTCAGCACCTTACCAGGGCCCACTTCGATAACCCGCTCGATACCTGCCTGGGAAAGCTGGAGGGAGATTTCGCGCCAGCGGACGGAACCCGTCATCTGCCGATCGAGGCGGTCTTTTAGCACCGCAGCATCGGTGGCGGGCGTGGGGTCTACGTTCGACAAGACGGGGACTTGGGCCGTCTGAAACGCCACGCTATCCAGCACGGTGCGAAATTCTGCTGCTGCCTCTGCCATCAGGGGCGAGTGGAATGCGCCGCTGACGTTGAGCTTGACGGCCCGCTTGCACTTGACCCCAGACATGATGGCTTCGACAGCGCTCGGCGTTCCCGAAATCACCACCTGACCCTCGTTGTTGTCGTTTGCCAGCACGACATCCGGCGTTTGGGCGATCGCCGCTTCGAGCTGCGCCCGGTCAAACCCCAGCAGCGCCGCCATCATCCCTTCGGACGCGCTATCCATGAGCGCAGCCCGGCGCTTCACCAGCCGCAAGCCCGACTCAAACTCAAACACCTGCGCCGCGTACAGCGCCACATATTCACCCAAACTGTGACCCGCCACCAGCGAAGGTTGTAGCCCTTTTTCCCGCAGCAAATCTACCAGGATACTCTCAATTGTGTAGAGGCAGGGCTGGGTGTAGAGCGTTTTGGACACCTTGTCGTCTTCGCTCTGGCAAATCTCTGGCACCGACCAGCCCAAAATCTCCGCCGCCTGCTCAAACCGCTGCTGAGCGGCGGGCAGGTCAAACAGGCCAGCCCCCATGCCGATTGCCTGCGACCCTTGCCCAGGAAAGACCCACGCTGTCTTTGTCATATTTCAACGCCTAGTGATCAAAACTGTGATCAAATCTCTAATCGTCTAACCTTGCGCCCCAGCGAAACACCGCCGCGCCCCAGGTCAGTCCTGCGCCAAAGCCCGCTGTGGCGATAATGTCATCAGGCTTGATATCGCCCCGCCGCACGGCCTCATCTAGCGCCAGGGGAATAGACGCAGCGGAAGTGTTGCCGTAGCGGGCCATATTGCTGATGACCTTTTCGCTGGGAATGCCCAAACGCTCCGCAACGGCATCAAGGATTCGCTGGTTTGCCTGATGCATCACCAGCCAGTCAATCTGATCGACTGTCAGTTCAGCGCGAAATAGCGCCTTCTCGATGACTTCAGGAACCCGCTTGACGGCAAAACGGTACACCTCCTGACCGTTCATCGTGATGGGCTGAAATGTGCCCTGGGCGATCGCCACTCCGTCCACCAGTTCTCTATCCTGCCCCTGATAGGCCAGGTTCAGGCAGTGGTTCAGGGTGCCATCGCTGCGGAGTTCAAACCCCAACAGGCGATCGCGCTCACTCGCTTCCATCACCACCGCGCCCGCCCCATCGCCAAACAGAACACAAGTGCGGCGATCGCTCCAATCCACCCAGCGCGACAGCACATCTGCGCCAATGATCAGCGCCCTACGATACACGCCATTTTGGATGAACTGCGCCGCCGTCACCAGCCCAAACACAAAGCCCGAACAGGCCGCCGTCAGGTCAAAGGCTGTCGCCTGCGTTGCGCCCAAGTCGTGCTGAATCTGGCTAGCAGAGCCGAACAGATCATCGGGGGTAGAGGTCGCCAGCACGATCAGATCAATCTCTGAGGCAAACACCCCTGCCATATCCAGAGCATTCTGAGCCGCCTGAGTGGCGATCGCCCGCAGAGAGCCTGCCGCATCTGCCAGTCGCCGCTGCCGAATGCCTGTGCGAGAGGCTATCCATTCATCCGAAGTGTCCACCACTCGGCTCAGGGCTTCGTTATCGAGGTAGCGCTCCGGCACTGAAGAGCCGCTGCCCGTAATCGCCACCCCCGCTCCAACTCGTTGCGCCATTATTCAACACTCTCTGGTTGTTCACCGCCGTGCGACAGCGACGATTGCCCATCTGCGACTGCCAGTTCTGGCGATTCATACTGCGCCCGAATCCGGACCAAAACGCCATGATCGACCGCCTCCTTCGCCATCCGAATCGCATTGAAGATCGAAGGAGACTGAGAACTGCCGTGGCTGATAATGCAGATGCCCGCTACACCTAGCAGCAGTGCCCCCCCATGCTCAGCATGATCCATCCGCTGTTTAATGCGGCGCAGGTTCGGCTTGAGAATTGCAGTACCCAGCTTGCCGTTTAAACCCTGAGGCAATTCCTCGCGGACAATTTGCAGCATGACGCTGCCCACCGCCTCGGCAAACTTTAGCAGCACATTGCCCACAAAGCCGTCGCACACCACTACATCAAAATCGCCCGACAGCACATCGCGGCCTTCTGCGTTGCCAATAAAGGCAATGCGCGAATTTTCTTGCAGCATTTGATGGGCACGAACTGCCAGATCGTTGCCCTTAGAAGACTCTTCGCCAATATTTAGCAGTCCGACCTTGGGTTCTGGAATGCCGAGGACGTACTTGGAATAAACCGACCCCATCACGGCGAACTGTTCCAAAAACTTGGGCCGACAGTCCACATTTGCGCCCACGTCCAGAATCAGCACGGGCTTAGCCGTCATCGTTGGCAGCACCGCCCCAATCGCTGGCCGATCAATCCCCGGCAGCCGCCCTAGCCGCAGCAGCGCTGCCGCCATCGCCGCACCCGAATGCCCCGCAGACACCACCGCATCGGCCCTGCCTTGACGCACCAAATCCATCGCCACATTAATAGAAGCGTTGGGTTTGCGACGAATCGCCGTCAGCGGCTCCTCGTGCATTTCCACCATGTCTTCCGTTGGCACAATTTCCAAACCGGGAGGCACGCTATGGTGCTTGAGTGCTTCCTGAATCTGATCGGGCTTGCCGACCAGCAGAATATCTGCATCTAACTCTGCCTGGGCCCGCAGGGAACCCAAAACAATCTCCACCGGGGCAAAGTCCCCGCCCATTGCATCAACGGCAATCCGTGCTCGAGTTGAACCCATCGATCAACGTTATAGAAACCTCACAAATTTTATCAGATGGACTCTACCGGAAACCGGAGCAAGTCAGCGGAGTGCCCTGAATTCTTTGCCCTGAGTCTTCACACACCTGATCAGCGCATTAGGGTGCATTTAGGAGGTGCATTAGTTTCAGGTGCATTAGCTCAAAGATGCGAGAGACAGGCGCAACGGAGACGCAAGATTACTCCACTTCACCCGGCGGCACGATCCGCTGGAACAGGTAGCCCGTTCCGCGTGCCGTGAGGATGAGTTCGGGGTTGCTGGGGTCGTCTTCGAGCTTAGCCCGCAGTCGAGAAATGTGAACATCGACCACGCGGGTATCGACATGGCGCTCTGGCGTGTAGCCCCACACTTCTTGCAGGATTTCGGAGCGGGAGAAGGGTTCGCCCGATCGCCCAACGAGCAGCTCCAACAGGCTGAACTCCATGCCGGTCAGCCGAATCCGCTCGTCGCCCTTGTAGACTTGGCGCTTGTTGGTATCAATCCGAATCGTGTTGATTTGGATAACACCGGAACTGGGAATACCCGTCGTACCCGTTTTTTCTACCCGGCGCAGCACCGAGCGGATGCGGGCCTCTAGCTCCTTGGGCGAGAAGGGTTTGACCACGTAGTCGTCTGCACCCAGTTCTAGCCCGGTGATGCGGTCAGCAACGTCGCCCAGGGCCGTCAGCATAATGATCGGTACGTCGGACTCTTTGCGAAGCTCCTGGCAAACCCCGTAGCCGTCGAGCTTGGGCATCATGACATCCAGCACAACCAGATCTGGATCGGAATGGCGGAAGGTTTCTAGCGCTTCTTCGCCATCGGCGGCCGTGACAACATCGTAGCCAATCATGGAGAGACGAGTTTCGAGAATGCGTCGGATGCTGGCTTCGTCGTCAACGACCAGAATTTTTTCTTTGTGATTCTCCAATTTAGTCAACACTCCTTGAAGCGATTATTTTTGATAGTTAATTCTTCCCAGACTATCATTAACAATAGTAGCCTATGCGCCTATCTTGAGCGCGTGAGATTCCCAATCTCCCTACATTTCAGAGTTTTTTAACATTTCTTGCGAATTCTAAGATAGTAATAAATCTACGAAAGATTCTGCCTCGTTTTACATTAAGAAACATTAATCTCGAACGGTTTCAAATTGTCTTTGTGGAGTTGGGCTTATGTTGAAAATTGCCGCCTTGGAAGGAGGCCGTTAGGATGTCCCCCTTCCAGATTGAGCCGGGATGGAAACCATGCCCCCCTCAATCATGTCAAGAATGTTGAGATGGAGAACGGAACTTTGATTCTTTGGGACTGGCGATCGCCCTTTTGATGGAGGTGAAAGTCGGCGGAAGCAGGCGGACAATCCGTTTTCTTGGGTGTATTGATTGAGTAAATCACTGAATTCACTAAACTTTATTCTTGCGCTGCCCAGGTCTGCCGCTATGCCCAAGCCTCGAACAAGCTATGTCTGTAATGAGTGTGGCGCAGACTCGCCGCAATATTTTGGCAAATGTCCCTTTTGCGGAAGCTGGAATTCGCTGGTGGAGCAGACGGTTGCACCAGCCAGCAGCGCTAAAACTGCGATGGGAGCCGTGAGCCGATCGCCCAAACGGGCCAGCGCCAATTCCAAGGGCGAACCAAGGGCGATCGCCGCGCTTACCCTCCCCGAAATTTCCGACCATCCCCAGACCCGCATTGCCTCCGGCTACGGCGAACTGGATCGGGTGCTGGGCGGTGGCATTGTGCCTGGTTCCCTGGTGCTGGTGGGCGGCGATCCGGGTATCGGCAAATCTACCCTACTGCTGCAAGTGGCCAATCAGCTTGCGGCGCAGCACCGGGTTCTCTACGTTTGCGCCGAAGAGTCGGGGCAGCAGGTAAAGCTGCGGGCGCAACGGCTGGGCGTGGGGAGCGGGGTGAAAATAGGAGAAGAAAGAAAAGAGAAAACTCAAGACCCTGTCACCCTGTCGCTCCAGCAGTCCAACGCCTCAACATCCCACTCCCTTTATCTTTTGCCGGAAATCGACCTGGAGACGATTCTGTCTGAACTGGAGTCGCTGCGGCCGACGGTGGCGGTGATCGACAGTATCCAGGCGCTCTATTTTGCCACGCTCAATTCGGCTCCGGGGTCGGTGTCGCAGGTGAGAGAGTGTACGTCGGCGCTGATGCAACTGGCAAAGCGGGAGCATATCACGCTGTTCATCGTCGGGCACGTTACCAAGGAAGGGGCGATCGCCGGGCCGAAGGTGCTGGAGCATCTCGTAGACACGGTGCTGTATTTTGAGGGCGATCGCTTTGCCAGCCACCGCCTCTTGCGCTCGGTGAAAAACCGCTTTGGCGCAACGAATGAGCTGGGCGTGTTTGAAATGGTGGATCGCGGGCTGGAGGAAGTGCAAAATCCCTCGGCGCTGTTTTTGAGCGATCGCGATGCAGAAACCCCCGGCACGGCCACCATTGTCGCCTGTGAGGGCACGCGCCCGCTGGTGGTGGAGCTACAGGCGCTGGCCAGCCCGACGAGCTATCCGTCGCCGCGCCGCACCGCCACAGGCATTGAATACAACCGCCTGCTGCAAATTCTCGCCGTGCTAGAAAAGCGCGTGGGCATTCCTCTGTCGAAGCTAGATGCCTACGTTGCCTCCTCCGGCGGCATCAACGTGGCCGAACCGGCCGCCGACCTGGGTGTGGCGATCGCCGTGGCCGCCAGTTTCCGCGATCGCGTGGTTGACCCCGGCACGGTGCTGATTGGCGAAGTGGGGCTGGGCGGCCAGGTGCGCCCCGTCTCGCAGATGGAGCTACGGCTGAAGGAAGCGGCCAAGCTGGGCTTCAAACGGGCGATCGTGCCCGCCAGTCAGGCGGAGCATCCGGGACTGGGACTCGACATTATTCCCGTGGCGCGGGTGGTGGATGCGATCGCGGTCGCCCTGACCAGCGGCAGCAAAAACACCAAAGACGCAGGCTAACGCAGCCCCCTGCCAAACCCTAGACAAACCCAAACCCGAATACCACAATTAGAAGAAAACTGTAGAAAAACTAAGCTAACTCGCCCAGCCTGCACCCCACGCCCCATCATGACCCAAGACGATCTGCTGGAACTGATCGACCGTGCCCACCAGGAACAGTGGGAAACCCTGGATTTGGCAGGGAATGACCTGACCGAGCTGCCGCCGGAAATCGTTCAACTCACCAGCCTGCAACATCTTGACCTTAGTTGCAACGAGTTCAGCCAACTGCCTCTGGAAATCGTTCAACTCACCAGCCTGCAACATCTTGACCTTAGTGGCAACCAGCTCAGCCAACTGCCTCTGGAAATTGGTCAACTCACCAGCCTGCAACATCTTGACCTCAGTTGCAACGAGTTCAGCCAACTGCCTCTGGAAATTGGTCAACTCACCAGCCTGCAATATCTTGACCTCAGCTACAACCAGCTCAGCCAACTGCCTCTGGAAATCGTTCAACTCACCAGCCTGCAATATCTTGACCTCAGTTACAACCAGCTCAGCCAACTGCCTCTGGAAATTGGTCAACTCACCAGCCTGCAACAGCTCGTCCTCAGTGGCAACGAGTTCAGCCAACTGCCTCTGGAAATTGGTCAACTCACCAGCCTGCAATATCTTGACCTCAGCTACAACCAGCTCAGCCAACTGCCGCCGGAAATCACTCAACTCACCAACCTGCAACAGCTATACCTTAGTGAAAACCAGTTCAGCCAACTGCCTCTGGTAATCATTCAACTCACTAGTCTGCAACTGCTTAACCTCAGTGGCAACGAGTTTAGCCAACTGCCGCCGGAGATTGGTCAACTCACCAGCCTGCAAAATCTTGACCTCAGTTACAACCAGCTCCGTCAACTACCACCGGAGATTGGTCAACTCGATAGTCTGAAAGAGCTTAACCTCAGTTTCAACCAGCTCAGCCAACTGCCACCGGAAATTGGTCAGCTTATCGGCTTGCAACAACTTAACCTCAATTACAACGAGTTCGACCAACTGCCGCCGGAAATTGTTCAACTCATTAATGCATATCAGCTTGAGATCAGTGACCACTAGCTCAACCAACCGCCGACGGAAATTAGTCAGATCATCAGCGCACAACAGCGTGTTGATGACTATCACAGAGACGACGCAGATTTGATGGAGATGACAAAGCAGATGTCGCTCAGATTAAGTTTGGGCGTAATCGGCAGCGCCTGCAACTGCTCAACTGCTGATGCTGCAAATCTGGCTCCAGACCCAGCGCCTCCAGCGGAATCATGCCCAGCAGTGCATCCTGTCTGCCGGGTAGTCAATCCGGCTTGTAGATGGGTGGGCGATCCGGCTTGTAGATGGGTGGGCGATCGCCAAATCTTGACATTTCCCGACATTTTTTAGGCTCTGTGACCAAAATCGCAGGTTTTCTTAAGCTTTCACGTTGCAATTGCTACGTTGTGCGCTAAATCAGGACGTTATGGTGTCAGGGCACATCAATCACGGCGGATCGCGGCGCGGACTCTCTCAAGCGCTAGTTTTGGGGCTGATGGAACAGCGCGATCTGCCAATTCTCTGCGGCTTTGGAGGACATCGCAATGCACAGCGCAAGCAGCAACAGTGCCAACAGCCTGAGTGTGGACGTAGGCAAAGACGCGAACCGAGATGCAATGCCTGCGGGACAAGCCCTGCTAATGGGAGAATCCGCTTCCAAAAAGGGCAAGAAGAAAAAGAAAAAGAAGAGTCTCGCGCCAGAGAAGCGGGCAAATCTCTCCAGTTCAAACGCGCTTTATCGCCCCTCTGAGCAGGAGGGTATTTCTAAACTCTCCAGCAAAAAATACGAAAAGGAACTGGCTCGGTTGCAGCTTGAACTGGTCAAGATGCAGTACTGGGTGAAGCACACAGGCGCTCGGATTGTGATTTTGTTTGAGGGGCGCGACGCAGCGGGCAAGGGCGGCACGATCAAACGCATCACCGAGCCGCTCAACCCGCGCGGTTGTCGTGTGGTGGCGTTGAGTACACCGAGCGATCGCGAAAAGACCGAGTGGTATTTTCAGCGCTATGTCGCCCATCTGCCTGCGGCGGGCGAGATCGTCTGCTTTGACCGCAGTTGGTATAACCGGGCGGGCGTAGAGCGGGTGATGGGCTTCTGCACGGATGAGGAATACCAGGAATTTATGCGCTCTTGTCCAGAGTTCGAGCGGATGCTGGTGCGCTCCGGCATCATTTTGCTGAAGTACTGGTTTTCCGTCAGCGATGAGGAGCAGGAGCGGCGGTTTCAGTCGCGGACGCTCGACCCGGCGCGGCGCTGGAAGCTGAGTCCGATGGATCTAGAATCGCGCGATCGCTGGGTGGAATATTCCCAGGCCAAAGATGCAATGTTTGCCAAGACCAATATTCCCGAAGCGCCGTGGTTCACGGTCGAAGCGGACGACAAAAAGCGGGCCCGGCTCAACTGCCTGCACCATGTCCTGTCCAAGATTCCCTATGTGGACATGACACCGGAGCAAATGGAACTGCCGCCCCGCCAGATTGCGCCCCACGACTACGTGCGATCGCCCCGCAACGAGCAGTTCTTCGTGCCCCACGTTTACTAGCAGCGATGATCGACGCACGCGCCTATCGTCTTGAATGCAGATTCAAGTTCAATGCCAATTCAATGCTAATTCAATGTCAATGCCTTTCTAATTGCCTTCTAATTGCCTTTCTGATTTTTCTGCAACCGTTCAGCCCCCAGAAACCAGCAGAGACGCTCTGGGGCTGAAGAGATTTCCCGCCCCGTTGACTGTTCAACCCACCTTCAAACAAACCAAGGTACATTGCTGTATGAGTGCTAACGAGCTACGGTTTCAAACCATCTGTCAAATCACCGAACGCCAGCCCGTCGCCCCCAAGGTGCCCAGCCGCCTAGAAGACCTGTGGGCGGTGGACGTGTTCACCCTCAACAAAATGCAGGCCTGCCTGCCCAAGGAAGTGTTTCGCTCGCTAAAACACACCATCCAGACGGGCGGCAAGCTGGATGTGTCAATTTCAGGTATCGTGGCCGCCGCCATGAAGGACTGGGCCATCTCCAAAGGCGCGCTCTACTACGCCCACGTCTTTTATCCGATGACCAACATCACGGCGGAAAAGCACGATGCCTTCATTTCGCTGCAATCCGACGGCACGGCCATCACTGAATTTACAGGCAAGGTGCTGGTGCAGGGCGAACCCGATGGCTCCTCCTTCCCCAACGGCGGCATCCGCTCCACCTTTGAGGCACGGGGCTACACGGCCTGGGATGTCACCAGTCCCGCCTACATCATGGAAACGGACAACGGCGCGACCCTCTGCATCCCCACGGTGTTCATTTCCTGGACGGGCGAGGCGCTGGACAAGAAAACGCCGCTGCTGCGGTCGAATGCGGCCATGAGCAAGGCGGCCACTCGCCTCTTGAAACTGCTCGGCCATACCGACGTGGCTCCGGTGAATTCTAGCTGCGGTGCAGAGCAAGAATATTTCCTGGTGGATGCCCACTTTGCCCACAGCCGTCCTGACCTGCTGCTGGCGGGGCGCACCCTGTTTGGCCGGCCCGCCGCCAAGGGACAGCAGTTTGATGACCACTACTTTGGCGCGATTCCTGAACGGGTGCAGGTGTTCATGCAGGACGTGGAGGAAAAGATGTATCGGTTGGGCATTCCGGCCAAGACGCGACACAACGAGGTGGCTCCGGGTCAGTTTGAAATTGCGCCCTATTTTGAGGCGGCGAACGTGGCCAGCGACCACCAGCAGTTGACCATGACCCTGCTGCGAAACACGGCGAAGAAGCACGGGTTTGTCTGTTTGCTGCATGAAAAGCCGTTTGCAGGCATCAACGGCTCTGGCAAGCACGTCAACTGGTCGGTGGGCAACGCCACCCAGGGCAATCTGCTCGATCCGGGCGACACGCCCCACGCCAACCTACAATTTTTGCTGTTTTGCGGCGCGGTGATTCGCGGGGTGCATCAGTATGGGCCGCTGCTGCGGGCTGTTGTGGCGACGGCCAGCAACGACCACCGCCTGGGCGCAAACGAAGCGCCGCCTGCGATTATCTCGGTGTATCTGGGGTCGCAGCTTGAAGATGTGTACGAGCAAATCAAGAATGGCGATGTGCAGGGGTCGATGCGTCCTGGTCTGATGAACCTGGGCATCGACACGCTGCCGGAGTTTCCCAAAGATCCGGGCGATCGCAACCGCACCTCTCCCTTTGCCTTCACGGGCAACCGCTTCGAGTTTCGTGCTGTCGGGTCAAACCAGTCTGTTTCGGGGCCGCTGGTGGCGATGAACACGATCCTCACCGACTCCCTCACTTGGGTTGCCGATCGGCTAGAGTCCGAGCTGGCCGAGGGGAAATCCCTCGATGCCGCTGCTTATAACATCCTCAAGGAGGTGATGGAGCAGCACGGTGCGGTGGTATTTGGTGGCGACGGCTACTCTGCTGAGTGGCACCGAATCGCGGTGGAGGAGCGGGGCTTGCTAAACCTGCCCACGACGGCCGACGCGCTGCCCATGCTGAAAACAGAATCCATCAGGGAACTGTTTGTCAAAACGGGGGTGCTGTCGGAGAAGGAACTAGAAAGCCGGTTTGAAACCTATTCGGAGCAATATATCCGCGTTATCGAGATGGAAGCCAAGCTGGTGATTAGCATGACCAAGACGCTGATTTATCCCGCCGTGCTGCGCCATCTGTCAGAGATTGCGGGGGCGATCGCCAGTCTGAAGACCATCGGGCTGCCCTTTGAAACCGCCAACGTCGAGCTAATCTCTGACCTGACCAGCAAAATGATGACCACCGTCGGTGAACTCAGCAGCGCCCTTGCTGTTCATGACTTCGCCACCACCGAGGAGCATATGCAGTATTGCGCTAAAACCCTGCGCCCGATTATGGATCGGGTGCGGAGCTATGCCGATGCGCTGGAGGACGAGGTCGCCGACGACCTGTGGCCCCTGCCCAAGTATCAGGAAATGCTGTTCATCAAGTAGCGTTATCAAGTAGCGTCATCAAGTAGCGCTTTCTCCTGCCCCTGCTGTGCCCGATTCAGCCAGGGTGCGAGATGGGCAAGTTGCGGGCAATCCAAGTGCAAGGCGTTTGCCTAGACAACGCCTCCCAGGGGAACCGGGACTTCGACGAGAAGCGCGAGACGACTCCTAACCGAGACAACTCCCGATCGAGACTACTCCTAACAGTGACAAAAGGCGCACTTCTCTTCCAAGAATGTGCGCCTTTTCCCTGAATGTGGTCGAATTTAGTCGCCTATAGCGAGCTTTGGAGTCTCGAACCGCGATCGCCCGAATCCCTGGCTTCGGGAACGCTGGGGACACCTCCCTTAGGATGCCTCTAGGACTCCTCCTTTGAGGCTTCGGCCAGGTAGGCCACAGCAGGCAGCCCCTCCTGCGACACGGGCTGATTAAATAGCACCATCGTCGTCGTCTGGTTTTCCTCGAAACCGATGCGCGAGTAGAAGCGCTGCTCGTTGGTGGTCATTAGGTAAACCCGCTCAGCGCGGTTGACGTGGGGATGCATCAGCACCGTTTCCACCATCTTGCGGCCCAGCCCTGCGCCCTGATAGTCGGGGTGAATCACCACGTCCCAAATGGTGGCGCGATATACACCGTCGGAGGTGGCGCGAGAGAACCCGATGAGGCGATCGCCATCCCAGGCCGTCACAACTGGGTTGCTGTGGGCGATCGCCGTGGCCAGGTCTTCGATGCGGCGGTTTTGCGCCCAGAATGCCGTCACGTTAAACAAATCCTGAAGCTGGTGCAGGTCGATTTCGCGGGCCGCAGCGGTCTGGGCAGAGGAGTCGTGTATACAAAACTGAACGTGGCTGCAATCCATTTCGGCAAAACTCCTTGATTCCCTTAGGTCAAATTACGTCCGATAACATCCAATTACGTCAAACAGGTCGAGCAGGTGAAGAACGTTGGCAGCATGTCCGGCTGCCTCAAGGTTTCGATAGAACAGGTTAATCAACAGGCTGGCAAAATCAAATCCCAGACAAGTTTCGCAGCGCTTTCTTGCCGGAGTGACATCGCTGCCCATACATTACGGCATGTAACTCAAAACGTGCCTCACCCGGCCAGACGAATGCTACCCGGTAATCCGGTCGCGTAAATGGGCTGAAACGCCTGATAAAAGTGCGATCGCCCCCTTACTGCCCTCTCAAAATCACCCCAAAAAAGCATCCATTCGTTGGGAATTCATGACAGAATGACCCGTCAGGAGGCTTGGGTTCTAGGGATTTGCTTTAAAGATCTGTTTTCAGGAATTCCGGTTTCGGGGAGCTATTTCCGCATTTCGTCCGTCTATCTACACTCAAGTCACATCCCAGCCCTTGGCCAAAACTCCCAAACTTTCAGTTTCTAGTGTTCGAGAGACCTCATGGCAATCCAGCAGCTTCTTCAGTCGATCTCATCCCGCTCTCGCCGTTTCCTGAGCCGGGCCAGGCGGACATCGCTTGTGCTGGCGCTGGTCTTGGGCTGGAGCCTCAGCTTGGGTTGGGGATTGTCGCAGGTGGGTGGGTCGCAGGAAACGGAGCGGGCGATCGCCGCTACCCCTCCGGCAAACACGGTCGAAATCGGCACCGTCGATGTCGTGCCCACCCAACTCCAGCTTGGACAGCGACTCTATTTCCAGAACTGCTCCGGCTGCCATTTTGCCCCGCCGCCGGAGGTGATGCCGCTGCAATCCTGGGCGGCCATTCTGCAAACGCCCCAGCACTATGGCGTGGTGATTACCCCATTGCAAGACCCAGCCCGTCGCATCATGTGGAACTATGTGCGTGCCTCTTCGCGCTCCATCGTGCAAAACGAAACCGTTCCCTCTCGGTTTGCCCAGTCCCGCTATATGAGAGCGCTCCATCCTGGCGTAGAACTGCCCGAACCCCTCTCCTTTGGCTCATGCATCAGTTGCCATCCCGCCGCCATCGATTTCAACTTCCGTCGCCTCAGCCCAGAATGGCAGGCAAGGGAATAGCCTCATCTGCTAAATCCTGCCTAACTAGGGCTTGACCCTAAAACATTACCAGCCTTTCGGTCTGCACCCTGCAATCTGCGCGAAGGTTGGCATTTTTGTGGGGGGCATTTTTATTTGGGTTTAGGTTTATTTGGGTTTAGGGTTCAGCTTTATTTAGGATTCAGATAGGGAGTATAAATACTTAAAAAAGCCGCCGATTCCTACAAGTCCAGGCTAATCTGTAATTAAAGTTCATAAAACAGAGCAATGGTTCAAAAAAAATTACGAATCATCACAGATTTTGATGGGCCCATCATGGACGTGTCGGAGCGCTATTACCAGGTCTATCAGGTTTGCCTGGAGCAGGTGCGCCGTCCGGGACAGACGGTCAAGCGATTGTCTAAGGCGGAGTTTTGGCAACTCAAGCGATCGCAGGTGCCAGAGCGCCAAATTGGTCAAATGTCTGGGCTGGACGAGCTACAGGCTCAAGACTTTGCCCGGATGCGGCGAAACACGGTTCATACGCCTCCTTACCTGAGCTACGACACACCTGTTTCAGGCGCAATAGAAACTCTGGAGCGCATTCAGCAGGCAGGTATTGATCTGGCCGTGATGACCATGCGACGCACCAGTGAACTAGACGAGGCCTTTCAGCGGTGTGATTTGGGGCGATTTTTTAAGGGCGATCGCCGCTACTGTCTCAGCGATGATTACGTCAAAACGACCGATGTACAAGACAAGCCCCTGCTGATGCAGCGGGCCCTCAACGAGCTGCCTCCCGCAGAAAACTGGATGGTCGGCGATACAGAAGCCGACATTGCGGCTGCAAAATCCCACGGCATTCCCGTTGTGTCAGTCCTTAGCGGCATCCGCGATCGCACTCAGCTCAGCAAACACCAGCCCGACTGGATTGTCCACAACTTCGCCGAGGCACTCGAAATAATTTTGCAACATGCAGGTCGGGAAAGCGCAGGTCGGGAAAGTACAGCCTGGCAAAATGTAGGCAGTAGCGACACCTACTTTAATGCTGGAAATCGCTAGCGCAGGAAGCTGCTGATCAGCCAAAGGATAACCAGGGCAATGAGCGCAGCGGCGCTGGACTCACCCAGGCTAATTTGGGCGAGCTGAGGGGCGATCGCCTGCACCAGCGCCATCCCCAGCAGCACGCCCAACAACAGCCCCGCCAGCGACAGCAGAAACGCCCGCCCAAACTTATGCTCTTTGCGGTTCAAAAAGAAAATACTAATGCCCACACCCAGTGCCAGCGCCAGAGACGGTGAGCTAAGGCCGAGCAGCCCTGCCCCTAGCAGCAATCCACCTGGCCAAAGAATATCGGCGCGGCTGGGTGTGTCAATCCATTGCTGAAGCCAGTTGGGAGAAGGGTTGGGCGCAGCAGGCGCGAAATCTGGCGGTGGCTCTGCCGTCCGCTCAGGAAAGCGAATTCGATCGGGCACCTTGATCTTGCCCTCCTGTCGCTGTCGCAGCCGATCCATCAGGATTGCATCGTAGGATGCTTCAATCGCCTCTAGTGTGCGTGAGTCGCCCTCATGCTCCTGGGTCAAACGCGCCTTCGCCGCCTGAATCTCTTCAAACGTCGCCGTTTCGTCTACGCCCAGTCTTTCGTAGTGGCTCATGTCCTCCATTCGTGCCCTCCAGCCGAATCCCCACGATAATTGATTATGAATCGTCGTTTATGATGAATAGTATCAGTCGCAGCCTTAGTGCAAAAAATTGACGGAGCTTAATATTACAATCAGTTTCGTCTCAGAAATGATTAGCAACGAGGTTCAGGCAGCAGTCAGCAGCAGACAAAAGGATCAAGTCGAGAACTTGTACTCAGCCAGTTCTCCTTCATCCAGTTTCCAAATCTCAGGCTTAGGTACAGTTCGATCATGATCGTTTGACCTTGAGTTCTGAACGCTAGGTTTAGTCAAGCACTCCTGCTGAGTCTATGCTGCTGACGAACACTTGAGTTGCTCCACGCTAACAATTCCCAGTCATCTATTCAGTTACCGATTACAGGCTACCTGTCCCAGAGCCACTCGTTGAAGTCAAGCACCCAATGGTCAAACAATTACCGGCTACCACCTATGGTTTAACACAGAGTTTCAGGATGTCACTGAACTTCGAGATACCACTTAAACTACATAAACTATAGCTCTTGAATCAACTGCTCCTGAGTTCACCACTCCTAAACCCACGTTAAGCTCAACTTCTGAGTTGAACGGTAGCGCTCTGACTGGCGATCGCCCTGGTTTTTGTGCTTAAACTGATTAGGTTGAGTTTTAAACTCCACCTGCCTCTCCTCTCCCCCACCTTCCCTTAGTGTAGCTACCCACTCACACCTTACAGGTGCCCTTACAATACAGGTCTCTTTTCTTTGAGGCAATTTCTGGCAAGCCCATGCTCATCCAGGGTCAACTTCGATACTCATTGGATAATTAACAAAGTTTTTTCTACGCTTAAGTTAGGACTATTTGCAACTATTACAGATTTCTATGCGGATACGGTTTTTTGGGAGTGCTTAATGTAGATGGGCATAGCGAGGGGCTGGCATTGGAGCTTACCATCAGCAACAACAACTTAGTCCCCTTTGCACTTTACCCTTTATTCGCTTTTCATCTAAAAGTTCCTCTTTAGACTTTACATTTACAATTTCACTCAACGTCCCTCTATTCATCGACCCAAGGTTACAGTCATGGCTTCAGCCAAGATTCTTGTCGTTGACGATGACCGTCACATTCGTACACTGGTACATCGTTTTCTCTCTACCCACAGCTATCAGGTCGAATCCGCCGAAGATGGCAAAGGGGCAATGGCGATTTTTGAACAGTTCAATCCCGACTTGGTGATCTTGGATGTCAACCTGCCAGACGCAACAGGCTACACGCTTTGTCAGGAGATGCAGAGCCGGACGGGTGTGTTTGTGTTGATGCTGACGAGTCGCGCTGATGAGGCGGATAAAATCCACGGATTTTCTAAAGGCGCGGATGACTATCTCACCAAGCCGTTTGGTTTGGCGGAGCTAGAGGTGCGTGTAAAGGCGATTCTGAAACGACAGCGCCCGGTCACGGCGGCAGAGCAGCAGTGCCTCACGTTTAATGGGCTATCTATCGATCCAGTGCGGCGCGAAGTGACGCTCAACAGCGAAATGGTGCCGCTGACGGCGCTGGAGTTTGATTTGCTGCATTTTTTAGCGAGTCATCCCGGTCGCGTATGGCGACGAGCGGAACTGATCCAAAAAGTGTGGGATTACGAGTATGTGGGTGATCAACGGGTGGTTGACGTTCACATTGGGCAAATCCGCAAGAAAATCGAAATTGACACTCAGCAACCCAATCTAATCCAAACTGTGCGTGGTGTGGGCTATAAGTTTGAGGCCCCTGACACCGCTGGGGAAGAGGCTGCTTCCTAGCCTTCGTCTGAGTCGCTGTTTTCGTGAAGTCGCAGAATTAGAATTGCAGGGCTTGGGAAGAGTGTGGGGCGATCGCCCTACACTCTTCGCGCTTGCGTAGGGGATAGGGAAGAGGGAAGAGTTCTACAGTATTTTCTGGACTGTAGAGGTATGGACTAGCCTGGGAAAGTTTATGGGTTTCCTGGCTCCTATTCGTGTCTAAAATGCTGGATAGTCTTTACTTTCAGCTTTCTTTAATGAAGAAGCGATGAGTGGGAGTTAATCCGAAAGTGTTTTGTGGAACTCTAAAGAAGTCTAGAATTGTCTATCGTTGGCGGGATTCAGGGAAAATTGGCTGGTATTGGGGCACGAACGTTAGTATTTACTTTTGTGACTTTTTTAGGGTTTTGTTTAACCCATGCCTAAACGTGTCTGGTTAAGGGTCGGATTATGAAAATCTCCGCTGGTGATAAGGCTGGAGATAGTCGAGGCGTGTAATTACTCAGCGGGTTTGAATGGCTGAGAAGTCATTGTGGATATTGCGTGAGGGCGATCGCCCCTGGCTTGCCGAAACTTTATGCAAAGGAGATGAGTGGTAAGGAACCGAATGCCAGACTATCCGGAACCCAGGAAGCCACTGCTAGGTGGGGACTTAGAGTCTAATCAGGCTGAGCCGGGGCTAGCAGCGCATCAGCAAATTGCAGATCTGCTGGCAGAAAATAGGCGGCTGCGGCATGAACTGGTCGAGCGAGAGTGCAGCTTGCGGCAGCGTCAGCAGGCCGACGCAACTCAGCAGGAGAATCAGCGGTTCATTCAGCAGATTTTGGAAACCACGCCCAATCTGCTCTATCTCTATGCCGTAGACGCGAAGCGAATTCGATTTATCAATCGCCGGGTTTCCGAGATGCTGGGCTATCCTGCCCATCAGGTCTACGAAATGGATTCGGAAGCATTGCGATCGCTCGTCCATCCATCCGACTTGCCCTTGCTCCGCAGCAGCATCCAGGAATTGCAGCAAGACATTGCGGGGCAAGGAGTAGAGGTGACATTTCGGCTGCGTCATGCCGGTGGCGAGTGGCGCTGGCTGCAATCTCGCCAGACTGTCTTTAGCCGAGATGAAGCGGGTAACCTGGTGCAACTGCTGGGCACGGCGCAGGATATTACCAGCCGCAAACAGACTCAGGAAGCGCTCGCCCAGAGCGAACAGCGGTTTCGCTCCCTGGTTTCGCATTTGCCGGGAGTGGTGTTTCGCTCCCGCTATGACCCTCAGCGCGAGGCAGAGTTTGGCTGGGTGATAGAGTTTATGAGCGAGGCGATCGCCGACTTGACGGGCTATCCCGCAGCAGATTTTTTGAACAACCAGGGGCGGCACTACGCCAGCATCGTGCATCCCGAAGACCGCGATTGCCTGTTGCAAGTTGCCCTGAACCACGCTCAGGCAGGTCAGCCCTACACCCTGGAATATCGGCTGATTCACCGAGACGGCAGCCTTCGCTGGGTCTACGAAAAAACGCAGGTGGTCGAAGAAGCCCAGGGCCTCGTCATAGAAGGCGTACTGCTGGACATTACTGAGCGCCGCCTGGCCGAAGCGGCGCTAGAGCGGCAGCTCCGAAAGATCCTCCTGCTCCAGCAAATTACCGAGGAGATTCGCCAAAGCCTCGATCCTCAGCAGATTTTCCAGACCGCCGCAACTCAAGTAGGACAGACGTTTCGCGTTAGCCGGGTGCTGATTCATACCTACATAGCAGAGCCGGAGCCAGAAATTCCCATCGTGGCGACCTATCTGGAGCCAGCGTATGAGTTTGAGCATGTGATGAAATCGGTACCGATTACAGGCAACCTCCACGCTCAAACCATGATGGCGCAGGATCAGGCAGTAGCTTCTGGGGATGTATTGTGTGAACCTCTGCTGAGCAATCTGCATCCGCTGCTGCAAGCGTTGAAGATCCGATCTATGCTGGCAGTTCGCACTTCCTACAAAGGCGAGCCGAACGGCGCGATTTGTATACACCAGTGCGATCGCCTGCGGCGCTGGAGCGAAGACGAAATTGACCTGCTGGAGGCAGTTGCAGCCCAACTGGGAATTGCCCTGGCCCAAGCCCAACTGCTGGAGCAGGAAACCCAGCAGCGCCAGGAACTGATGATCAAAAACAAGGCGCTAGAACAGGCTCGGCGCGATGCCGAAACTGCCAACCGGGCCAAGAGCGAGTTCCTAGCCACCATGAGCCACGAAATTCGCACGCCCATGAATGCGGTCATTGGCATGTCGTCTCTGCTGTTGAGTACGCCCCTTACGCCTCAGCAAGAGGAATTTGCCCAGACCATCAGCAGCAGCGGCGAAACGCTTCTGAAAATCATTAACGACATTCTGGATTTCTCCAAAATCGAGTCGGGCAAGCTAGAGCTAGATCTGGAAACCTTTAACCTGCGACAGTGCGTGGAGTGTGCCATTGACCTGGTCATGCCAAAGGCGTTGGAGAAAGACCTGGAGGTGGGCTGCCTGTTTGAGCCGGAGGTGCCCGATTGGGTGATTGGCGACTCGACCCGCGTGCAGCAAGTGCTGGTCAATCTGCTAAGCAATGCCGTGAAGTTTACGTCGCAGGGCGAGGTGACGGTGATGGTCAGTGCCCGCTGCCTCCATCTGGACACCGTGCCGGGAGATGCTGACCTGCCGACCTGCACGATTCGGCTGGCGGTTAGGGATACAGGCATTGGCATCCCCGCAGATCGGCTCGATCGTCTGTTTCAGCCCTTCTTGCAGGGCGATTCTTCCATCAACCGTACCTACGGCGGGACGGGGTTGGGATTGGCCATCAGCCAGCGCCTCGCGGAGCGCATGGGCGGTCGGCTGTGGCTAGAGAGCGAAGCGGGCGTTGGCTCCACGTTCTATTTTTCGTTTGTCACTCGATCCGGTGCTGGAGCCAGCGTGTCGGTTGACCATCGCAGCCCGTTTGAGGGGCGATCGCTCTTATTGGTAGACAGCCAGACCATTCACCGCGAAAATTTAGTTCATCAGGCAGAATTTTTGGGGCTGCGGGTCGTGGCGGTAGGCAGCAGCGATGCGGCGCTCCACTATCTCCGGCAGAATGTACAGAAGGGCGATCGCCCAGATCTGATCGTGCTAGAAGCCCACCTTTCTACTGATTCCGGCAGCGCGTTAGCTGATGAAATCTCCCAACTGCCAGGTTGCGAAACCATTCCGCTTGTATTCCTGACTCGTCTCGATTGTTCTCTTCAGTCGGCTCGCTACGCCCTGACCCATTCCACCGGGGCGATCGCTATCCCACGGTTGGCCAAGCCCGTTAAACAGTCTCAGTTTTATGCCATGTTAAGCAACTATTTCGATGCCACTCCACAGTCTGCCGTAGCGCATTCTGGCGGCTCTCCCGCGGGTGATGATTTAATGCCAGATTCGCTGTCAGAGTCGGGTTTGGACGACGATACTGCCTCAGAAAAAACGAGTGACCTACGAATTCTCATCGCCGAAGACAACCTGGTGAACCAGAAAGTGCTGCTGAGAATGCTTCAGCAGCTAGGCTACAGCGCAGATGTCGTGTCCGATGGAACCGAAGTAGTCGAAGCCGTTTTGCGCCAAACCTACGATGTTGTGCTGATGGACGTGCAAATGCCGAAGGTAGATGGCATCATGGCGACCCGAATGTTGCGCGATCGCCTGCCGTCTGAGAAGTTGCCCTACATCGTCGCGGTCACGGCAAACGCTATGATGGGCGATCGCGAAGATTGCCTGATTTCGGGCATGGACGATTACATCAGTAAACCGATTCGGCTCGATCAGCTCTCTGCCCTGCTGAAGAAATGCCCCCGACGGGCGATCGCCCAACCCGCCTCCCAGTCTTCTCCCCTGGATGCCCGGTTCATCAACAGCTTCATCGCGGACATGGGCGACCAGGCCGCCGCGATTTTTACAGAACTGATCGACTGCTACCTCACCGAAGCGCCCAAGATGGTCGCCAGCATCCGCAACGCAGGCGCTATGCTCGACACTGCTGCCATCATGCGGACGGCTCATACCTTCAAGTCCAGCAGCGCCGTGGTGGGAGCCACCCGCCTCTCAAAGTTGTGTCGCTATCTAGAAGACACCGCTCACCAAAGCACCCCCGATGAAATTACCGCTCAGATCGACAAGCTGGTCGCAGAATATGAACAGGTTAGCGCGGCCCTGAGGGCGGAACGTCAACGCCTAACACCGGGCTAAAGCGCGGGCCCACGTACATCCACGCCAGTCCGTCGGGGTCGAGGCTCTGCGTCCAGGCGGAGAAATCTTCTTGATACTTGCGGCGGCTGAGGGTGGTGCGGCTGGTGCCGAGTCGCCGAGCCAGCGCCGTCGCCGTCCAGCCCGATTTCTGGCTTGCCGCGTCAGCAGTCAAATCCACATAGAGTTGCCAAATGATCACCGCAATCAAATAGGCAACGAAAATGACTGCTTCCGGCCGCTGCCACAGATCGGATTGGGGCGCTTCCTCTGATAACACTGCGGATGCAAGATCTGGCGGCACTGCGGATGGCCGTGCAGATGGAACATCTGGCGGCACTGCGGATGGCACTGCAATCGGAGACATTTCACCCGATGAGGCAACCGGGCCCGCTTCAAATGGACCCTCTTCAAAAAGGGGGTCGCCAGGGGGTGGGAAGACGTTCAAGCTTTCATCCAGATCGATGGAATCAGTTGCAGGGTCGGGATGCCCCTGAGAGTCGGGCGTTTGAGTCGCAGACATGGGGGAAAGTGCTGGGGAAAGAGCGGCAGGCTGGGACGGAAGATCGGTAGTTGGTTCAGAAATGGGTTCAGGAATGGATTCAGAAATGGGTTCAGGAATAGATATTCCGCCCTCGTCTTGCCTCCATGCTACCGAGTTATGGGGCGCAGATTGTGTCCAGTTTGTCTGTGTCCAGTTCCTCTGCGGTTCCTGAGATGGGGAGGTTTCTGGCGAAGAATGCTGGGGTGCGTCTGGCGCGAGGGCGATCGCCACTGTCGGAATATAGGGAATATTGAGCTGGCGAATCACCTGATGCACCAACTGAGTCACGGTCGCTTCTGCTACCGGGTGCGATGCCAAAAGCTGAATTTCCAGCCGAATTTCGTGCCGCACCACAGTTGCCGTCACGCCGTAAGGTTTCAGCACATGGTTGAGCAGACTGGTTAACACGGTTGGGTCGCCGGATCGGGCTAATCGCAGGATTTCCTCAGAAGCCATAGGGAGGGTTAGGGAGAGGGAAGAGGAAAGAGGGAAGAACGAAGAGGGAAGAACGAAGAGGGAAGCTGCTGACGACTTCTAGATTTATCACATCCGGGGCAATGCTCAGTGTGTCATGCTCCAGCCGCAATGCCTGAAACCTCGTCGCGCCCGTGCTGCGGCGCAGCAACCTCCACCCCTTAAACTAGGGCATCCTAGATAGGGAGGCGATGCCGTTATGCTCCATTCCCCTGCCCCCCTCAACCTTGTGATTCCCTATGTTAGTCGTTGCGCTGTTTGTCTTTGTAGTGTGGATTGCGTCGGTGTGCCTGCATGAGTTTGGGCACGCGCTGGTGGCCTACTGGGGGGGCGATCGCTCGGTCAAAGACAAAGGCTATCTGACCCTGAATCCGCTGAAGTATACCGACGTGGGCACCAGCTTGGTGATGCCGCTGATTTTTTTGATGCTGGGCGGCATTCCCCTCCCCGGCGCAGCGGTATATATCGACTCGTCCAAACTGCGGGGGCGGCTTTGGAAAAGTGCGGTATCGCTCGCGGGGCCGCTGATGACGGCGCTGGTAGCGCTGGTGCTGGCGCTTCCATTTTGGCTGGACTGGGCACCCGCCAGCCCAACGGGTGGCTGGAGCCTGCCTGACCTGCTGCGATCGCCCCTCCCATTCAGTTGGCTCTGGCCCGCTCTGGCGTTTTTGGTCACGCTAGAAGTTGCAGGGGTGCTGATCAACCTGCTGCCCGTACCGCCGCTGGATGGCTACGGAATTTTAGAACCCTGGCTGCCCGAAACCCTGCGTCACCAGGTCAATCGCTGGAGTCGATATAGCATGATTGCGCTGTTTGGGATTTTGTGGACCGTGCCAGCGGCAAACCGGGCGCTGTGGGACGGGGTAGACGCGATCGCCAGTTGGCTGGGCGTGCCTGCGGAGTTGTCCTGGCTGGGCTATTCGCTCTTTCGGCAGTGGGGCACGATTTTGCTGCTGGGGGCACTGGTTGTTGCCGCGATCGTCATGCGGCGATCGCCCCAGTTTCAAAATTCGGCTCACTATTGGGGCGGCAGCCCAGGAAAACGCGACCCCAGCCTGGATCGATTTCACGCCTCAGCCCAGTATTTGAATTATTTGGTCGAGCAGCAGCGCTATGACCGGGCGATCGCCCTCTGCGACCAGGCCATCAAAGGTGCGCCCCACCGCTACGAACCCTGGCAGACCAAGGGCAATATCTTCCTAAAGGCAGAGCGCTACGCCGAAGCCCTCGCTGCCTACGACCAGGCGATCGCCCTAGAGCCGGACTTCTATGGCGGATACCACGGGCGGGCCCTAGCCCTCCAGCAGTTGCAACAGCCGCAAGACGCACTGGACTCTTTTGACGAAGCGCTGCGACGATACGAGGCTGACCCCAGCCTCTGGAGCGATCGCGGCTCTCTGCTCTACGAACTTCAGCGCTATGAAGACACCATCGACTGCTATACCCACGCGATCGCCCTGGAGCCAGACAACGCCCTATTCCACTACAACCTGGCTTGCTGTCATGCGCTGCTAGGGGACTCTGAAACAGCGCTGCACTACTTGAACCGGGCGATCGCGCTGAATGACCTGTATCGGGCGATCGCCAAAACCGATCCCGACTTCAACACCCTCCACCAAAACCCAACCTTCCAATCCCTGATGCTCGGCACCTAGCAAAACCGCCCAAAAATCCAAAATCCAAACCCTAAAATCCCAAACCTCAACTTTTCTTGTCTCCACCTTTTAAGATTCAATGATGCATTCCGGGAATGATGTGGGCAACCTAGTGGCGTGTAATGCTAGCTGGAAAGACCATGGCAAGAGATGCAGGCAACACCCGGAGAACCGCTCGTCGAATTAACGTAGGGCCAAACCCCAGAGTCTTCCGAGATTCACTGAGCAGCAGCGATCGCAATGACTTCTTCCGCTTCGTGGTTCGAGCGCGAAGCAGCTTTGATGGCGAAGTCTTTAACATTCCCAGAAACTCTAATTTCAACTTTCAGCTTCAAAACGCAAATGGCCGAGTCATCGCCCGCTCAACCCGTCCCAATCGGCAGCCTGAAAACATCAACCTGAACCTCGATCCAGGTACCTACTTTGCCCGCGTTTTCTGGCGCAAGGGGCAGGGGGCCTACCGGATGCGCCTCAGCCTCACGCCCGATACAGCCGGAGAAACCCTGGACACCGCCCGCGACCTCGGCAACCTCACGAGTTCCACAGGCGTTGATGAATACATTGGACGCTCTGACCCTGCGGACATCTACCGCTTTACGATAGACGAGCGATTGACCGTCGGCGCAACCCTCACGCCCTTCAGCGCTGGGGCCGAAATCTCGCTCCTGGATGCCAGCGGCAACGTGCTTACGGGCACCTCTGGCAGCGGCACAGAAGCCCGCAGTCTCCAGCGCGTGCTTGATCCAGGCACCTACTTTGTCCGAACTACCCCCGTTCCAGGCGGCAATACACGCTATAACCTGACGCTGAACGCCGGCCCCGCCCCCGACCAAGGCGGCAACGACTTTGGCAGCGCCTCGGCATTTCCTGGGTTTGGCTTCTTTCCAGCGTCGATTCAGGAGTATGTGGGCAACAGCGACCCGGTTGACTACTACACCTTTACTACAACCATCGGAGGCGATCTGAAGATCGACCTCACCAACATTGCCCCGACCGCCGACCTCAACATCACCCTGTTTGACCAGTTCCAGCAGCTGCTAGCTTTCCGGGGCGGCGCTGGGCCCGGTGGCAACGAGCAGATTATCTTCAGGGACGCTCAACCCGGTCAGTATTTTGTGTTAGTGCAGACCGCCGGGCCAGGCAATAACTCCACCTACAGGCTGACAGCCGTCCTCACGCCCGAAGACAAATTCGGCGACGACTTTGCGGATGCAACCTCCATTACCGACCCGCTCTCACCAGGCATCCTGACCCCGCTGAGTAATGACCTGGATAATCCCAGCATCTATCAGGACTTTGTGGGGGCAGGCGATGTCGATGTGTTCCGGTTTACGCTGACCGAACCTAAGAACTTCTTTGCGACCCGCCTCAAGGACTTTACTGGCAATATCACCTTGCAGCTCTTCCAGGCAGGAAACCCAACCCCGCTCTCCGGGGGCGGTTCGGCCCTACGGGGGGCGCTTGGCCCAGGCACCTACTTCCTGCGCGTTTTGGCCGGTGGCCCCACCGATGCCTCGACCTACACCCTGGAGGCTGCTTTCGGCGAGCGTACGAGCGGTATTATCGTCCGCGACGTAAACCCAGGGGCGCTCGATGCTAACGCTGACTTCCTGACCGACGTGAATGGCGTGCTGTTCTTCGCCGGAACAGACGGGACTCTGGGGGCACCCGTCGGGCTATGGCGCAGTGAAGGCACGCTGAACACAACCGTCAAAGTTGGCTCGTTTGGCAGTATCACTGGCATCGCAAACGTCAACGGTACAGTCTACATTGCAGGTAGCACAGTCCAGACAGGTAATGAATTGTGGAAGTGGCAGCCGACGGGCGGTCCGTTGGGTACGCTGTCGCTGGTGGCAGACATTGCTCCTGGTTCAGGGCTGTCGTCGTCTCCAACTAATCTGACCGCAGCTGGAAACAACCTCTTCTTCTTGGCGACTCCTACAGGTGACATCTTTGCTCAACAACTTTACTTCACCAATGGTGGTGCACCCGTGTCGCTTCCAAATTCAGGTGGCAGTCCTAGAGACTTGGTCTACGTACAGGCGACAGACACAATCTACTACACTGCGGATGTGCAAGGGGTTCCTGGCAGACTCCTGTTCCGTGTTAGCAATGCTTCGACGGCTAACCCTGTTGCAGAACCGCTTCAGACCTTGGGTAGTGGGTCTTCAGCTTTTGCCCCGCGCTTTGTACGCAGCCTGAAAGTAGTGGGCAGTGATGTGTTCTTTGTTTCGAGTGAAGCTGTCAACACTGATAACGTGGAACTGCGGCGGATTGCTGCGAATGGTAATGTATTTACGTATGACGTAGATGGTGATCCAAGCAATGGCTCGCTGGGTTCCGGAAACATAGATGTAGCAGTTGTAACATCTGGCGGGCAAAGCTACGCTTACTTCACTGCTTTTGATGTTGGTGCGGTTGCTGACCAGTTGCTCCGTGTGAACCTGGCTACTAGCGTTATTGAGCGAGTTTCAACCAACATTTCTGGGTCATTTGTTGCTAGCAACCTGACGGTGTTTAACGACAAGGTGTACTTCGTTGCGGAGACTTCCAGCGAAGGGACGGAACTGTGGGTGACTGACCCAGCAGCGACGTTACAGGTGACTGCGCTAGAGTTAGTTCCTGGAGCAGGTAGTTCGTCGCCTGCTAGCCTGGTAGTGGCTGGCGGTACGCTGTACTTTACGGCAGACAATGGCACGACGGGCACCGAACTCTATCGCCTGAACGAAACGACTGGCTTGCCAGAACTGGCGCTGGACATCAACCCTGGGCCTACATCGTCGAACCCCGACAACCTGATTGCAGCAGGAAGCTTGGCATCGGGTCTAGGGCAACTGTTCTTTGTGGCAGACGATGGCGTGAATGGACGGGAAGTGTGGACGGTGTAGGAACGTGGCTCGACCGTTTGCTTGATTTGCTGGGTCTGCTTGGTAACTAGAGACAAGGGGTTTCGGCCCCTTGTTTTTTTGTCTTTTTTGGTGGAAGCCAGTTGATGGGTCAGAATTCAGTCCGCACAAGCACCGAGCCGATTGTGAGCGGCTGATAAAGTTCAACAAAATCACCGAACACTCCAGACTGTGCTGAAGGCAACACTGGTCGTTGGCAGTGCATCAGGAGTGTCGGAGTGATCAGCCATTCTCAACGAACGGACAGATTTCGTGAAGTCGGGCCAGCTCCCTTTCGCAGTCGAGAGTCCGGTAGAACGGTGTATTCCGGGCGGCTGGGCGGCAGGAACCCGCTGGATATCATTCCGCTGCGGGTGGCTCGTCGCAGCCGGGTGACGCTGGACCTGTCTGAACTGAGCGCGGGCGCGATCGCCCAGTGGTTAGATGGGAAAGGAAAAGCAGTGGGGCGATCGCACGTCCTATCCACCCCTGAGTCAGTGGTGCCCAAAGTCACCTTCAAACCCGGAACCTATTATCTGAAGCTGTCGGTCAGATCGGGCGTTTCGTCCTATCGGCTGAGTCTGGCGATCGCCTCTCGTCCCCGTTCTGCCCAAAAGTCCCTGCGATCTTTTTCAGACCATGCGGGCGATCGCTTTGCCCTGAAAGTGTTGACGCTGACCAACGACTATCGCCGCCAATACGGGCTGCCTCCACTGCGGCTGAATCCGGTATTGAGTGCGATCGCCCAAGCCCACAGCCAGGACATGGCCAGCAACGACTTTTTTGACCATTTTGGCTCAAACGGCTCCACCGTCTTTGACCGCTTTTTGCAGGGGGGCTATGCCTACCGCAGCGGCGGCGAAAACATTGCCGCAGGTTTCAGCACACCAAAAAGCGTGGTGAACGCCTGGATCAAGAGTCCGGGCCACCGAGCCAATTTGCTCACGCCGTTCTTCCAGGAGATGGGCGTTGGGTTTGTACATTTGCCCAGCGACCCCGGCAAGATCAAGCTGCGCTATTACTGGACTCAGGATTTTGGCGTGCCCGCACCCTGAGGATCAGTGATATGAAGACTTCGAGCGCGTTGCGTAGAAACAGCCGACCCTACACTGCGCCAGCGCTCTGGCTAGTAAAAATGGCAAACAGTCGATAGAACAGGTTCATGCTGACAATCAGTAGGGGAAACGCAACCCCTGCCAGCGCAACCCAGTTCACCAAACGCCCAGACAGCATTCCCGTCCAGCGCTTGGCTTTGCTGGTGCTGGCTCTGGAAGCTCCCACCAGGCGACTGGCAGAGGCGAGCAAGAACGAGCCACCCATTCCCAGGGCGACGCTTGCCCAAAACCAGGGATTGGTCTGGGAGAAGGAGATGTGATTAAACCCAATGGCGGGCATCAGCCCAAAGGCAATGAGTTCCAGCGTCAGCCAGATGCCTAGACAGGTGAAAAAGTCGCGCCGTGCGCCTTCGCTCAGGGACAGGTGTTGCATGGGTCAAGGGGAAGAATTGGATCGGGAAGCGGTTGTGATTTTGGATTGGCGATTTTGGATTGCTGAACCAAGGGTTTGTGAGGCTCTTTTTTGACTGTACGCCACGGCGAGAAAATAATCTAGCTGGGCAGTCGCGTTAGTGTTGCAGAGCCATATCGCGTTAGCGTTGCGGAGCCATATTGCCGAAATAGCGCCGATACAGCCCGTAGCTCAGCGCCACCCGGTTGCCGTGAAGATGCACCAGTCCCATGCTGCGGAGCTTGAAGGCCTGCATCTGTTCCACTTCGACGGGCGCAGAGGACTTGGCTACTTGGTCAAACGTTGCCGCCAAGTCGGGATGCTCCTGAAGCTGACGCAGCAGGCGATGCAGATGGTTGGCGTAAATGCCCGAATCGGTCGGAGCCGTTTGCCAAAACTCGTCCAAGGTCAGGTCTTGCCGCGCCAGGTGGTAGAGCGCGCGATGCACCAGGTAGGGATGCCCGCCAACCAGTTCTTGCAGGCGCTCCAGGTCAGCATCTGCAAGCGATAGCCCATAGCGCTGTGCCAAATCCATCACCTGCACCGGAGTGAATTCTTGTAGCTCCACCGCCAGCCCTACGTTGAAGGGCGATTGATTAATATCTAGCGGCAGATAAACCTCTGTGGAATGCACGATCACCAGTCGCAGGTGCTGCCAAAGGGGGTTGCCGCTGTCGCCGTAGGCCGCCTCTTCATACCAGGCCCGCAGCAGCGCAAAAAAGTCGTGGGCGATTTGCGGATGCAGAAACACGTCATCCACCCGATCGAGCGCCAGAACCAGCGGCGCATTCAGGTCTGGCAGCAGGCAGTCTTCAAAATAGGCGGTGCAGTTGCCCTTGCTGCCAAAGGTGGGACTCCAGTATTCATCAACCCGATGGGGCAGCCGTAGCTTGCGGGTGATCAGCGCACAAAACCAGCGGAGAAATCCGTCCAGGTCGTTCAGCGCCTGACTGTCGGCTTGCTGCAAGCTGAGGGCGACGGTGTGGATTGGGCTGTTGCCCCCTTCCGACAAGCGCCGCGCCTGCTCCAACACGCGCACCATCAGCGAAGTCTTGCCCATCTGGCTGGGGGCTTTGATACGGATCAGCGCACCCGGTCGCAAAATCTCGTCATAGCAGCGGGTTTCCGACGGGGGGCGATCGACATACACCGGAGAATTGAGCGCTACTAGCCCTACTGGGGGGTCGAGATCCTGCGGACGAACCGTGGAGGCTTGAGTAGGGGCTTGATTGGGAGGGGCGATCGCGCTCCTGTCTGCTGTCGAGGGGACGGGAGCCACGCCGTTTTGCAACGCAGCCGAACCATTCGACTGGGCAGCCCGCTGCGACAGCACTGCGACGAGATTCGTCTTGCTCACGCGCTCCCCCAGGCTCGAGGAGAGCAACTGCCACAGCTTTGGCCCGACATCGTGCTTGATATATTCCGGCGTGTAGCCTGTTTCTTCGGCGATCTCGTCATACTTAAAGCCGTGCCATGCGCCCTTTAGCACGGCCACCTCGATATTTTTCAAATGGCGGGACGCGGCCGCCAACACCGCTGCATCGGCAGCCTGAAGCGCGGTTTCAAACAGGATGGGTTGGTTGCCGCTGGATGCTCGGTTGGCATCTGGCAATGGCTCATTCATGGGCGTTTTAGATCACGGCTTCCCGGCTCTGAGCCTAGCCTAATGCAAGAATAAAAACTCAGAGGCTCACGATTGAGATCGTCTACACAAGTTCGTTTATTTTACTCCTTCCCTGCGGCGTGGATTTGCCCCTGGTATACCATTCAGACTATGTTGCGCCCCTGCCCGACAGCCATCGCTTTCCGATGGAAAAGTTCCGGCGGCTTTCGGAGCTTTTGGTCGCAGATGGCGTGGCCCATCCCAGCCAGTTTCACACGCCAGACCTGCCCCCGGTGGACTGGCTGGAGCTGGTGCATACGCCCGATTATGTGCAGCAATACTGCACCGGCACGCTGGATGCGCGGGCACAGCGGCGAATCGGGCTGCCCTGGAGTCCGGCGCTGGCAAACCGCACCTGCATCGCCGTAGGCGGCACGGTGTTAACCGCAAAGCTAGCGCTGGAGTGTGGGCTGGCGTGTAATACAGCGGGCGGCACGCACCACGCCTTTCCCAGCTTTGGGTCGGGGTTTTGCATTTTCAACGACATGGCGATCGCCACTCGCGTCTTGCAACACCTGGGGCTAGTGAAAAAGGTGCTGATCGTCGATCTAGACGTGCATCAGGGCGACGGCACGGCGGTCATTTTTCAGAACGACCCCAGCGTGTTCACCTTTTCCATGCACTGCGAAGTGAACTTTCCTGGCACCAAGCAGCAGAGCGACCTGGACGTGCCGCTGCCGGAGGGCATGGAAGACGACGACTATCTGCGGACGCTGGCGGACTACTTGCCCGATTTGCTGTCGCAGGTGCGCCCCGACTTGGTGTTGTTTGACGCAGGCGTGGATACCCATGTGGGCGATCGCCTCGGCAAGCTAGCCCTGACAGATAGCGGCCTCTATCGCCGCGAAATGCAGGTACTCAGCACTTGCGTCGCTCAGGGATATCCCGTCGCCTGCGTCATCGGCGGCGGCTATGCCAATGATTTCAACGCGCTGGTGTATCGCCACTCGCTGGTGCATCGCGCCGCCAGCGAGGTGTTTCGGCAATATCGGCTGTAATTACGCCTCTCCGAAGGTGGTGAAGTGCCAGCCCTTGCGCTGGTCGCCTGTGATGTCAAACACCACATGCTTGACGATGGTGTATTCCTCCAGCGCGTAGTGCGACATATCTTTGCCAACGCCGCTCTGCTTAAAGCCGCCGTGGGGCATTTCGCTGGCAATGGGCAGGTGGTCGTTAATCCATACGGTTCCGGCTTGCAGCGCCTTAGCCATCCGCATGGCCCGCTGCACGTTCAGCGTCCAGCAGCTTGCAGCCAGTCCATAGGGCGTGTCGTTGGCGAGTTCAATAGCCTCTTCTTCCGTCGAAAAGCGCTTCACCACCGCCACCGGGCCAAAGATTTCCTCACAGACGCAGTTGGCAGTTTGCGGCGGGTCTACGATGATTGTCGGTGGGAAGTAGAAACCCTGGTCGGGCACGTCGCCGCAGGTAATCACCTGAAGGCCCTGCTGCTTGGCCTCTTCAACGTAGCCCTTCACCTTGTTCAACTGGGCCTGGCTGGAGAGGGGGCCGATGTCCGTGCCTTCGGCAAAGGGGTCGCCGACTTTTACCTGCTTCGACAGTTCCGTAAACCGCGCCAGGAATGCGTCGAAGACTGACTCGTGGACATACATCCGGGTGGCGGCGGTGCAGTCTTGCCCGGAGTTAACGTAGGCTCCGACGACTGCGCCGTGGGCGGCGGCTTCGATGTCGGCATCGTCAAATACGACAAACGGCGCTTTGCCGCCGAGTTCTAGGGTGACGCGCTTGATCATAGGGCTGGCCAGTTCCGCGATGCGCTTGCCGGTGCGGGTGCTGCCCGTAAAGCTGATCATGCCGATATCGGGGTGGGTGCAGATGGCTTCGCCGACCTCTACGCCGCCTGTGACGATGTTGATCAGTCCGGCGGGCAGTCCCGCTTCCAGGGCGATTTTAGCCAGTTCAATGGTCGTCGTGGGCGTGTTGGGGGCGGGCTTGAGGACGATCGCATTGCCAGCGGCGATCGCCGGAGCAATTTTCCACACCGCCATCATCAGCGGATAGTTCCACGGGGTGATCGCGCCTACCACGCCGATCGGCTCCCGCCGCAGCAGACTGGTGTAGCCGCCGACGTATTCCCCAGCGGCCGCGCCCTCTTGCCGCCGCACCACTGACGCAAAGTAGCGAATATTGTCAATTGAGAAGGGAATATCGCCGTTAATCGTCAGCTTCAGCGCCTTACCTGCATTTTTGCTTTCCAGGTGGGAGAGTTCTTCGCTTTTGGCTTCCAGCAGGTCGGCAAATTTCATCATGGCGGCACAGCGCTCGCCGTAGGACAGCGCGGCCCAACCGGGTTGGGCGGCTTTCGCCGCTGCCACGGCCCGGTCTACGTCTGCGGCGGTGCCCATCGCCACGGTTGCAAAAGCTTCGCCCGTGGCGGGGTCAATCAAGTCCTGGCTGCCGCTGTTGACCAGCTCATTGCCAATCACCATCGGGTAGTGGATTAACTTTTCTGTCGTAGAAACCATAAAAACCTCGGTTCGGGGTAAGAATCCCACAAGCTTGTCAATTGCGTTGCGTTGGCCATCTTGCGCGAACGGGACGGGGCGCGATCGCCCCATTGGTCGAGCGATCGCCCCATTGAATCCTTCCGCCAGCTTTGCCAATCTGTCCTGCCAATCTGTACAGATAAACGATCGCGACTCGCGGCGGAGTCTAGCTGTATACCACCCTAATATTTGTGGGCAAAAGTGGGGGGCGAACGTCATATTTTTTGAGACGTTGACTCTACCCCAGCGCAGTTCCTTTGCTTGTGTTCTCTGAAGCAGGCTCCTGATTTCGTCCCGCGATAGAATGCGCTGGCATCTTTGAACGTACAGGAGCCGATCAAGCGGTATGGCAGCCAATCCTTCAAAAGCTGAGGCCCAGCGGCTCGACGCTGCAAACGCAAAAACCGCTGCCTGGAAAAAATGGGGCCCCTATCTCAGCGAGCGGCAGTGGGGCACCGTCCGCGAAGACTACAGCCAGACGGGCGATGCCTGGGGCTATTTCAGCCACGACCAGGCGCGATCGCGGGCCTATCGCTGGGGCGAAGACGGGCTAGGCGGCATTTCTGACGATCGGCAGCAGGTTTGCTTTGGGCTGGCGCTGTGGAACGGGCAGGATGCGATTCTGAAAGAGCGGCTGTTTGGGCTAACCAACAGCGAGGGCAACCACGGCGAAGACGTGAAGGAGTATTACTTCTACCTGGACAGCACGCCGACGCATTCCTACATGAAGTTTCTCTACAAATATCCGCAGGCGGCGTTCCCCTACATGGATTTGGTGGAGACCAATCGCCACCGCAGCCGCCTGGAGATGGAATATGAGCTAATTGACACAGGCATATTTGATGAGCAGCGCTACTTTGACGTGTTTGTGGAATACGCTAAGGCGACCCCAGAGGAACTGCTGATCAAAATCACAGTCCACAATCGCGGGCCCGAAGCCGCCACGCTGCACGTTTTGCCGACGCTGTGGTTTCGCAATACCTGGGATTGGTTTCCCGAACCGCCACCCAAGCCCCAGATTCATCAGGTGAACGAGCAGGCGATCGCCGCTCTGCATCCAGACCTGGGAACGCGCTACCTGTATGGCGATCGCCCCGTTCCTGCCCTGTTTACGGAAAACGAAACCAACCGAGAGCGCGTGTTTGGTTTGCCCAACGCCTCGCCCTATGTCAAAGATGCGTTTCATCGCTATGTAATCAACGGCGAAGCGGATGCTGTGAACCCTGAAAAAACAGGCACTAAATCTGCATTCCACTACGTTCTCAAAATTCCAGCCGGAGGCGCGGAGGTGATCCGGCTGAAACTGGGCGATCGCCCGCCAGAGTCAGCATCACTCGAATTTGGCTCCGCGTTTGACGAACTTGTGCAAACTCGCATCACCGAAGCAGACGAGTTCTATGCCGAGATCATTCCCGAATTTATGTCGGACGATCAGCAAAACGTCATGCGGCAGGCGTTCGCGGGGATGCTCTGGACAAAGCAGTATTACTATTACCCCGTGCGGGCCTGGCTGCATGACGAAATCTTGCCGCCCGACTGCAAAACGCGGATTCCCTTGCGGAACCATGAGTGGTTTCATCTGGAGAGCGCTGATATCTTATCCATGCCCGACAAATGGGAATATCCGTGGTTTGCCGCGTGGGATCTGGCGTTCCATACGCTGGTGCTGGCAGCGGTGGATATGGCGTTTGCCAAAGACCAACTGCGCTTGATGACCCATCAGGTTTATCTGCATCCCAATGGGCAAATTCCCGCCTACGAGTGGAACTTTAGCGACGTGAATCCGCCCGTCCACTGCACAGCGACCTGGCAGGTGTATCTAATCGACAAGGCACGGAACCACGGCAAGGGCGATCGCCCGTTTTTGGAAGGCATGTTCCACAAACTGCTGATGAACTTTACCTGGTGGGTCAACCGCAAAGATTCCTCCGGCAACAACGTCTTCGAGGGCGGCTTTTTGGGGCTGGACAATATCGGCGTGTTTGACCGCAGCGCCCCCCTGCCCACGGGCGGCACGCTAGAACAAGCCGACGGCACGGGCTGGATGGCCATGTTTTGCCTAGATATGCTGTCGATCGCCCTGGAACTGTCCACCGAAAACCAGGTTTATGAAGAACTGGCCTGCAAATTTTACGAGCATTTCATGTACATTGCCGGGTCGATGGATCGCATCGGGCAAAACGACGATGAGCTATGGGACGAAGATGACGGCTTCTATTACGACCTGCTGCGGTTTCCCAACGGCTACGCCACGCGCCTCAAAGTGAGATCGATGGTGGGCCTCATTCCGCTGTTTGCCTCGTCTGTTTTTGATGAAGGCATTCTCAAAAAGCTGCCCGTGTTTGCGGCTCACGTCGCCCGGTTTACCCAGGAATATGCCAAGCATTTGGACAATCTCAGCGATCCGCGCAAACTCGGCGTTGCAGGTCGTCACCTACTGTCTCCCGTGAGCGAGGACAAGCTCCGCCGCATTTTGCAGAGAATGCTAGATGAATCGGAGTTTCTCAGCAACTATGGCATCCGCGCCCTGTCTCGCTATCACAAAGACCACCCCTATATCTTCAACGTGGGCAGCACGCCCTATCGCGTGGACTACGAGCCAGCAGAGTCTTCGACAAACCTGTTTGGCGGCAACTCCAACTGGCGCGGGCCCATCTGGATGCCCGTCAACTCCCTGATTAGCCAGTCGCTCCGCAAGATGTACGCCTACTATGGAGACGATTTCAAGGCCGAGTGCCCTGCTGGATCGGGCAACTGGCTGACGCTATGGGACATTGCCAACGAAATCGACCTGCGCCTCAGCCGCATTTTTCTACGCAACGAGCAGGGAGAGCGCCCGGTCTACGGCGAGACTTCGATATTTCAGAATGATCCGCACTGGCGCGACCTGATCTTGTTTTATGAATACTTTCACGGCGATAACGGCGCGGGCATCGGCGCAAGCCACCAGACGGGTTGGACGGGTGTGGTTGCTCGACTGATGACGATGCCCTCGACCAAGAATCCCCAGGAAGTGCTGGAACACGGTTTCTTGACCGTGACGCTGGATAAGGAGGGCGTTGCCTGACCCCAGCAGGATGCCTTAGGTCGATTTTCGATTTTGGATTTTCGATTCTGGATTGGCGGTCAAGCGTTGGCAAGGCTCCCAGCCATTTCGTTCATCAACCCTCTGGGAGGTGTGATACTACTGCTTGAGCTGAGTTGGCTCGCCGCTGGGATTGCGCTGGCTCACCTGCTCGACAAAAAACTCTTCGAGCGATCGCCGCGCCAGGTTCATCCCCACCAACTGCCCGCGCATTAGCTCCAGACTGGCGATAAAGTCCTGTGGGTGTCCGTGCAAATGCCCCTGCCACAGTCCCTCTTTGAATTCCAGGTCGGGAATCCACTGCTGCAAAACGTTGGGCGTGCTGCCGCTGACTTTGACGAAATAGCGGTCGGCAGTGCCCAGCAGCTCTGTCAGCGTGCCGATGGCAATGAGTTCGCCCTGACACAGGATGGCAATGCGATCGCACACCTTTTCCACATCCGACAGGACGTGGCTATTGAAAAAAATCGTCTTACCCTGGTCTTTGAGCAGTTGAATAATCTCGCGGATCTGATAGCGGCCGAGCGGGTCAAGTCCCGACATCGGCTCATCTAAAAACACCACTTCGGGATTGTTAATCAGCGCTTGGGCCATGCCGACGCGCTGCAACATGCCCTTGGAATATTGCCGGAGCTGCTTTTTCTCCGCAGCAGCCCGCGACAGACCCACTAGGTCAATCAGTTCGGGAATACGCTTGCGCTGCACGTCGGCAGGAATCTGGAACAGCCCGGCGGCATATTGCAAAAACTCGCGCCCGGTCAGGTAGTCATAGAGGTAAGGATTTTCGGGCAGATAGCCGACCCGCTGCTTGACAGCGCGATCGCCCAGGGGTCTACCCAGCAGCAGCCCGCGCCCCGCCGTGGGTCGGATAATCCCCAGCAAAATTTTCAGCAGCGTCGTTTTGCCTGCGCCATTTTGCCCCAGCAGCCCGAAGGTTTCCCCTTCGTAGATTTGCAGCGAACAGTCTTTGAGGGTTGGGACTTTTTGGTTGAGCCAGAAGCCCGTGCGATAGACCTTGCGGAGATGGGAAGTCAGCACGACCGCAGGGCGATCGCTAGGACTAGACAAGTCAGCAGGAAGAGACGAATCCATCGGAATAGCTGAGGGGACGGCATCTGTAAGAAGCTGTACTCAATCTTAGACCAGGACGGAGGTCGTGGACTCTCCCGGATATCTCCCAAAAAATGCAGAAAACCGGGGCAGTTTTGCAAACATCTTGCGAAAAAGCTTGTAGCTCTGGCAGATTTAAATCCAACCTTAGGGTATTGTGCAAGCATCAGCACTGTTGTTAGCGCCAACATAGCAGTAGCTGGCGATCGCCCAGGTCTTTTTTTAGCTTTGCGGATGATCTTGCGATTAGCCTGCGGCTGGCTGAGTTTGACCACACGCCCCAACGCTTACCTTCTATAAAAATCTGTGACCCTTCCCGCCCGATCGGTGATTTCCCCCCGCCCTCTCCGATTCGCACAGCCCGGCCTCGCCTATGTTTGGAAACAGGGCGCTGTTGCTGTTGCATACTACGCTGCGGCTCAGTTTTCAATTGCCTACGCCACACTGCCCGACGCCGCCTCCACGCCCGTCTGGTTTGCAGGCGGCATTGCGGTGGGGGCGATGCTCGCCTACGGAGTCGAACTCTGGCTTGGCATCTTTGCCAGCATTCTGGTGCTGGAGTTTATCTTCTTTAAGGGTTGGGAAAGCACCAACAGCCTAATGCTGGCGATCGCCGTCACCTTCATCGCCACGCTGGGCAAAGTTATTGCGGCAGTGTGGAGCGATCGCCTCACCCAATCTCGCTCCCCGCTAGACTCGCCGGCCGATGTCGTGCGGTTTATCCTGGCGGCGTTCCTCAGCCATCTGCCGATTGGGATGATCTGCGCGGCGCTGGTTTGCAATTTTGGCAAAGCGCCCTGGGCCGCCTATCGCCAGATCTTTATCACCTGGTGGCTGAGCGATGCCTTTGGGATCGTGCTGGTGGCCCCGCTGCTGCTGGCCTGGAGCAGCACGCGATCGCTCGATTTGTTCCAGTTTCGCAACGCCATTCGGCAGCACTGGCTAGAGGCAGCCGTCATGGTGGTGCTGGTGATTGGCATCAGCGAAGTGGCGCTGGTGGACAAATACCCAGTGGAGTATCTGCTGATTCCGGTGATTGTGTGGGCGGCGTTTCGGTTTCGGTCGCCAGGGGCCACGCTGATGATGGTGTTGCTGTCTCTGCTGGCGGTGGTTAGCACAGCGAAGGGCCTGGGTTCCTTTACCCGCAGCTCAATGAACGAGTCGCTGCTGCTGCTTCAGTCGTGCATCGCGGCAATCGCCCTGACGACGCTGCTTCTGTGCGCCGTGCTGTACCAAAACGACCAGTCTAAACAAGCGCTGCGAGACGCAAATCATAGCCTGGAAGACCGGGTACAGCAGCGCACAGCAGAACTGGCCCAAGCCAACGCGGCAATTGTGGATTTGAACGAGCGACTCAAGCAAGAAAACCTGCGAATGGCGGCCGAACTGGACGTGGTGCGCCAGATTCAGGACATGATCCTGCCCACGCCAGAAGATTTGAGCGCAATTCAAACGCTGGACGTGTCAGCCTTTACTGATCTGACCGATGAAGACAGCACCGACTATTTCGACGTGGTGGAAACGGACGGTATTGTCACCCTCAGCGTTGGCATTGTGGGCGGGCGCGGTCTGGAAAGTGGCGTGCTGATGCTGATGGTGCAGACGGCCGTGCGGACGCTGGCCGAATTGCGCGATCGCAGTTCGGTGCGCTTTTTGCAAACGCTGAACCGGACGCTGTATAAGAACATCGAGCGCCTCAGCGCTCAACAGCAACTGACCCTGGCCGTGCTGAATTATCTCAACGGCAGCCTCAGCGTCAGCGGGCAGCATGAGGATCTTGTGGTGGTAAGGGCTTCGGGGCGCGTCGAGCGGGTCAGCATGACCGACCTGATTCTGCCGCTGGGGCTGGAGTTTGACATCACCGCCTTCACCAAACGCGCCTCCGTTGAACTGCAACCGGGCGATGGCATCGTGCTATATACCAGCAGCCTGCCCAGCGCCCTGGATGAAAATGGCGTAATGTATGGTCTCGATCGCCTCTATCGCGTCGTGGGTCAGCATTGGACCCAGCCAGCCAGCGCTGTCCACCGAGCCGTCATTCAGGACGTGCGCCAGCACATGGGGCAGGAAAACGTGCTGGATAATCTGTCGCTGCTGGTCTTGAAGCGCCGCCTGTAGGTCATTGCAGGGCCGCTGAGCGGTAAAATAGGCGATCGCTGTGCGTCTCCACCCAACGCCCAGACTGAATCCCTAATCTCTAACCCCAGACTCCCGAACTATGACCCAGACCTACCGCATCACCCTCCTCCCTGGCGACGGCATCGGCCCCGAAATCATTGCGGTGGCGGTCGATTTGCTCAAAAAAGTGGGGCAACAGCTTGACCTCCGCTTCGAGTTTCAGGAGGCGCTGCTGGGTGGGGCAGCCATCGACGCAACGGGAAGTCCCCTCCCCGCTGACACGCTGGAACTCTGCAAAAACAGCGATGCCGTGCTGCTGGCGGCGATTGGCGGCTATCAATGGGACACGCTGCCCAACGACCAGCGGCCGGAACGCGGCCTGCTGGGGCTGCGGGCAGGGCTGGAACTGTTTGCCAACCTGCGCCCCGCTAGCATTTTGCCGCAACTGGTCGATGCCTCCAGCCTCAAGCGCGAGGTGGTGGACGGCGTGGACATTATGGTGGTGCGAGAGCTAACGGGCGGCATTTACTTTGGGCAGCCGCGGGGCATCTTTACCAGCGAAACGGGTGAACGGCGCGGCGTAAACACGATGGTCTACACCGAGTCGGAAGTAGAGCGAATTGGGCGCGTCGCCTTTGAAGCTGCCCGCAAGCGCCGCAAAAGGCTCTGCTCCGTAGATAAATCCAATGTGCTGGAAGTTTCGCAACTGTGGCGCGACACGATCACGAAGCTGGCGGCCGACTATCCCGACGTAGAGCTAACCCATATGTACGTGGACAATGCGGCTATGCAGCTTTTGCGAAATCCCAAGCAGTTCGACACGATCGTTACGGGCAACCTGTTTGGCGATATTCTCTCCGACGCGGCGGCTATGCTGACGGGCAGTATCGGCATGTTGCCGTCTGCCAGCCTTGGCTCCTCGGGCCCCGGCCTGTTTGAACCCGTCCACGGCTCTGCCCCGGATATCGCAGGGCAGGACAAGGCCAATCCCCTGGCGCAGGTACTGAGCGCGGCGATGATGCTGCGTTATGGGCTGAACGAGCCGGAGGCGGGCGATCGCCTCGAACGGGCCGTCCTCAAAGTCCTCGACCAGGGCTACCGCACGGGCGATATTATGTCCGACGGCATGACTCTGGTGGGCTGCAAGGCGATGGGCGAGGCGCTGCTGGCGGCGCTGGAAGACTAGCAGGTTGCCCTCATCCCCCAACCCCTTTTCCCAAGTCGCAAGCAGGGAAGTAAGGGGAAGGCTTGAAGTCCCTCTCTCGCTCTGGGAGAGGGATTAAGGGTGAGGGGAATCAGCAACGTTGCACATCCCGTTGCTTAATCCGGCAGCGTTAGGGCCAACTGGTAGAGGTCGCGGCGGGGGAGTTGGGTTTGCTGGGCAAGCTGGCGGCTGGCCTGAGAGCGGGAGAGTCCCTGCTGTATCAGAGCAGCGAGTTCGGCTTTGAGGGCGGCTTCCGACAAAACGACGGGGGCGGCTATGCTGCCGGCCAACAGGACGGTGTATTCGCCCTGGGGGTCGCGGGTTTCGTGGTGGGCGATCGCCTCCTGCACCGTGCCGCGCCAAAATTCTTCGTGCAGTTTGGTCAGTTCCCGCGCCAGCACAATAGGGCGATCGCCGCCAAAGGTTTCCGAAAAATCCGCCAGGGTTTGCCGCAGGCGGTGGGGCGACTCGTAAAATACCAGCGTTCGTGATTCGGACTGGAGCGCATCGAGGCGATCGCGCCGCTCTTTGCCCTTGGCGGGGAGAAATCCTTCAAACACAAACCGATCGGTGGGCAGTCCGGCGGCGCTGAGGGCCGTCACCACGGCGCTGGCTCCCGGAATTGGCACCACGGGAATCCCTGCCTCGACGCAGGCTGCCACCAATTCATAGCCCGGATCGGAAATTCCTGGCATTCCGGCATCGCTGACCAGCGCAATGGACTGTCCCTGCTTTAGGCGGGCAAGCAGTTCCGGCAGGCGACTGGTGCGGTTGTGGTCGTGATAGCTGATCTGCAGCGTGGTGATCTGAAAATGCTGGAGTAGCTTGCCCGTGTGGCGCGTGTCCTCAGCGGCGATCGCCTCCACCTCCCGCAAAATCCGCACTGCCCGAAAGGTCATGTCTTCCAGATTACCGATGGGCGTAGCAACGACGTAGAGCATTTTAGAAATTTCAAAGGCAATCTGGGTCAGCGACTCGCACTTGGCTAGCTTAAATTTAAGCCAACCCCGGCGGCAGGGGTTCTCCACAGCGCTGATGCACAGCGGCGATTTTCTCAAATAGCCAGGGATGGGCCGCCCGATAGTGGGGCAGCAGGGCCAGCGGGCTGAGCAGGGCGGCGGCGGCGAGGTCGGCGGCGGTGAGCTGGGTTCCCACCAGATATTCGCGGTCTTTCCAGTGCTGCTGGAGGTAGGTGAGCGCGTCGGCAAGGCGATCGCCCGCCAGCTTGACCCGCGCCGCGTTCATGCCATATTGTCGGCGCACGATGGCAATCACGGCCTGGCTCATCAGCGACGGATCGATGGCCTTGCCCTCGCCAGCGCGATAGTCGTAGTAAACAAAGCGCGTAGCAACACCAACGCTCTCGTCGAGCCAGTCTTCAAGCTGCTTCACCTGGCTGCGCTGAACCGGATCGGCAGGATAGAGGGGCGGGTCGGGCTGGTGCTGGTCGAGAAATTCAAAAATGTGGCTAGAGTCGGCGATCGCCCCCGGCTGCCCCTCTAGCGCTGGCAGCAGCACAGGCACGGTGGTAGTCCCCGTCAGCGGCTTTAGCTTCAGCGCGTGCAGCCCCGGGGTCAGATTTTCCACCGTGAATGGCAGTTGCTTATAGCCCAGCGCCAGCCGAGCTTTGCGGCAATAGTGGGAGGTGCTGAATTGCAGCAGGTGCATGGGTCTTGACCAATAAAAATCCACGGCAGAGGCCTCTCTCAGCATACGCGCATTGGAATACCCGTATTGCCAGAATTCCAGAGGGGCGATCGCCGTGGATAGCTGATCGAGATGAAACGTCAGGTGAATGAAGCTAGAACACGAGAATGCACTGAGTTAGCCAATACCAGCGATAGGCAGACAAGCGATGAGTAGACGGTGAATGCGAAATGGCAGGCTAACTCCCAACAAACTACGGCGTGGTCGTTGGCGAAGGAGCGGGCGACTCAGTGCCAGCAGGCGATTCGGTGCCAGCAGGCTCACTGCCACCACCGCAAGCGCCCAGCATGGCTGCCAAACCCAGCGTGCAGACCAAAGCAACTAGCTTCTTGTACATTCGTAGCTCCTCATTCGTAGGGGTTTAAGTGTGTAGAAAAACATCCGAGCGGCTCGGAAGCAAAGCACTGCCTGCGTTTCAGACAGTCGGCACTTTACCACAGGTGAATGAACAAAAACGAACCAAATCAGTTCTATCAGATCCCATGAATAATGTGTCTCAGCCAACAATCAGAGGTTTTAATCGGTCGCAGGGTGTAACTTTGGGTTGCCCCATCACTAGAAAATTTCAGGTTGTGTTTTGCTGGATCGGTTCCAGCCCGTTTTGGGAACGCTGAAGGCAGTCCCTAGGAACCGAGTGACCCATGTTCAAATTCTGCTTCAAGCTTTTGCTGTCTGGCCAGCCAGACTCCAGCAAACAAGCTTCAGAAAATGGGGAAAACGGCTCCAGACCTTCCCAGCTTGCGTAAGATGTAAGGCAGATACAGCGTTTTTGAAGCTAGTGAGGCACACGGATGGTCAATAAGCCCTTGCCTCGTGAGGGCAGCATGTGCCTCACCCCGCAAGAAAATGCTGTATCAGGCATCGCTTCTTTCACAAGTTCCCTGGGCATCATGGCACGGACGGGTGGATCATCGCGCACAACCTCAGCAAAGAAATCCCGGCTTCCCGCCGGACGGACGCTGCTGCAATGGCTCAATCTGCGGCCAGAGGAAAGCGAGCGCACCTTTTTGATGTTTGCCTTTTACACTGCCACGTCGATTGGCGTGCTGTGGCTAGAGGTCAGCATTGCTGCCCTATTTTTGGATGAATATGGTGCAAACTCGCTGCCCTGGATCTATATCGTCAGTGCAGGCATCGGCACGGTTCTGGGCTTCTTTTACTCGCTGTTGCAAAAGTTTCTGCCCCTGCGCCAAGTAATTGTAGTCATCGCGGTGCTGATGGCGCTGCCGCTGCCGCTGTTTCGGCTGGGGCTGGCGATGCCCCTGATGATGGGCTACAGCGTGTTTCTGATGCGGCTCTGGATGGAGGCGATTTATGTCCTCAATGAGCTGACGACCTCGATCACTGCCAACCAGTTGTTCAACATTCGCGAAATCAAGCGGGCCTATCCCATGATTAGCAGCGGCGTGCTGCTGGCGGATGTGCTGAGTGGGCTGTCGCTGCCATTGCTGCGATCGCTCGTCGGGCTAAATAACGTGGTGTTGCTAGCGGGAGTCATGCTGATGATCGGGGCAGGCATTCTCTATCGCCTCAGCCGTTCCTACAGCCAGTTTTTCCCTGATTCGCCCCGGCGACTGCTGCAAGAGCGCCAGCCCGACTTCACCACGCGCCGACTGCGGCGACCGCTCCAGCGGTATGTGATTCTGCTGGTGGCATTTTTTGTGATGGCGCAGGTGCTATGGCTACTGCTGGATTTTCAATATCTGGCGCAGCTAGAGCGACGGGTGAGCGGCGAGCAGCTTGCCGACTTTTTGGCCTTTTTCAGCGCGATTTTGGGGACGTTTGAGCTACTCGTGCAGTGGTTTGTCTCCAGTCGGGCGATCGAGCGGCTGGGCGTATTTGTGGTGACGATGGCCCTGCCTGCACTGATCTTCATCATCAGCCTGGTATCGATGATGGGCTGGCTGAGTCTGTTTATCGGCATGGTGATTTTGAAATTTGCCGATGAACTGCTGCGCTATACCGTGCTGGCCAGTACCGGCCCAATTCTGTTTCAGCCTGTGCCGGATAACGTTCGCAGCCGTGTGCAGTCCATTGTGCGGGGCATTGCCGAGCCGTTTTCCTCTGGGCTGACGGGCGTGGGCATGTTGATGACGCTGTGGCTGTGTCAGCGCATTTTTAACGGCAGCGACGCGGCTGCGCTGCAAGATGCCGAAAGCCTGGTGTTCATGTTCCAGATTATGCTGTGCGGGGCGCTGTGGTTTGTGACGGTGTGGCTGCTGCGATCGCGCTACGTTGATCTACTTGTGATCAGTGCCGACCGGGGCGAACTCAGCCTGTCAGATGTAGATCTGCGGACGTTTAAGCGGGCGGTGATCGATGCGCTGGGCAAAGGAACCGATGCCGACAAGCAATCCTGCATTGAGCTACTAGCCCACATTGATCCCAAGGGCGTGGGCGAGGTACTGGCTCCGATGCTGTCCGATTTTTCGCCCGCGCTCCAGCGCCAGAGCCTGCTGGTGATGACGGAAAATCCCAATCCGCTGTTTTTGCCGCTGGTGCGATCGCTCATTGAACAACCGCTACCACCCGATGTGCTTTCCATCGCCCTGCGCTATATCTGGCTGACCGACCCCGACCCAGATATCGAGCGGCTACGCCCCTACCTCAACCCGTCCGCCGATCCCGAAGTGCGCGGCACGGCAGCATCCCTGATGTTGCGGCGGGGCACGCCCGAACAGCGAGCCGAAGCCACCGACACGCTGCGGCGAATGCTGACCCACAAGCGCGAACGAGAACGGGTAATGGGCTGTCGGGCGCTGGGCGAGGCGCTGTACCTGCAAGCCTTGCGAATCTACATCGAGCCGCTGCTGCGGGATGAGTCGCTGCGGGTGCGCTGTGCCCTGCTAGAGGCGATCGCCGCCACCCGCACCGAGGAATATTACCCCTCGCTGCTGCGGGCCCTGCAATTCAAATCGACCCGCGAAGCCGCGATGCAGGCGCTGACTCGCCTGGGCGACGACGCGATTCCCCTGCTAGTAACCCTGGGCAAAGATACCTACAAACCCGAAATCATTCGCACTTGCGCCTGGAAAACGCTGGGGCGCATTGGCACCCCCGACGCGGTTCGCGCTCTGGTTCGCAACCTGGAAACCGCCTGGGGGCCCAGCCGCCGAACGATTCTACGAACCCTGCTAAAAATTCCCAATGAAGTTGGCATTGATGCAGTCGCCGACGAATTGGGGCGGAGCGGCGTAGAGGAACTGATCAACCTGGAGCTAATGCTGATTGGGCAGGTCTATGCTTGTCTACTGGATTTGCCGCCAGAGCGGGTGCCGGGGCAAGCCGCCGACCTGCTGCGCCGCGCCCTCAGCGATTTGCAAGACGATGCCCGACAGCGTCTCTTCCTACTAATGCGGCTGCTGTATCCCTCCAGCGCCATTCAAGCCGCCGCGTTTAACCTGCAATCCCATTCTTCGGAAAGCGTGGCGCGGGGGCTAGAAATCCTAGATAACACGCTCGATATCCAGAGCAAGCGGGCGCTGCTAAGCATTCTCGATAGCCGCCCCGATCTGGAAAAGCTGGAAAGCCTGGATGAGTTTGTAGACTATCAACCCCTGTCGCCGAGCGATCGCCTCCGACACCTGCTCGATCTGCGGCATTTTCTGTCCGACTGGGGATTGGCTTGCAGCGTCCACGTGGCCCGCGAACAGCGGTGGAGCCTCATGCCCGCTCAGATTATTGCCTGTTTGCACCATCCTACAGGGTTTGTGCGGGAGGCGGCAGTGGCTTACTTAGAAGTGGCATCGCCGCGCACCCTGCGGGAATTGCTGCCCATGCTCAGTCGTGACCCCAATCGACTCGTCGCTGCCCAAGTCGAGCAATTGTTGCAGAAGTACAGTGCTGCTTCAACTCACAACGGCAACGGCAAGATCCTCGCCCATCCTGCAAAACCGCCCGACCCGCCGCCGCGTTTCAACCCACCCCGCCCGCCAGATTTGCCGATGGGCTGGGAGCCAACGTGATCCCTTTTTTTCAGGCAGACTTCATTCGTAAACTCAGCGAGTTCAGCGAACTCAGCGAGTGCAACATCGGTTCAATGCGATTCGATAGACGTTCACATCGATCTTCCTTCAATGGACAACTCCGCCGGGAAGCACTCCGGCTGGTGTCGGCTGTAAATTTTCCTTTCGGTCGTGATTCAGCGAAATTTCTGGACAAAAGATGAATAGAATTCTCTGCATGGGCAACCTACGGATGGAACAGACAACACGCAGCAGCCCACCCACAGAGTATAGGGCATTTCCGAATGGATGCTAGGTGGTTTGGGTTGATGCAGGGTTTAAGTTGGTATGCTGACAAGCGTTGATCGCCTCCTGTTTGTGCGCGGGGTCCCCATTTTCAAAGAACTGCGGGACGACTTTTTGGTGCGCCTGGCTTCCATTATGGATGAGCAGGAATTTCCGCCGCAGCATACTATTGTCAGCCAGGGGCAGGAAGGGCGATCGCTCTACATTCTGGTCAAAGGCAGCGTTCGCGTTCACCTGGCTGATCGGGAAATTACTCGACTCGAAAAGGGCGCGTGCTTTGGGGAAATGTCGGTGTTTGACGCGGAGCCGCGCTCTGCCTCTGTCACTACGATTGACCGCTGCGAGTGTCTGACGCTGACCCAGCAGCAGCTCTATGAGGCGATCGAAGAAACCCCCAGCATTGCCGTCAACATTATTCGCCTCCTGTCGCGCCGCATCCGAGAACAAAATAAAAAAATCGACGAATTCCAGAATGGCAGCGGAAATCGTCGCCTGCCAACCGCGATTTATCAACGGTTGACAGGCGTATGAGACGCGACCCATGATGGCCCCATGATTCTGGGGCGGAAGTTCTGCCCCCGGCTTGTAGTGCAGGCTTTGTTTGTAGTGCAGGCTTTAGCCTGCTTCTGAGGGGCTAGCCGTGAATAGGGCGACTGAAGTCGCCACTACAAACGTCCGTGAATAGGGCGACTGAAGTCGCTACAAACGGCTAGCTTATTTCAGCAGCCTTGCATTAGACCGACGTTAAATGACCGTCAGATTACAAAGTTCAGCGTGCTGAGGCTGTTGATCGACGTGTTGTTGAGCTGGGCGATCGCCACGAAATCCTTGCCTTCGCCCGCACCGTCTGAGTCGATTAGCACCTGGGTTGCAGTGCCTGCTTGTGCCAGCTTGACAAACTCCCGCAGCCGCTGGAACGGTGTACCGCTGCCGCCAAACGCAGGCTGTCTGAAAATGCCCCGCAGGTCAATCACATCCAGTTGGCTAAAGCCCAGAATCGTGTCGATGCCTTCGTTGAGGCTATTGAACACGTACATATTCTTGCCGCCGCCGCCCGCCAGCGTGTCGTTTCCTAGCCCGCCAATCAGCACGTCGTCGCCGGCCTGCCCAAACAGGCGATCGTCGCCTACGCCGCCTACAAGCTGGTCGCCGTCATTGCCGCCGCGCAGCACATCATTTCCTGCGCCCCCGCTGACTAAATCGTTGCCGCCCAGGGCCTTGACGGTATCGTTGCCGCCACGAGCCAGAATGCGATCGCTCTTGTTGGTTCCCTTGAGGCGATCGGCGCGGTTGGTCCCATTGATCCGCTGCGGCCGCCTGCCCAGTTGGAACAGGACGGGCGTGCCCAAGTTGCCATTTGGCGCAGGGGGAATATCCTCAGGTTGAGGGAATCTCAAGTCGTCGAAAGACATTTGCCAGGTTTCGAAGGCGGCCTGGGCCAGCGGGTTGCCCGCCAAGTCGGTGATGTCGTTGACATCCAGCGTCAGTTGATAGCGGCCTGTTCGACCCGTTGAAAACTGTAGCCCGCGCAGGGTAAAGGTCTGATTGTCGATGGTGGATAGGGTTGCGGCCACCAGCGGGGCGATCGCCCCATCCCGGCTCAGCAGTAGGTCAGACAGGTCAAAATTGCGGATGACTTCACTAAACCGAATCGTGATGGTATCCACCGCAATGCCAGGGCGGGGATCGGGCGTAACATCAACAATATCGGCCGTGGGTGCGGTTTTATCAATGGTGTAGCGGGGCGTTCCAGTAAACGGAGCCAGCAGCACGCCATCATCCGCATCTTTAATCGTCTTGTCGTTTAGCACCCTCAGCCCCAGCGTGCCGCTGCCTGTGCCGGTGCTGACGGCAACGGTGAATGTATTGCCACCGCCCGTCACGCTGGTAATGGACGCATTGGCGATCGCCCCCGTCGTCACCAGTTCAAAGTCCGTGGGATCGACTCCCGTGACGGATTTGCTGAAGGTGACGGTGAACGAGACACTGCTAGCATTGGTCAGCGCGGGTGGGGCGATCGCCACCGACAGCACCTCCGGCGGCACGCGAAAGACCACGCCACTGTTGCCGTAAATGTTATTGGTGCTGGGGTTGCTGCTGGAGCGATTGCCCCGTGCAAACAGGCCCGACGCGGTAATCGTGGGTAGTGTACTGGGCATGTTGGCATTGTTGCCGTTGGGGTTCGTCGTCCGATCCAGCGCAAAAATTGCGCCCCCCAGCCCGCTGCCGTTGCCGCCGGGCCCGGTGCCGCCCTGAGCGAGGTTATCCAAAAACAGGCTATCGGTAATCGTGAGCGAGCCAGAGCGAATAAAAATTGCGCCGCCAAAGCCTGCGCCACCGCCGCCGCCGCCGCCAAAGCCGCCGCCGCCGCCAAAGCCGCCTGCGCTATTCAACGAACCGCCGCCGCCCGCCCCGCCGCCAAAGCCGCCCGCGCCGCCCTGACTGCTGTTGTTGCCGCCTGCCGGAGAAGCCGCGCCGCCGCCGCCGCCAAAGCCGCCGTTGCCGCCGTTGCCGCCGTTGTTGGTGGTGGAGCCGCCGCCGCCGCCGCCACCCGCGCCAAAGCCGCCATTGGCCCCTGAGCCGCCGCCCCCGCCCGTCAAGCCTGCGCTGTCGCCGCCGCGGCCGCCGCTGGCGCTACTGAGGGAACCGCTGGCTCCGGTGCTGGGGCCACCTTCACCGCCCGCGCCGTCTGAACCACCGTTGCCACCGGGGCCGCCAAAGCCGCCGCCGCCCCCCGCGCCACCGGCCGCCGACGCAATGCCGCCCGCGCCCCCCATGCCACCCCCGCCGCGCCCTGCGCCCGTCAGCCCGTTGCCGCCGATCGCTTGGTTATTGCTAAAGGTGACATTGTTGACTGTGACATTGCCGTCATAAATCAGCAGTGCGCCGCCCAGTCCTGCGCCGCCGCCGCCCCCATCGCCGCCCTGGGCCCGGCCATTCGTCAGTGTTAAGTTTTCCAGCGTTATCTGACCGCTTTCGATGAAGAAAATGCGGACATCGCCTTCATCGTTAATGCCGTTGCCATTGGCATCGCCGCTAAGCGTAATGCCCTCGCCGATGCCTCGAATCGTCAGGCTGACATCTTCTCGAATAAAAGGCAGGGCGTTGGTTAAAACAATGTTTTGCGTAATTCTGATTTCGTCTGCCTGGCCGTTGGAATTGGTGGAGTTAATGGCGGCAAGCAGTTTCTCAAAGGTATCTACGTTATCAATAACAGCCATGACTACTCTTAATTCCCAAAAATGAGTTGACGTGGAAGGGGTGAGAAAATTGCAGATATGGGTAGATACCGTCGATGCTCTAAGTCCGTCAATCAGGGTCAAATAATTGCCCACACGCACTTTTTAATAAGGCGTTTGTGAGCCTTAATAAGGCGTTTATGAGGCTTTTCCAAGATTTATCCATGAGAAATAAGCCCTCTATCTCGAAGATGGATGGGGCTATCTCATTTCAAGTGTTCAGCGCTGGATTTTCGTCAGAAACTAACGCCGAGAAAGGCGTTCGCCACTCGAAAACGAGCGGATCTTAAAAATTAGAATTGGCAGGAGTCATCAACAGGGAGAAACCTTTACACGTTCTGATCTGTGAAGCATTTTCTTACGTCTAAGCGTAAGCCGAAGCGCTCAACAGATTTACCGAGGCACTGCCAATTCATACCCTCTAGAATCGCAGGGGCGATCGCCCTTTTTCTAGCGGAAACCCCTAGCTTTTACAAAGCCTTTAGATTTTTGAGAAAAAGTATGCGGCTTTTGACTTTTCTCAAAAACTATCCGGATTTTCTAAACGTTAAAAATCGAAATAAATGTAAGGCGGGCTTTCGTTGGGAGCCAGCAGCCAGGCCGCAAATAGGCAGAGGGGAACCAGCAATAGCTTGACGGGCCAGTTGAGCTGCAACTTGAGCCAGCGGTTGACGGCATACACCAGCGTCATACCGCCGAAGAGGGCCAGCAGCAGGAGTGAGAGATGGAGGCGATCGCTCTGAAACGTCTCAATATAAATCTTTTGGGCAAACTGCACGTCGGCGGGGTGGCCCCAGAGCCGCTGCACCACCAGCAGCGAATCTTGCAGGTTGGGCAGCCGGAAAAAGATCCAGGCAAACAATACCGAAAACTGCGTCAGTCCCCAGCCCAGCAGCGTTCCTGGTACACTCTTCCAACCTGCCCTCAGCCAACCCCACCGCTCGCTCAGTGCGTCCGCTAGGCGATGCACCACCAAGAACAGCCCGTGCAGCGCTCCCCAGACGATGAAGCCCCAGCCTGCGTCGTGCCAGAGTCCGGCGATAATCATCACCACCATTAGGTTGAGGCAGGTTCGCACCAATCCCTGGCGGGAACCCCCCAGCGGAAAATACAGATAGTTGCGGAGCCAGTCGCCCAGCGTCATGTGCCAGCGTCGCCAAAAGTCCGCAATGCTGGCGCTGAAGTAGGGGAAGTTGAAATTTTGCGGCAAGGTGATGCCCAGCAGCGCAGAAAGGCCCCGCGCCACATCGACATAGCCGCTGAAGTCGAAATAAAGCTGGAACCCGTAGGCGGCGATCGCCAGCCACAGGTCGCCACTGCCCGCCCGCGCTACGTTGTCGAAGCTGAGATTGACCAGCGTGGCCAGATGGTCGGCAATCAGCAGCTTTTTCACTGCGCCACAGGCAATGAGCCACAGACCCTCGGCGACTTGGGGCGTGGTCAGCGATGGCTGGGCTTGAAACTGCGCTGCTAGTGGGTGAAACCGGGTAATCGGGCCCGACAGCAGCTTGGGAAAATATAGCTTGTAGGCTGAAAACTTGAGCCAGTCGAAGGTAGCAGGCGCACCGCGATACACGTCCACCAGGTAAGCAATGCACTCAAAGCAAAAGTAGCTGATGCCCAGCGGCGCGATGAGGGTTTGCCCAAGGGTGGCCGCCCCCGTCGTTAGCGCAGGCAGCTTGAGCCAGTTGCCCAACACCGCCCCAAAAAATGGAATGTACTTGAACCCCAGCAGCAGCAGCACATTCAGCCCAATGCCAATAATCAGCAGCCGCAGCCGCCGACGGTTCCAGTCATGCTGGGCAAACTGCCAGTTTTCGTTCTCGATCCGCCAGTCGATGGGCGCACTCAGCCCGATGCCGATGCGATAGGTCATGATCATCATCACCAGCAGCAGCGGCACGTATTGAAATTGCAGCGAGCTATAGAACACCAGGCTGGCGGCTAGCAGCACCCACAGCTTGAGCGATCGCCCTGGCGCTGACCAATACAGCCCCAGCACGCTGAGGAAAAACAGCCCAAAGAGAATCGAGAGCAAAGTCATGGCGGCGGGATTCGTTTCAAGGGGCAGATTTCGAGTTACCAACCGAAACTGGGCAGAAGGGGATGCTGAGTCGGGACTCTAAATTTAAGACACTAATTTGGAACACTTAACTCTATCTCAGGTTTGCAGAATTCAGACGCAGTTTTTGAACAAGCGCCCCTACATCTAGCGTGTGTTTTCTCTAGTGCTATGTCATAGCTAGGACTTAGGTTGGTAGTCAGTGCTTTAGCGCTGAAGCGCTGACTACGAGCCAAGGCATCACCCTAAAGCTAAACCATGACACTGCACTAGGGTGGGGATTCAGCAGCCGCGATTTCCATCAGCGTCACTTCCCACACCAAGCGCGGCTGCACGTAGCCCAGCAGGTGACGACGAGCCGTTTCCAAACGTTCCAGGTGGATGGCGGGCTGCTGCGATCGCCAGTAGGCTTGCTGCACGTAGTCCACCAGCCAAAGCTGGGCTTCCAAATCCAGGTTTTGGTCGATGCTGCGGGCAAGTTCTAGCGCGGCACGGATCGTCGTTGGAACTTGGAGTGCGGTTTGCAATAAGTCAGGCGGCACGGTCTGGAGTTGCTGCCACTGGGCGATCGCCTCGCCGGGGCTGCCCTGGGCCAGCGCCAGCAGGTCCGGATGCTGCAAAATCTCATCGTGCCCCAGGTGTTGCAAAACGGTGGCTAAATCGTCGGCGCTGAGGCGGCGAAAGGGAATCCGCTGGCAGCGCGAGACCAGCGTGGGCAGGAGCGACTCCACGCTGGGCGCAATCAGGATCAGCGTCGCGCGGCCGGGTTCTTCCAGGGTTTTCAACAGGGCATTGGCGGCGGCTTCGGCCATGGTGTGGGCATCGTCCACTACAACGACGGCGCGGGGCGCTTCCAGCGGCGGACGACCAAGGAAGGTCGCGATCTCCCGAATTTGCTCCAGGCGAATCTGTGGGGGCGATCGCCGCTTGATGCCCTGTTCTGCCGCCTCGGCCGCCGACAGCCGCTTGCCCTGGTGCAGATAGGTCGGCTCTATCCAGAGAAAATCGGGATGGTTGCGCTGGGCGATGCGCTGCTGGCGGACGGCTGAAAATGGCTCCTGGGGATGACGCGCCAGCAGTCGCTCGGCAAAGCCTAGTGCCGCCAAGCTGCGCCCCACGCCCGCTGGCCCAGCAAACAGATAGCCCGGTGCAATGCGATCGCGCTGGAGGGCGCTTTGCAATAGCTCGACGGCCTGCGGCTGGCCGACGAGATTTGCAAATGCCCTGGTTGTATTACTAGTTGGATCAACGGAACCCGTTAGGGGCTGCACCATTGGGCGATCGCCTCTTGCAAAATCTGCTGTACGTCCTGAAACACCTCGTCGGCGCTGCGGTTTGCGTCTACCCGCCGAATTCGCTGGGGGTGCGCCGCCGCCAAGTCGCAAAATCCCTGTCGCACCCGCTGATGAAATTCCACCTGGTTTTGTTCCATGCGGTCGGCGCTGCCCCGCCGCTGGGCCCGGCCGAGGCCCGTGGTCACGTCTACATCTAGCCACAGCGTTAGGTCTGGCTCTAGCCCACCTGTCGCAATCTGGTTAAGCTGATGAATCAGCGCCAGATCGAGTCCGCGCCCATAGCCCTGATATGCCACGGTGGAATCGGTAAAGCGATCGCATAGCACTAGCGCCCCCCGCTGCAACGCCGGCCGCAAAAAGCCCTCCACATGCTGCGCCCGATCGGCCGCAAACAGCAGCAATTCTGCCCGATCCTGCGTTGGCTCTGCCAAATCGGGATGCAACAGCAGTTTCCGAATCTGCTGCCCCAGTTCTGTACCTCCTGGCTCTCGCGTTTTTACAACCGTAAAGGAACTGCCATCAAACTGGTTCATGAGCCAATCGTGCGATCGCCCCAGTTGCGTCGTTTTGCCGCTGCCTTCGCCTCCTTCAAATACGATGAGCATCCCTTTGTTAGGCAGAGGAGAGGGCTGTAGTTTCAGCAAATCGAGTAAATTTTGCATTGATCAAGGGATACTTTTCAGCCGAAACTGGGCGACGGAGCAACAGCGCTCAAATCAGAGACAAAAAATTGCTGAATTCTGTACAGCAGAACCGTTTTATTCAAAAAAGGGCATGGTAGAATGCGCCAATAATTCGCTATGTTAATTTCTTTATCAACAGCCGCCGCACTCGGCACAGTCTGCCGCTCACTGCGTCTCGCTTTAGGGCATCGCGTTCTGGATTGTCCGGCAAAGTGTAACGCTCTGCAAGCCCCGCTAGGCGACTACCCTCGCTGTCGTTTGACAGTTGGCTGAATGAGTTTGCTATCATTTTTTAATTGCACTTGCGTGTCCGAGGTTACTATGGCTCGCTATACCCAGTTGTTCACGATTGCAACGCCGCTCGATCGCTTTCGACATTTGCTGGAGGACGTGCTCCAATCCTGCAACTGTGCGGTGATCTACGACGGTGAGGACTACATGGTAGCCCGCGAGAAACCCGGTGGCGTTACCTATGCCCAACTCGTCACGGTGGAAGTGCTGATCGATAAAACGGCGATCGCCTCCCCTGAGGACGAAGTCCGCATGAATGTGGTGGTCAAAAACGAAGAACTGCCGCTCAAAAGCGATAATCACTGCTGGCGGATGTTTAGCCTAGTAAACCGGGCTGTTGCCGAGAATAATCACTGGAATCTGCTGAGCAGCACGGCGGGGTAAGGTTTGGCAACGATCCTGCGAGATCTGAGCTATCGCCATCAGTGGCTCTACGACAGCATTTCCCGTCTGGCGGCCGTGGCAGTGGGCGGCGAGGCCCGATTTCGGCAGCTTGCGCTGGCGGGGCTATCTTTTGACAAAAACACGCAGGTTCTCGATCTCTGCTGTGGCAGCGGGCAGACGACTCGATTTCTCGTGGAGCGATTTCCGCAGTCCGCTGATGAGCACGCTCTGCCGGTCACTGGGCTGGATGCGTCTCCGCTGTCCATTCGCCGCGCCCAGCAGAATGTTCCCAAGGCAACCTTTGTAGAGGCCTGGGCAGAAGATATGCCCTTTCCCGATGATCAGTTTGACCTCGTTCACACCAGCGCTGCCCTGCACGAAATGCAGCCCGACCAGCTTCGGCAAATTCTCAAAGAATGCTATCGCGTGCTAAAACCCAGCGGCATTTTTGCAGCCATTGATGTGCATAAGCCAACGAATCCGCTCTATATGCCGGGTCTAGCCGTCTTTTTCTGGCTATTTGAAACCGAAACCGCCTGGCAATTCATTCAAACCGATCTGCCCCAACTGCTGTCAAAGTCGGGCTTCCAGACGGTCACTCAGACACTCCATGCAGGTGGGAGTTTGCAGGTTTTGCGGGGCGTGAAGCACGGAGGCGGTTCCGAATAAGAACGAAGAACGAAAAACGAAAAACGAAGAACGAAAAACGAAGAACGAAAAACGAA